>NZ_JBWXUT010000003.1:0-193437 GCF_059901545.1 Fructilactobacillus sp. X1R3C1
GTTCTACAACTTAAAATTACCTTACACTTGTAATCAAAATCTTGTTCAGTTTTCAAAGATCTACTCTTGATTGTTGCCGTTTGATTCTTCCTTAACGCAACATATATAACTATACTACGTTGTGCTTTCAATGTCAACAGATAAACTCAATTATTTTAAATTTATTTGTTAGCAATCGGCAAAACCATTATTGCAACATCAAATATAATACAGTATTTTGCACTTTAGTGCAAGAGCAATATTTATGATAATTAACTTAGTTCATAATCAGTGACTTATTAATTATTATCAAATCATTTTTCTCTCTCACTGAGCATTTACTACTATACATGCGCTCAAATACTTTGTCAACACTTTTGGTCAAAAAAGGTCAAACTTTTTTCAATTTTTATTTTCCATCTAATAAATGAACATAATCGGACAAGTGATCAATCTTTACAAAAGCTACTCTAACAATGTTTCAAATCATTTTTGTACAAATAAAAAGAGATGATCAAAATCATCTCTTTTTCTATCAAACAAATCTATTTTTTATTATCTTCATCCTGTGGATTATCAGAATTATCTTCTGGTCTCATAGTTGGGAACAAGAGAACATCACGAATGGATGGTGCGTCAGTCAAAAGCATTACCAAACGATCAATTCCAATTCCTAATCCACCTGTAGGAGGCATGCCATACTCAAGTGCTTCGATAAAGTCTTCATCGATACCCTGAGCTTCATCATTCCCCTCTTCACGTTCCTTAGCTTGAGCTTCAAAACGTTGACGTTGATCAATTGGATCATTTAATTCAGAAAAAGCATTAGCATATTCATTACCAAGAATATATAATTCAAAACGGTCCGTAAATCTTGGGTCATCAGCATTTTTCTTTGCCAAAGGAGAAATTTCAATTGGATGACCATAGACAAACGTTGGCTTCTTTAGCTTTGGTTGAACGAACTGTTCAAAGAAAGCATTAATGATATGACCAACTTTCCAGTATGATTCATAGTGCACACCGTGTTTATCAGCCAACTTCTTAGCGTCATCATCCGACATCTTAGGCCAAAAATCAACTCCCGTATATTTTTTCACGGCATCAACCATATGAATTCGATCGAATTCTTGGTTCAAATCAACTTCTTCACCCTGATACGTAACCTTACCATTATCACTAACGGCTTTGGCAGCGGCTCTAAAAATTCCTTCAGTTTCATCCATTACATCATGAAAATCAAAGTATGCAGCATAGGTCTCAAGTTCAGTAAATTCAGGATTGTGTTCCTTATCCATCCCTTCATTTCTAAACACACGGCCAATCTCGTAGACACGTCCCATGCCACCTACAATCAAACGCTTCAAATGAAGTTCCAGTGCAATTCGCAAATATAAATCAATATTTAAGGCATTATGATGAGTTATAAATGGACGAGCGGATGCTCCACCGGCAGTAGTGTGTAATACTGGCGTCTCAACCTCAGTAAAGTCCATCTTATTATCCAAAAAGTTTCGAACTGCCTTAATAATTTTACTCCGCTTCTGGAAACGCTCAAAACTATCACGATTTGAGATTAAATCAAGGTATCGCTGACGATACTTTTGTTCCTTATTTTGTAATCCGTGATACTTATCAGGAAGTGGACGAAGTGCCTTTGATAGGAAAGTAATGGACGTCGCACGAACGGTTAGTTGCCCCATGTCTGTCTTAATTACTTCACCAGTAAAGCCAAGAAAGTCCCCGATGTCAGCACGTTTAAAGATATGATACTGTTTTTCTCCAACAACGTCTTTTCGAACGTAAACCTGGATTTTACCCGAACGATCAAGGATATCGGCAAATCCAACTTTACCTTTGCCCCGTTTAGCTACCATTCGCCCAGCAATCGTAGCCTTGACATCTTTTTGTTCTAATTCTTCCTTATCGTACTTATCAAACTCTTTGTCTAAATCTTTTGCCAAATAAGTTGGCTTAAAGGCATGACCAAAAGGATCAATTCCCTCATCTCGTAGCTCTTGCATCTTTTCTCTACGAACTTTTAATTGGTCATTCATTTTCTTCTCTTGTGCCAATTCAAATCCCCCAAACTAGTAACTTACATTCATAATAACATAGTTAAGCATCGTAATTATGCATTTTTCCGTGCGTTTCTCATCGCATCTTTTTCTAGAAAATCATCGAAGATCTGGTCCATCTCTGCTTCAGACTCAGCATTGTTTAACTTCACTTTGGTTCGAGCCGAATGAGAAATTCCTTTCAAGTAATAAGCTGCCTGACCTCTGAATTGTCTTGGTCCAACGTATTCACCCTTAATTCGAACCAGCCCATGCAAGTGTTCCTTAGCAGTGTTGATTTTTTCCTCAACACTTGGTTCCGGGATTAATTCGCCAGTTGCTAGATAGTGCTCAGTTTGCCTCAAAACCCAGGGATTTCCTTCAACGGCACGGCCCATCATTACTGCATCACAACCTACTTCATCAATCATTTGTTTAGCCTGTTGTGGAGTAGTCACGTCACCATTTCCAATGAACGGAATCGTCAATGCATCGGCAACTTCTTTTAAAATCTCCCAGTTAGCATGACCGGTATACATTTGTTTTCTAGTTCGACCGTGCATCGCAACAGCAGAAGCCCCAGCCGCCTCAGCAGCAAGCGCATTTTGCACCGCATAAACATGATCCTCATCCCAACCAGTTCGCATCTTAACCGTTACTGGCTTTTTAACGGTAGCAGTTACATATGACACCATTTCATAAACCTTATCTGGATCAAGGAGCCACTTAGCCCCGGCATCGGTCTTAACGACCTTATTTACGGGACAACCCATGTTGATATCGATAATATCAGCAGCCGTCTTCTGATCAATAAACTTAGCAGCCTCCACTAAAGTTTCTTTGGTTCCACCAAAAATCTGAATACTCATTGGATGTTCATTAGGATCAACGTTAACCATGCTTAACGTTTTTTTGTTGTTATACATAATTCCACGATCGGAAATCATTTCACAGACAACTAATCCCGCACCAAACTTTTTACAAATGATTCTAAAGGCTGAGTTCGTAACTCCAGCCATTGGAGCTACTACTAATTGATTTGGAATCGTTACGTTTCCAATTTTCCACTCCATTTTTTCACCTCATCTAAATTGTTTCCAAACATTTTATATAATACCATACCAGTACAAAAAAGAGCGAACCGTATGACAGCACGCTCTTTGATACTACTTATCCTTCTCATTCAGTAAATCAACTAATTCATCTTCCGAAAAGTTATACTTTTTACCACAAAAATTACATACAACCTGTGCCCCATGATCTTCATCAATCAATTGCTGCAGATCCTTCTTACCAATTCCCGCAATGTCTTTGGCAAATTTTTCTTTGGAACAATTGCAGACAAATTCGACTGGCATATGATCAACAACGTCCAGATTATCCGTGCCAAATAACTCATCCAAAATGTGGTCAGGATTAGGATCCTTTTCTAACATGGACGAAATACTGAGCGCATTCTTTAAAGTCTGCTCCAACTTATCAATTGCCTCATCAGAAGCACCAGGCATAACCTGTATCAAGTATCCCCCGGCACTTTGGACGTTGTTTTCTCCGTCAATGTCAACCGAAACTCCAACGGCTGATGGAATCTGTTCTGACTTTGCTAGATAAAAGGTAAAATCATCACCAATTTTACCGCTTGCGAGTGGAACATCACTAGTGTAGGGCTCACTTGTTCCCTGATTTTTAACGACTTCTAAAAAACCATTCGTTCCTACACCTTTAGAAACATCAACTTTCCCATCCTTTGTGAGTGGCAAGTTAACGTGAGGATGCTGAATGTATCCCTTAATGTGTCCCTTAGCATCAGCATCAATAACCATTCCGCCGACTGGACCACGTCCATTTAAGCGAACGGTCATGCTTTCTTTTCCCTTTAACACTGAGGCCGACAGCATCAAGGTTGCGGCAATCGTTCTTCCAAGTGCTGCCGTTGATGTACTCCAGGTATCATGAATTTTTTGAACATAACTGACAATTCCAGTCGCGTTTAAGCCGTAAACCCGAAACATCCCATCTTTGGTAAGTGCCTTAACTAATACATCATTTTTATCATTCATTTTATTCCCTCCTTAGATTAAAAAAGAACGTGGGCTTTGATCCCAACGTTCTTTTCGTTTATTGATCTTGATTATCAGAATCTTGGTGATCTGAATTACTATCATGATTTTCATCGTGTTTTTCTTCAGAATGATCAATTTCTTGTTCAAGTTTCTTTTCGTGCTCGTGCTCCTTAGCGTCAATGACTTTCTTAGCTTGTTCAAAGGTTTCATTTTCACTAGGGTACTCATCACTATTGGTTGAATGTTCAGGCATTTTACCGGTCTTGTAGAGACTCAAAATTTCCTTTTCATCCAACGTCTCGTATTTAAGCAACGCATCCGCAATTGCCTTGTGCTGATCACGATGACCCTCAATAATCTCCTTAGCTTCACTATGAGCTTCATCAATAAAGTATTTCACTTCATCATCAATCTTAGCTGCGGTTTCCTGTGAGTACTTAGGAGCAGCGTATGGATCTTGGTTAGGACTTTCGAGTTCCACGGTTCCAATCTTGTCACTCATTCCATATTGAGTAACCATGGCACGAGCAAGATTAGTGGCTTGCTCAAAGTCATTTGAAGCACCTGATGATTCAGAATGGAAAACGACTTCTTCAGCAGTTCTACCACCCATTAACCCAGCTAATTGTTCTTGAGCGTTCTTCTTTGAGATCAATTGTTGGTCTTCCTTAGGCAGCATGATGGCATATCCACCAGCACGACCTCTTGGAACAATGGTAACCTTATGAACAACTCGAGCGTCATTTAATACTAAACCAACGATGGTATGACCAGCTTCATGGTTAGCCACAATTTGACGTTCGTGTTCGTTAATAACCTTATTACGTTTAGCCGGTCCAGCAATAACACGATCCTCAGCTTCATCCATATCAGCCGCATTAATCTCATTATCACCATTTCTCGCGGCCAGTAAGGCAGCTTCATTTAGCAAGTTCGCTAAATCAGCACCAACAAATCCGGGAGTCTGTTTAGCAATTTCATGAAGGTCAACATCAGAAGCAAGTGGTTTGTCTTTGGCATGAACTTTCAAAATTGCTTCTCGTCCACGAACATCAGGTTGACCAACTAAGATTTTCCGATCAAAACGACCTGGACGAGTTAAGGCTGGATCTAAAACATCAGAACGGTTCGTGGCGGCAATGACAATAACACCTTCATTACCAGTAAAACCATCCATTTCAACCAACAACTGGTTAAGGGTTTGTTCACGTTCATCGTGACCGCCACCCATTCCGGATCCACGTTTTCGTCCAACGGCATCAATTTCATCAATAAAGATGATGGCCGGTGAATTCTTCTTAGCTTGAGCAAACAAGTCTCTAACACGACTCGCACCAACCCCAACGAACATCTCAACGAAATCAGACCCTGATAATGAGTAGAATGGAACGTTTGCTTCACCAGCAACCGCCTTGGCTAACAGCGTCTTACCAGTACCCGGAGGTCCCTCAAGCAAGACACCTTTTGGTATAACGGCACCCAGCTTAGTAAACTTCTTTGGATCCTTTAAAAATTCAACAACTTCGACCAGTTCTTGTTTTTCTTCATCTTCACCAGCAACGTCACTAAACTTAACATTACTCTTAACTGGTTTAGCCTGGCTCTTTCCGACTTTCATGACACCACCAGCGCCACCACCTGCTCCACCAGCTTGCTTCATCATAATGTAGAACAAGTAAATGAAGATTAATAATGGTAGAACTGATATTGCTAAGTTTAACCAAAAGCTATTCGATTGTGTTTCTTTAGTACTCATCGGCACCTTATTCTTATTAGCTAACTTGGTAATCTGACTAACCGATGAGTCATTCTTTAAAATGCTAGTAGTGAATCCATTTACCTTAGTGTAAGTATTGTTGCTCGACTTGGTAAGTTTTCCATTACTAAAATTAAGCGGAATTCCGTTATTTTTCTGCTTAACATTTTGGGGCTTCTTGTACTGACCAGTTATTTTATATACACCGCCAGAAGGTTGAACAGAGAAGTTTTTAACCTTGTTCGTCTGCAAATCATTTGTAAATTGACTTGAACGAATTCCCTGAGTTTGAGTGCTTTGTGATCCGCTGCCACCACCAGTGACAAGCATAATCACACCCATGACAACCACAAAGATGATGATATAAAATAGGCTACTCTTAAAAAGCCCATTTTTATTATTTTTCATTTGTGCCTCCCAATCTAATTTCTCGAAAAGATAACAAATAGAATGTTATCACTTTTACTTTAAATGGACGACCGTTTAGGCCGAATAAATTGAAGGTTTTAAAATTCCAATGTACGGTAAGTTACGATAAAAACCCTTGTAATCAAGTCCATAACCGACAATAAATTCATTTGGAACGTTAAAACCCACATAATCTGCCTTGGCAGGGACAACTCTTCCCTCAGGTTTATCAAAAATGGTACAAACTTTAATTGAATTAGCTCCTCGATCTGAAACCAAATCCTCAAGAAATTGAAGGGTGCGTCCTGTATCAATAATATCTTCAACAAAAATGATATCGCGGCCACTAACATCACCATCAAGATCACGGATGAGCTCAACTTTTCCGGTTGAAGCAGTCCCACCCTTATAGCTTGAAACATCGACAAAATCAAGATCTAGGTATATGTCCATCTGGCGAATAATATCGCTCATAAATAACACTGCCCCAGTCAGCACACAAACCACTAGTGGCTTTTTGTCTCGATAATCATTACTTAACTGCTTCCCTAGCCTTTTTACTGCAGAAGCAATGTCTTTTTGACTATATAAGACCCGCTCAATATCGTCATTCATTTGTTATATCCTTTCGCGTAATTAAAAGTTCATACCCGTGAGTTGCACCCTTAGGCAACCACTTGCTTTCCTTATAACCAATGACGGCCAACACACTCTCCTTACTGTCCACCAGTACTTGCACGTGACGTCGCTTGGCACTTGGAACTTTCTGATTAATTAACAATCTTCTTAAACTCTGATGACCGCCATTCTTGAGTTCAACGGTATCATCCGGTTTAAAGGCTCTTTTGGACAAGGGAAACTGGGAGTCCGCCAAATCAAAATGACTTCGACGCCAAAAGTTTCCCTTTGGAACATGATTTTCATCAAAAATACCAAAATTAAATCCATTAACGTTGCGGTTCCACTGGTTTAATTCTACCACAAACGAACTTTCATCACGGTGATCATCGTAATTGTTAGGAGATTGTTTAAAAAACATGATTTTATTATAACTTTTTTCAAAAAAATAAGCATTTGAAATTCGCAATTTTCCCTGTGGTTTTCCAAAATCTTTAACTAAAGTCAAAATTTCAGCAATTTGATTATCAGAAAGAGTAACCGTTGACGTCAACTGTTTTAACAATGCGCGAAGTAAAATGGAAAGTTGATTAATTGACGTTGTATCGTACTCGGCACTTACGCAGTCTCTTTTAACCTTTAAGTCATGTCTCAAAAGATCGGCTTGAGCGAAACCACTTGATCCGTCGAGTTCCGACTGCAAATTACTAGCAAACTTAGCAAAATGAGAGATAACATTAGGATTTTCTTTAATTAATTCTGGTAAAACCTGGTTGCGAATCCGATTACGGAGGACCGTATTTTCAAAGTTAGTTTTATCATCATACCATGTTAACGAATGATTTTTAGCATACAAACGGATGGATTCTTTCGAAAACTGTAGTAATGGTCGAACCATCGTTCCTCCATTAAAGGGATGACTCTCTTTAATTCCTTGAACCTCAAACAAATTCCCACTGCGAATGAGTTTCATAAGGATGGTCTCGGCTTGATCATTTTCTTGATGAGCCGTTAACAAGACTGAAGCATTAAAATCATTCATGACTTCCGCAAAAAAATGATAGCGAAACTTACGAGCTTGATTCTCCACCCCACTACTAATCTGGTCGTGATTCCAATTGCCAACCCGCAAATCAAGGTGGTGTTTCTTACAGTAATCAATCAGAAACCGTTCTTCAACCTCACTTTGTTTTCGTAAATGATGGTTAACATGAGCAACAATAATATGAGGTTTAAAATCTTTTAAGTGTTGGAGTAAATCTAACAAAGCCATGGAATCAACTCCAGTTGAGACCCCAATCACAACATTTTCGTCTTTTTTCCACCATTGTTTCTTCTTAACCAACGAATTAATTTGATTACGTAAATTCAAATTAACCTCCAAAACAAAAAAGCCGAGCAATCTGCCCAGTTATTCGTTCATTAACTACGACGACCACCACGACCGCCGCGTTTTCCTTCTGTGTTTTTCTTAATGACGGACATCCGACTTTCGCTTTCTTTCATGAAGTCTGAAAGCAAATCATCAAAGCTTTCATTCTTACCCTTATGGCCATTACGATTGTCGCGGCCACTGCGATGTCCATGATTCCCGTTATTTGAGTGCCCGTAGTGTGAATGCTCATCATGATTATGTTCACCATGATGTTGATGTGATTCTTTTTCTGGATGATCGGAAGCTTTGCGAATTGATAGGCCAATCTTACCATCATCCCCAATACTCAAAACCTTAACGGTCACTTCATCGCCAACCGACAGAATATCATGAATATCTTTTACGTAACCATCAGAAACCTCACTGATATGAACTAGTCCAGTCTTATGATCGCCTAGATCAATGAAAGCTCCAAAATTAGTAATTCCTGAAACTTTCCCAGTGACCTTCTCTCCAACCTTAATTGTCATAAAAAAGCCATTCCTCCTAATAAATGTTGTGTTAATTATAACATAATCCTTTAAAGTAAAATAAAAGAAGATTACATCCTAGTAATCCTCTATTCATTACCAATCTTACTATTCTGTGGGAAACTGTAAACAGTTTCGCCTGGTTTTGTATAATAATATTTAGCTCGCATCAATTCTTGAAGATAATTCTTGTTATTTAAAAGCTTAATTTGTTCATTAAGATTCTTTTCTTTTTGTTTTTCAACCTGGTAATCTTGTTTTTTTCTGGTAATTTGGGCATTCACACCGTGAATTTGATTCATTCCACTAACAATTTGCCACCCGAGCGCCAAAAAAGCCACGGCAAATATTGCCACGAGAGCAACCAGTCGCTTGGTTCTTTTACTTAACTTCTTATTATCTCTTTGATGTTGGTTTGCTTTACTTTTCCTTGAAGCAGAATTCAAGTATTCAACGTTGTTATTTCTGTTCATCAGGAATGCCTCCACGAATTTATATGAACATAGTACCACATGTAAAGCCAGAATATAATATTAATTCAACAATAATTATTCTAATTCATCATTTTCAGCCCGATAGTCACGATCATAGGTTTCACTGATGGTCTTATACATCGTGTCTGAATCAGACTTTTTGGTGGTATCTAACAGTTGTAGCACCTCTACGGTTAAATTTTTATTTCCAAACTTAATCAGAATTTGATCGCCAACCGAAACCTTACTTGATGATTTGGCTGGCTCGCCGTTTACAAAGACTCGCCCTTGATCGGCAATCTTTTTGGCAACTGGACGACGTTTTATAATCCGTGAAATTTTTAAAAATTTATCAATTCTCATTTTTGCTTATCTCCTACAAACCGTTTCATAATTGGAACCATCGCTAACTCCGAAGCAGTCAAAACTTTTCCTTTCAGACACATTCCTAAAAACACGAATGCCCCAATCGGAATAACAATCATTAATTTAATAACATCCACCAGTCGACTGGTATCTCCAAGGACGTGGTTCAATCCGAATTCAGTTAAAACAACGACAATCACCATTACCATACTGATTAATGATACCTCTAATAGGAACTTCCAACTAAAAATGTGCTCATGAACCCGCTTTGGACTAGTATACCAGTTAACTAATAACACGATTAACAGAGCAATGATAGTTGATAATGAAGCACCAATGATCCCGAAATGAATTACGCACCACTTAGTGATCATTATTTTACAAATTAGACCCAACAAAATAGCGGTCACCGTACTTTTAAAGTCATCAATACTCTGTAAAACCGAGTTAAGGGCTGTCACCATCGTAGCGAAGAGGATGCTCAAACAGTATACCGAAAGCGTGATGTCTAAATCATAACTCCCAAACAAGAGATGATTTAATTGAGGCATAATACTAATCAGTCCGAAGGTAACTGCCATCGTCACTACCAGTGTAATGCGCATACTGTGTTTTACAAGGGTCTTAAATGACCTTTCTTTTCCAGCATGATGATAATACGCCATCTGCGGCAAGACGGTTGAATAAATGGCCGTTCCAATCACTAATCCTAGTTGAACAATGGGCTGAGCGCGATCATAAATCCCCTTTTGGGTCTGAGCCATTAGATTACTTACACCACTTACTACCAGCCCATTTTTTACCGTAAATGAATCGACCAACTGCATTAACACCATTAGAGCAGCTAAAACACTAAGCACACCACCCTGTAAGATGATTTGCTTCGCTAATTTCAGGTAGTTAAATTTCAAATCTTGAAAGTGAAAATGAGCAAGTATGTCACGTGCATAATATCCCAAGATAAGTGCTGAAAAAATCGCTGCTAATGGAGCCGATAACATTGCTAACGTCCCCATCTTATATAAGTTCCAATGCTGGACGGCTGCTAAATAGGCTACCACAATGATCATTGAAACCCGCACAAACTGCTCTACCACTTGAGAAGTCGCCGTTGGAATCATCTGCATGCTAGATTGAAAGTACCCCCTCACATCCGCTAAGAGGGGCATCAACAAAAACATCCAGCTTACCGCTTGAATTACGGGTTTTAATTCAAAGTCTCCCATTAAAGCAGCAATTTCTGATGAAAATAACTGTAATCCGCCAAAAACAACCACCGAAATGATCATTAAGATCACCATGATTTGGAAAAACAACGTTTGTTTCTCCTCTTCAGTCTCCCGTTCCACAATCATCTTGGAAACAAACGCTGGAAGACCGGTCAAGGCAAACGCAACCCCAATCCCATAAATAGGATAAACCTGCTGATAGATGTAAAATCCAACGTTTCCAACAAAATTTTCCAGTGGAATCCGATAAACGGCACTTAGTACCTTTGAAATAATGGCAGCTACCGAAAGGATCAAGGTTCCACTAACAATCTTTTTACTTGTCTTTTGATTCATGTTCTTCTTGATCCAATCTTATTTTACTCAAGCTTTTGACAAATTGATAAAGCTGTTTCAACCAATCGGCATCT
The DNA here is from genome assembly GCF_059901545.1 of Fructilactobacillus sp. X1R3C1. Taxonomy (NCBI): domain Bacteria; kingdom Bacillati; phylum Bacillota; class Bacilli; order Lactobacillales; family Lactobacillaceae; genus Fructilactobacillus; species Fructilactobacillus sp. X1R3C1. The sequence goes on from NZ_JBWXUT010000003.1 coordinate 11,265, forward strand.
TTCATCGTTGGTTGAACAACTAACTTAATTTGAAAACACCCGTTAACCACTTTCACTGAGGAACGAAAATCCGTATCAGCAATGGCTTTCAAAATTTCTTTACTAGTGAATTTTTGGGTTCCTACCTTACTCATGGTAACGGTTAAATTATTTTGATCTTTGCGAATTTTATCAATCAGATCATAATCGGCAAGCATCTTAATGCGGTCAATTTCAAGCAGATTAGCTACTTCATCAGGATATTCACCAAACCGATCAATTAAATCACTTTGCAGTTCGGTAAATTGTTCCTCACTATCCATCTGTCGGATTCGCTTGTATAATTCAATCTTTTGTTGCTGATCCTCAATGTAAGTCGCCGGAAGATAAGCTTCAATCCCGAGTTCAACCTTTGAATCAGACTTTTCAACCACGCGATGCTGGCCCTTCTTCTTGGAGACAGCATCAGACAACATCTTAGTATACATATCATAACCAACTGAATTAATAAAACCGTGCTGCTGCTTTCCGAGCACGTTTCCAGCCCCACGAATCGAAAGATCACGCATGGCCACCTTAAATCCTGAACCCAATTCAGTGAAATCCTTGATGGCTTCTAGTCGATTCTCAGAAACTTCGGTCAACACTTTATTTGGCTGATACATAAAGTAAGCTTGTCCTACTCGATTACTTCGACCAATTCTTCCCCGAATCTGATAAAGCTGGGAGAGTCCCATCCGATCCGCATCCTCAACGAACAGGGTATTCGCATTAGGAATGTCAACTCCCGTTTCGATGATGGTCGTCGTAACCAACACATCATAATCTCCGTTAACAAAGTCGTACAGGATCCCTTCCATTTGATTTTCGGACATCTGGCCGTTGATGGAAGCAATCCGCGCATCAGGCAAAAGGGTTTGCAACTTGTCGACCGTCTGATCAATATCTTTTACCCGATTGTGCAAATAAAAGACCTGTCCTCCACGTTGCATCTCCCGTCTGATTCCGTCCACAATCGAACCCTCATTTTGTTCCATCACGTAGGTTTGAATCGGATAGCGATTAGCCGGAGGCGTTTCAATGACTGATAGGTCACGAACGCCCATCATTGACATGTTTAAAGTCCGTGGAATTGGTGTGGCAGTTAGCGTCAACACATCGACATCCGACCTCAATTCCTTGATTTTTTCTTTGTGTTTAACCCCAAATCGTTGTTCCTCATCGACGATTAAAAGACCTAAGTCATTGAACTTCACGTCTTTAGACAGCAAACGGTGGGTGCCAACCACGATATCAATTTTTCCGTCCTTTAGGTCTTGAATGGTTTGGCGGGTCTGTTTGGGCGTGTCAAAACGCGAGAGAACTCCGATTTTAACAGGAAAACCATTAAATCGTTCAACCATGGTCTCATAATGTTGTTGAGCTAGTACCGTTGTCGGCACTAGAAAAGCCACCTGTTTCCCGGCTTCAACGGCTTTAAAGGCCGCTCTCAAGGCTACCTCAGTTTTCCCGTAGCCCACGTCTCCAACCAGTAAACGGTCCATCGGATGGGGACTCTCCATGTCTTTTTTAATTTCATCAGTACTTCGAAGCTGATCGGGTGTCTCCGTGTATGGAAACGCCTGCTCAAACTCAGCCTGATATTGATCATCAACCGGAAAGGCATAACCCGACTCGGCCTCCCGTTTGGCGTACAAGTCAACCAGATCATCAGCAATGTCTTCCACCTTAGAAGCGACTGACCGTTTGGTCTTGGCCCATTCCGTTCCACCAAGTTTATTAATCTTTGGATGTTTATCTTCAGACGAAACGTATTTTTGTACCAAATTCAGTTGGTCAACGGGAACGTAGATCTTAGCACCCTTTTGATAGGTCAAGGTCATATAGTCCTGATGTCTGCCATCGACTTCCATAGTCTTCATCCCATCGTATCGTCCAATTCCGTGATTAACGTGAACAACGTAGTCACCGGGTTTTAAATCGGTATAGCTTTTGATTCGCTCTGCATTAGAAAAGGTCTGTCTTCTAACTCGTTTCTTTTTCCCTTGTTCATTCACCCGTTTAAACATATCTGATTCAGAAACAATCGCTAGGTTAGCGGCCGGCAAATCAAAGCCATTTTTTAGGTTAGCTGAAACAATCTGAGTCTTTCCCTTAATAATGTTATCAGTGGTTGATTGAATGGCATCAACACCAAAATCACTCAACGTTGACGCAACCTTTTCCACTCGTTTTTCATCACTAACGGCAATGACCACGGTTCGTTTCTCAGCTTGATAACGTTGCATTTCTGCTTTAAACATCGGCATTTGTCCAAAAAAACGCTGCATTGGGTGAACCTTGATGTCGATGATGTCAGAAAGCTTCATTCGCCCTAGTCCCTTTTGAAACAGAGAAAATAAAAGGGTCGCATGATGGTCACTGCTAGTAACCGTTCTAAAATTAAGCGACAGTTTCTGGTCAGAAAACAGTTCATGATTATCTTCAACTGAATCACGCCAGTTCTGTTCGTCACTTTCAAGTTGCTTATTAGCATCCCTTATGCGACTGTAGTCATCATAGACTACCATCCCATTTTCAGGTAAATAATCTAAAATTGAGGTTCCCTTTTCAAAAATAAACTGACTATACTCACTCCATTTTTGGTCAATCGATTGGCCTTTGAGCCCGTCAATCACCTGTTGAATGTTATCAACTAAAACGTCACTGCCGTCGTCTTTGATGGTTTGGTTCAATCGTTTGGAAAGTTCCTTGATTCCATGCTTGCGATCGCTTTCGCTGGGTAAAAAATCAGAAGCTGGCAACACACTAATATCATCAATATTTGCCACACTTCGTTGGGTAGCAGCATCAAAATAACGCATGGAATCCACTTCCGTATCAAAAAAATCAATCCGAATTGGATAGTCCGAATTAAGCGGGTAGATATCCAAAATTGACCCACGATTAGCAAATTCACCGGGAGCGGAAACCATGTTCTTCTTCTCGTAACCCATTTGAACCAACTGTTGTTGAAGTTTTATAAGGTCCAAGTCGTCTCCAACCTTGAAGTGTAATTTGGCTTGATTAAAACTAGCTGGCTCTGGTAGATATCGTTTAAGACCAGCCGTTGAAACAATCACCACCACTGGTTTCCCTGACTCAAGCGCGTTTAGGGCCCGCACTCTTTGAGCTCGATACTGCGGAGAGCTGGTTGCAATCTCTGCCGCGACGAGTTCTTCAGCTGGGAACTCAAAGACCTGATCTGAATCCATTACTTCATTAAAAGACTCGGTAATTTGATCCGCATGGTTCATCGTATCGGTTACGTATATCGTAGGTTTTTGCTTATCATTAATTAATTGTTTTAATAATAGAGTACGAGCGGATCCACTAGTCCCAGTGATCAGTTGCTTGGTATCAGGATCAAGGTTTGAACTGATTTTTTCATACTGTGGCATTTCTTTTAACGTTTCATCTAGCTTCAAAAACTCATCTCCTCTTTTATTAATTATACGAATTAATTAAACTGATTTTCTAACTTACTGAATGGAGTACCAGAAACCCACTCGTCTAATGCTTTAACCGCATGATCCTCCGCTTCTAAAAACGGTGCCCGTTGTTCCAGACTAAATTTACTCAAGACATAGTTCACAACACTTTCACGTTTGGGATGACTGGTTCCAATCTTAATCCGATTAAACTGATCGGTCCCAAGGTGCGCAATGATACTTTTAATTCCATTATGACCACCAGCCGAACCGTGGTTTCTTAGCCGAATTCGTCCCACTGGTAAATCCATGTCATCGTAAACAATCACTAAATCATCAAGATCTAATTTGAAAAATTGCATCAAGGGATGAACTGCGCGCCCTGAATCATTCATCATCGTCATTGGTTTGACTACCATTACCTTTTCACCATTGACTATTCCCGTACCATACATGGCATCCATCTTTTGTTTATTAATCGTAATCTGGTTTTGATCAGCAAACTTATCAACCACCATAAACCCCGTGTTATGCCTAGTACCATCAAATTCAGCACCAACGTTGCCTAATCCCACAATCATTTTCATTACTATTGTCTCCCATTTACTTCTAATTAACCTAAAATGGCCGAAATGAATAATTACTCACTCGGCTTAATCATGTTTATTGTATCATAATAGATTAACGATTTGAGCTGATCCCGTACCATTAAGAATATGGTTCTGTATAAATAAATTCGTTCATGATATAATCGGTTTGTGAACAAACTAATTTCAAAAGGGAGAAATATTATGGCTGAAAAACACGAAAAAGTTGTTTTAGTTGGTGATGGTGCCGTTGGTTCATCATACGCATTCGCAATGATGCAACAAGGGATCGCCGAAGAATTTGTCGTTGTTGATATCGACAAAAACAGAACTGAAGGAGACGCATTGGACCTTGAAGATGCCCAACCTTTCACTTCTCCAAAAAAGATCTACTCTGGTGACTACAGTGACTGTAAAGACGCTGATTTAGTTGTGATCACTGCTGGAGCTCCACAAAAGCCCGGTGAAACTAGACTTGACCTGGTTAACAAAAACTTGAAGATTTTGACTACCATCGTTAAGCCAGTTGTTGATTCTGGTTTTGATGGAATCTTCTTAATTGCTGCTAACCCAGTTGACATTTTAACCTACGCAACCCAAAAGATTTCTGGCTTTCCTAAAAACCGTGTCTTTGGTTCAGGTACATCACTTGATACCTCACGTTTCCAAGTTGCCGTTGGTAAGAAGTTAAACGTTAACCCACAAAGCGTTAATGCTTACGTTATGGGTGAACACGGTGATTCAGAATTTGCTGATATTGATGAAGCTTCAATCGGAAACGTTCCATTGGTTGAATTTGCTAAACAAAATGGTGTTAGCAAGGACGACTTATTGAAAATGGAAGACGAAACTAGAAACAAGGCCTACGACATCATTAACAAGAAGGGTGCTACTTTCTACGGAGTTGGAACTGCTTTGATGAGAATTTCAAAGGCCATTTTAAGAGACGAAAACACCGTTTTACCAATCGGTGCCCCAATGAATGGTGAATACGGTTTGTCCGATATTTACATTGGAACTCCTGCCATTGTTAATGCTTCAGGAGTTGACAAAGTCCTTGAAGTTCCATTAAGTGATGACGAAAAAGACAAGATGAGTGCTTCAGCTAAAACTTTAAAAGAAACCATTGCTAAAGGTATGAAGACCATCAACCTTTAAAAATAAGTTTAAAAAGAACAGACATTTATGTCTGTTTTTTTATGCTCCCAGTTATTTTGTGTTAATATTAATTAGAAATTACTTATGTGAGGAGCCTTAGCCATGATTTTGCAATCTTTAGTTAAACCTAAAAGTGACCTGATTACTGTTGATGAAAACACTGATCTCGACACCGCATTAAAATTAATGGAAAAGAATCATTTTCGTTGCATTCCCGTTTTAGATGCCACTCATAAAGCCTTCAAGGGTAACATTTATCGCATGCACATCTACAAACACGAAGCCGATGGCGGCAAGATGTCCGACTCGGTTATGACCCTGATTAGAAACGAAACTAAATTTGTTAACCTGAATTCAGCTTTTTTCAAGGTCTTCTTTACGATTAAGGATCTTCCATACATTGCCGTTCTTGACGAGTTCAACAATTTTTATGGCATTTTAACTCACACGAAATTGATGGAAAGCTTGTCACAATCATGGAACGTGAAATTTGGTAGCTACGTGATTTCAGTTGTCTCACCTGGTGAACGTGGGGACTTAGAAGAGATGGCTCACATTATTACTAGATATACCGCCATTTCAAGTGTGATCAGCTTGGATTCAGTTGATCGTTCTGGTAAAACGGTCTATCGAACCATGTTTACCCTCCCGTCTAAGGTGACTAAGGATCGTCTGGACCGCATCATTGCAGCTCTAGAACGAAAGGGATTCAAAGTTCCAGAAGTTGAAGATCTAAAACAAGAATCAAAAGAAACTCCAATCGAAGAAAATTAGATACAAAAAAGAACGTGGAATAATTCCACGTTCTTTTTTGTATCTTATGTATCATCAGACTTCGTGCGTGCTCTGACTGAGCCCTAGACTTAAACTAAGACCAGCATCAACTTTTCTCATGATATCTTTACTTAAATGAGTGACATGATCTTTAAGACGCTGCTTATCAATCGTCCTAATTTGTTCTAACAGAATCACCGAACTCTTCTCAATTCCGGCATTCTGAGGTGTAATACCCACGTGAGTAGGCATCTTTGGCTTAGTAATCCGAGCCGTAATTGCGGCTACAATCACAGTGGGACTATAATGATTTCCAACGTTATTTTGGACTACCAAAACTGGTCGCATTCCACCCTGTTCAGAACCAACGACTGGAGATAAGTCTGCATAGAAAATATCGCCACGTTTAATTTCAACGTTTTCCATAGACTATTCCTTCCGCATAAATAAACTTACAACCGTGACTTCTCGTCTTCATAATTGTCAAAGAGCCGTCTTGCAATCTCATCCTCACATGGAGAATATTCATCAACAATTATTGAATTTAGATTGGCCATGATTGAGTAGCCATAAATTAAAGAATTAATTAGAGGGTCTTTATCAAACGAGTCACAGTCCATGGCAACTTTGTGGTTGTCAAAAGAAAGTCCTAGTTTGGTGAAATATTCTTCATTTTTCTGAGACCAAATAGCATCAATCGTGTATTTGTATGTCATGGAGAACTCCTCCTTACAAATAGTTACTTCAAATGATTACTTGATTTATACACCCGTGGTAATCGATCCGAATACCCACATGCAATCTCATAGTGAATGGTATGACAGTAGTCGGCAACGTCTTGGAGAGTAATAGTATGACCGTGATCAGTTCCCACCAAGGTCACCTTTGTTCCAATTGGCAACTGATGTGGTAACTTCACCATCAGTTGATCCATACATACTCTTCCGACAATTGGACAATACTGTCCATCTACTAGAAGTGAAAATCCCTGCATCGAGCGACGAACTCCGTCTGCATATCCAACAGGAACCGTTCCAATCCACTCCTTTGAGTTGGATGTATAAGTTGCACCGTATCCAATTGAACGACCAGCATTAACTTCTTTAACGTAAACTAACTCACTGGTAAAGCTCAGTGCTGGTTTCAACTTAAATGGTGAAGCAATCTCAACCCCCGATGGATTCAAACCATAGCCAGCCACTCCAAAGCGGACCATGTTTCCACCCGCTGCTTTATGCCACATACTAGTAGCTGAATTTGCCACGTGAACATAACGAGGTTTATCGGGAATCGCAGTCATCAATTCGTTAAAATTATCCAATTGATACTTAAAATAATCATCATTAGCGCTATCTGCGGTAGAAAAATGAGTAAATACTCCCTCAAAGTCAATATACTCGCTAGTTCGGTTCAACTCAACTATTGCATCTCTAACTTCTGAAACAGTTTGGAGTCCGATCCTTCCCATTCCGGTATCCAAAGCCAAATGAACCCTAATCTTGTTCTTTAATTTCAGTTGCTCAGCTAACTTAGCTGCCTGCTTAATCCAATCAATCGAACTCACCGTAACCGAAACATTGTACTTCGCAATTAATGGAACATTTGAAAGGTCACAAAGACCCAAAACAAGAATGGGTTCAGACACAAATCCAGCTTCTCGAAGCTGAATTGCTTCGTCTAAAATGGCAACACAAAAACCAGTAGCTCCTGCTTGTTTAGCAATCCTCGCCACTTGAACCGCACCGTGTCCATAAGCATTAGCTTTGACGACCATGAATAGATCCGACTTGGCATCCAATCGTTTTCGTTCCTCACTAATGTTATGAAAAATGGCATCTTCATCAATAACTAGTTGTGCATTTCGATTTCTTCCCACTGCCATAACGTATACTTCCTCGAATAAAGTACTATCTAATTATTCTTTGATAATTATTATAACACTTAATAAATTAATTTTCTAAATAAAAGAGAGAACCAAGAAGGCTCTCTCTTTGCTACTTATTCTTAATAACAAAATTCTTTGATTTACCGTGGTTACCACCATTATGACCTCGTGAATCACGACGTCTTGAGTCGTGACCACCGCGATGATTGCCAAAGCGTTTGTGACTGTTCCGGTCATTTCTCTTACCGCGATAACCGCCACCACGATGACCACCAAAGCCACCATGATTTTTAAGTGGTTTTTCGGCCGTAATGTGAACCTTAACCTGATCTCTTGTCATGTCATTCAAAAGAGCAGAAACCAAATCGACACTGTCATACTTTTCAAGGAGCTTTTTTGCGACCTGCTCAAACTTGGCAGTATCCGTCTTCTTTACTAACTTTTCAATATCATCTTCAGCAAATTTTAACTGACCAGCAAGGGCTTCGTCTTCTGAAGGTGGCTTTAAAGGAAGCATCCTTACCTTGGTAAGTCGTTCAATTCCTCTTAAATAACTCATCTCATTTGGAGTGACAAACGTTACTGAGGTACCATGATGACCGGCACGACCAGTTCGTCCAATTCGATGGACATAACTTTCTGGATCTTGTGGAATATCAAAGTTATAAACGTAAGTGACACCCGAAACATCAATTCCTCTAGCAGCCACATCAGTAGCCACTAAATAATTAATCTTGTCGTTCTTAAATTCGTTCATAATCTGAGTTCGCCGTTTTTGGGTTAAATCACCGTGAAGACCGGCTGCCCGATAACCACGCGCAATCAATCCCTTAGAAACTTCGTCGACTCGTCGTTTAGTTCGACAAAATACGATGGTAACCTTAGGTGTTTGAACGTCAAACAAACGGGTCATCGTGTCAAACTTTTCGTTATCTTTAACCTTAACGTAGTACTGATCAACTAGGTCAGTGGTTAATTCCTTCGACTTAACCGTGATCTGCTTTGGATCTCTCATGAACTGAACCCCAACTCGTTTGATTGGTGCTGGCATGGTTGCTGAGAAAAGCAAAGTTTGCCGATCTTCTGGAATGTTCTTAATGATGCTTTCAATATCATCTAAGAATCCCATGTTAAGCATTTCGTCGGCTTCATCTAACACTAAGTACTTAACGTGTCCTAGTTTTAAGGTGCGACGATTAATGTGATCAAGAATTCGTCCTGGAGTTCCCACCACAATCTGTGGCTTCTTCTTCAAATCTCTAATTTGCTGGCGAATATCTGAACCACCATAAACTACTTGAACTCGAGCTCCTTCAACGCCACCAAGACGTTGCATCTCTTTTTGCGTTTGAATGGCAAGTTCTCTAGTTGGTGAAATTACAAGTGCCTGCACATCTGGATTATTCAGATCGATTTCTTGCAGGATTGGAAGGGCAAACGCAGCCGTTTTCCCAGTTCCAGTTTGAGCCTGTCCAATAACATCCTGACCCTTTAACAATAATGGAATTGTCTGAGCCTGAATTGGAGTGGGTTCGTCAAAGCCTGATTTTTCCACGGCTTTTAATAGACTATCAGATAGTCCTAAATCTTTAAACTTCAAATGTGTTCCTCCTATTGAAACTACAATTGTGAATTCAATGATTTGCTTGGAAAAAATCCGTTTTCCATAATGCGCAAATCGTCTGATTCACATTTATTTCTATATTCTTCAGCGATTACGTGTCTAAAACATATTACACCATCTGGCCTAATTTCACAAACCGAAGAACCTATTCTAACGCTTTTAAAACTCGTTCTAAGTGAATTCCGTGACTCCCTTTTAACAAGACTTCATCCCCAGTAGATAACTGGGAGTCTAGGCTTTTAGCTAATTGATCAAGCTGATCAACCGGATAATAATGGAGGGCATTTTGATTGGGATATTTTTTTTGCAACATTTGATATAAAGACTTCATAAGTGGTCCAACTAGGTAAACCTGGTTAATCAATTGCGGATCGATTGCATCAGAAATATCCTCATGCATCTCCACTCCCTTATCACCAAGTTCCAGCATGTCACCTAAAACTGCAACTCGCTTCCCTTGTAAATGAGTGGATTGAAACGCCTTTAAAACGGCTTTTAGAGCTGATGGGTTCGAATTATATACGTCACTTAAAATCATTTCACCATTTTGACCTTTAACCCATTCAGTTCGATTATTAGTAAAACTGGCATGGTCTAGTGCTGATTTCATGTTGGCCGGCAGGATTTCCGCTAGTTCACCAACTTCAATGGAAGCAAGGGCATTGTTGACGTTGTAGTCACCAATTAGCGGAATGGTGAATTTCATGTTTCCAAACCGATTGGTCTTAAACGTCGTTTCGTGGTCGCCGTCATAGACATCCTTTGGGTAAATATCGTTAGTGTCTTTTCTTCCAAAGGTCAACTTTTCAACGTCAAGTGATTTAGCCCGTTCGTTTAATAAGGGTTCATCACCGTCATAGACAAACACCCCATCTGGCCTAAGTCCATGGGTAATCTCCATTTTGGCATCCGCAATCTTAGCACGGGTTCCGAAAAACTCAATATGAGCTTCCCCAATCATGGTAATGACGGCGATGTCAGGCTTAACTAGCTTACTTAAAAAGTCAAGTTGGCCGGGTCGATCCATCCCCATCTCTACCACCAAATATTCTGTGTTAGATTCCATGGAAAGGATCGTAATTGGGACTCCAATCTCATTATTAAAGTTAGCCTGCGTCTTAGTAACATTAAACTGAGTGGCAAGAATTGAAGCAATCATGTCTTTAGTAGTGGTCTTGCCATTACTTCCGGTAATTGCCACCACTTTAGGGTTAATCTTATTTAAATAGTGTCGACTGAGATCCTGTAGGGCTTTTAGTGTGTCATCGACTAAAATAACCGGAAAATCCTTCGGAACATCACTAATTCGACTTTGACTCCAAAACGTTGCGTTAGCCCCGTTTTTGATGGCACTAGCAATGAAATCGTGCCCATCGTGATTCCCAGTGAGTGGAACAAAAAGATCATGCGGTTTTAACTTCCGACTATCAAACGAAACTCCCGTTATTTCAACGTTTTCGTATTTTTTTGAATTCAAGTCACCATTAACGGATTTTGCAACCTCTAAAAGGTTCATTTTCATAACAAAAACTCCTCTTAATTCGATGTAAATGCATTTAAAGTATATCAGAAAAAAATCAATAAAAAAGCGACTCAGCTGGTTTAAACCAAATCGTTTAATTCTCCCTCATCATCAACGTCTCTTTGAAGTTCCCACGTTTTAGTGGAAATATCATAAGTAATTTGACCAACTTTAAAGGCTCCACTTTTCAACTGGTCATAAGAGTTCCAAATTACCTTTGGAGATCGTTTTTTGTGTCTCATTAAGGGAATCTCAAGCTTCGGTCTCTTCACAACTATCATATCATACGGAATAATAACTCCTGTAATTCCCAGTTTTAACAACTTGGTCATGGTACGTTCGTCGATATCCCTAAACGGCACTGACTTTACGAACATTCGTCTACTGTTCCACTGCTTTTTTAGATGCCGTTTAATGCAGACAGCTAAAATTTGATTAATGACACTAAAATGACGCATGTATACCTTTGTAAAGCCAGTGGATTCACCCAAAAACACAAATTGATTCTTCAATTTAACCGAAAACGGACTCGTTTGATTGAGTGGGATACCCATGTGACTCAAGTACAATAAATCTGCGATTTCATCCTCATTTAAAGAGTCCAAATCCTCCCGGTTTCTAAAATCAACCCATTTCTTGGTACTAATTTTATTGTTAATCATGTACTCTCTAATTTCATTTTGACCGGTAATTAAATCAAATTTAGTGGACATATTGAAATCATTTGCGTAACGATAATCATCATTTAACAAAATAATATTTTGGGGATCGTTCTTAATTCCGTTTAAAAAATCCGACGGAAGAATTCCCCAACTGTAGGCAAAATTTTTAACTGGATTAACCTGAAAATACACTGTGTTAATTAACATATTTGTCTTGCTCCAATCCCTATTACCCCTTTCACCATAAAATAAGATTTTAATAACCATTTTTCCAACTCACGTCATTTTCTTACGTTATAATTAGCATTCATTTTTATATATATGGAGTTCAATTACTGTTAATATAGTAATAACGATTTAAATTTCGGGAGTGTGGATTATGAAAAAAACTAACGTTTTATTTGTCTGCTTGGGGAACATATGTCGATCTCCCATGGCAGAAGCAATGTTTAAAAAAATGCTTATAAATAAAGGACTTTCAAATCATTATTCAGTAAGTTCAGCTGCCACCGAAAACGATGAGGCAGGTAGTCGTCCTCATCCTGGTGCTCAAAAAACCATGGACGCTCATCACTTGGATTATAGTGGGAAACAATCCCATCCAATCACCGCTTACGACATCGATAATGCTGATTACATTATTACCATGGATGACTACAATATCAGTGATCTTAAAAAGATGATTCCCAAAAGTCAATGGAATAAGCTTCATTTATGCATGGACATTGTTCCCGGTAAAAAGGGAGTCAACATCGTTGATCCTTGGTATACCCATCGATTTGAGGATACCTATCAAATGCTGGATCAATCTTTGCCCTTGTGGCTAAAGTACATGCAAGAACATCATAACAGCAAACAGGAAGGAAGCGAATCATTTGAATCAGAATAAAGCCCCAATCTCTGATCCGGTTCCTTCAGAAATATGGCACAAAAACCTAGTAGCACTATGGTTTGGGATGTTCATGAATGGATTAGGTTTTAGTGAAGTCATGCCTTTTCTCTCCTTGTTCATCGCTACCCTAGGCCACTATAATTCTAGTCAACTAAGTATCTATAGTGGGCTTGCTTTCTCAGCCTCTTTCATTGTTACCGCCGTCGTCTCTCCCATTTGGGGATCTTTGGCTGACAGATACGGACGAAAAGTGATGCTTTTACGAGCATCACTTGGAATGGCAATCTGTCTAATATTGATGGGCTTTGTTACTGCTGTTTGGCAGTTAATTGCCCTTCGATTTATTCAAGGAATCTTCTCTGGATACATGAGCAATGCCAACGCCTTACTTGCGACTCAGGTACCAAAACGAGAAAGTGGGAAAGCCCTTGGAATTTTAACCACCGGCAACGTCTCAGGAACCCTTTTTGGTCCCTTCATTGGCGGAATCTTAGCTTCTGTCTTTAGTTATCGTCTTACCTTCTTCATTACTGGTGGTTTACTCATTTCCGTCTTTTTTGTCACGCTATTTTTCGTTAAAGAACACTTTAAACCGGTTGCAAAAGAAGATAACCTATCTACCAAACAGGTTATTTTCGAACTTTCAAACGTCAAACTGATTTTTGGAATGTTCTTGACCACCCTGATTATTCAAGCCTCTAATTTCTCCATTTCACCCATTCTGTCACTGTACGTCAAAGAAATCATGCACAATAGTCCTCAAGTTACCTTTTACAGTGGAATTGTTGCCGCAGTTCCGGGAATTGCCACGCTTTTTGCCGCCCCCAAACTGGGAGCATTAGGCGATCGAATCGGGACTTCAAAAATTATGCTAGGCGGTTTCATCTTTGCCATCTTGGTCTACATCCCCATGGCGTTTGTAACCAACGTCTGGGAATTAATGGGACTCAGATTTCTGATTGGAATCTCCAACGCCTGTATGTTACCTGCCGTTCAAACCATTTTAGCTAAAAACACCCCATCTAACGTTACTGGTCGGATTTTTAGCTGGAACCAGTCCATGCAAGCAGCTGGAAACTGTATCGGACCCATCATCGGCTCCATTGTTTCTTCTTTGTTTGATTACTCAAGTGTGTTCATTTCAACCGCAATCCTTGTCTTCATTAACTTCTTGTTAGTATTAAACGAAACCAGAAACGAACAGAAGACCGTAAACTAAATTTAGACAAAAAAAGAGCCAACTAGAAGTTGGCTCTTTTTATTTATTATTATTTGTCGGCAAGACCATATTTCTTGTTGAAACGATCGACCGCACCATCTGCTTGGTTGAACTTTTGCTTACCAGTGTAGAATGGATGTGAATCAGATGAAATTTCAACTCGGATTAATGGATAAGTGTTGCCGTCGTCCATTTTGACGGTTTCATCAGAGGTTGCAGTTGAACCAGTAATGAACTTAAATCCAGTACTTGAATCTTGAAAAACAACTTGATGAAAATCTGGATGAATTCCTTTTTTCATAATATTTCGCTCCTTTTGCCCTAAACACAGTTCAGAGATTGATTATCGAATATAACATCAACCATAATAGCTTAACATTATTTTTTGACGTACGCAATAGGACCCAGGAGTTAGTCGTCCTGGTCAATCATCTGGACGTTAGCGTGTAGATTGGTTAATTTATTAGTAATATTATCATATCCGCGTAAAATATTGTCCGCATTTTCAATGACGGTCTTACCACTAGCCATCAGCCCAGCAATGACCAAGGATGCCCCAGCGCGGATCTCTCCGGCTTGAACCGTTGTCCCATGGAGGTTCTCACTCTTACTGATAATAATTGAATTATCAGTTGGATTGACCTTGATATTAGCCCCCATCTTCTGGAGCTGGGCAATGTGATTCTGACGTTCCGGATAAATCGTATCGTGAATCACACTATCCTCGTCTGCTTTAAACAGCATGGGGGTAATTGGTTGTTGTAAATCCGTCGCAAATCCTGGAAACGGTGCCGTTTTAATCTCGATACCATTTAATTTCCCAGTCTTTGGAACATAAATACTGTCTTCGCCAACTTCTAATTGAACGCCGGCTTCAATCAACTTAGCTGTGTAGGCTTGTAAATGCTCAGGAATTACGTTCTTAACGTTAATTCCCTTCCCAACAGCGGCGGCTAACGTCAAGTATGTCCCCGCTTCAATTCGATCAGGGATAATCGTATGCGTCGCCTTGGCCTGGAGATGATCAACGCCTTGAATCCTGATGACGTCGGTCCCAGCTCCTCTGATCTTAGCTCCCATACTATTCAAAAATGATGCAATATCAATAATTTCCGGTTCTTTAGCGGCATTACTAATGGTAGTAACCCCATTAGCCTTTACCGCTGCCAGAATCGTGTTGATCGTTGCTCCAACCGAGACCATGTCAAAGAAAATTGAAGCCCCATGAAGTCCATTTTCCGTTGCATTAATATCGACCGAATCATCACTTTCATTGACTTCTGCACCCAAGGCCTTAAAGGCGCGAATGTGCTGGTCAATTGGCCGTGGTCCGATATTGTCTCCACCAGGGAAACTAATCGTGGCACGATGAAACTTGCCAAGAAGCGCTCCCATAAAATAATAGGAAGCACGTAGACTTTTAATTGCTTTACCGGGCAACTCACCCTCAAGTATACTAGTTGGATCAATGTTTAAGACACCATCTGAAAAATCAGATGTTACGTTCATCGACTGGAGGATTAGCATGAGATTATGCACATCCAAGATATCGGGAACCATGTCAAGTTCCACTGGACTATCCGCCAAAATAGCGGCCGGTATCAAAGCGACCGTACTATTCTTAGCTCCGCCAACGGTGACGTCGCCATATAGAGGATGTCCTCCTGATATTTTTAGTATCGTCATAATTGGTAATCCTCACTTATATCATATCTTTTAATAATAATCATAGGAAAGTTTTCACCAAAACACAATACAAAATCAGAAATTATTTTATTAAGATTATAAAGAAGCCTGGTTACTTCTTGTGATTATGCATGTGTTCTTTGTCGGCAGCGGCGACAAACGCCTTGAATAATCCCTCGGGACGATTTGGCCGTGATAAAAATTCGGGGTGGTATTGTGCTGCAACATAAAATTTATTGGCTGGAACTTCGACCACTTCAACCAAGTGATCATCTGGTGAGGTCCCAGAAATAACTAAGCCAGCATCTTCCAAGTCTTTTCTAAATTTATTATTAAATTCATAACGATGACGATGACGCTCTGAAATTTCCTTTTTGTTGTCGTATGCGGCGGCGGCTTTACTCCCTGCTTTTAACTTAGTCTTATAAGCACCCAAGCGTTGGGTTCCACCAGCATCAGTAACATCATTTTGATCGGCCATGAGATCAATCACATTGTGCTTAGTTTGCGGATCAAATTCAGTTGAGTTGGCATCCTTATAACCCACAACGTCTCTAGCATATTCGATGGTAGCAATCTGCATTCCAAGGCAAACACCTAAATAAGGAACATCATTTTCTCTAGCATATCGAGCGGCTTGAATCATTCCTTCGACCCCTCGATTACCAAATCCACCAGGAACCAAGATTCCGTCCATTCCCTTTAACTTCTTAGAAACGTTGTCTCTGTTAATCGTACCCGCATCAACCATGTGAATGTTAACCTTATCGTCAGCAGCATAACCAGCATGTTTTAAAGCTTCATTCACGGACAAGTAGGCATCATTTAGATCAACATACTTACCAACAATGGCAATGTTAACCTCGCCCTTGAGATTTCTGATGTGCTTCTCCATCTTCTTCCAATCTTTCATGTCAGCCTCTGGAGCTTTAACGTTAAAGTGCTTTAAAATCTCATCGTCCATGTCTTGTTTTTGAAAACTAAGCGGGATTTGGTACAAGTTAGGAGCATCGATGGACTCGATGATATCCTTAACCGGAACATCACAGAACATGGCAATTTTTTTCTTCATCTCATCACTAACTGGTTTCTCAGCACGAAGAACCAACATATCGGGTTGAATGCCAATTCCCCTTAATTCTTTAACACTGTGCTGGGTTGGTTTGGTTTTCATTTCCTTTGCGGCGTGCAGGTACGGAACAAGCGTAACGTGAATATAAAAAGTATTCTCATCACCGACTTCATGTTTCATCTGACGGATGGCTTCCAAAAACGGTAGGGACTCGATGTCTCCAACCGTTCCACCAATTTCTGAAATAACGATATCAGCGTCCGTGCTTTGAGCGGCACTCATAATCTTTTGTTTAATCATTCCAGTAATGTGAGGGATGACCTGAACGGTTCTCCCAAGATAATCTCCGTGACGTTCTTTTCTTAAAACTTCTTCATAGATTTTACCGGTCGTAAAGTTAGAGTACTTGTTTAAATTGTTATCAATAAAACGTTCGTAATGACCTAAATCAAGATCAGTTTCAGCACCATCATCGGTAACAAAGACTTCTCCGTGTTGATAAGGATTCATTGTTCCCGGATCAATGTTGATATATGGATCAAATTTTTGGATCGTAACGTTAAAACCACGATTCTTCAATAGTCTTCCGATTGAAGCCGAAACAATTCCCTTTCCTAAGGAAGAAACTACTCCACCGGTTACAAAAATATACTTAGTCATGCTTAACTCCTCCATCAAATTTAGGTTACAACATAAAAAAAGCTCCCCATTCATTGAATAGGGAGCGGTTACTTATTCCAAATACTTCACATGTCTGTAAAGTGCCCAAATAGTATGTTAAGTGATTCTACATAATTAGTCAAGTTTAATCATTGTCGTCGTCATCATCTTTTTTATCGTCATCGTCATCTGGATTGACCTCTGAGAGGTCGCCTTCAACACCATCATCATCGTCAATGGCGTCATCATCAGTATCAGGATTTTCTTCATCAAGATCCTTATGATACTTATCCTTGTCGTCAGGGGTATCATCAAAATCATCCTGATCTTCTGGATCATCGTTATCATAGTCGATCACGTCATCATCGTCAGCTGCATCAGCCATAAAAGCATTCACCTTACGATGCTTTTTGGGAGTATTACCGTTGTCTTCTTCACCTTCATTGATGGTGGCTTCGTTAATGGATTCATATGGGTACCAAGTACGAAGACCCCAAACGTTATTGCCAAGGGAAATAAAACTCCCATCAACATTAAGGTCTGTGTAGAATTGAGGTAAACGATCACGAATTACTTGGTTGCTGTCCCCCAAGTATTTTTGTACTTCGTTGGTTAAATCAACGAATGACATGGTTTTACCAGCATCAGCTAAAATTGCATGAGCCACTTCAACCATTGATAATTCGCTTTTATCTTGCTTGTCTAATTCTTTAAGTTCCAATTCGACCACGCCTTTCTAGATTCCTAACAGACTAATAATACTAGTTTAACATTTAAATTGCAATTTGACTCGATAGTCGCCGACTTTCTGTCCGTCGGTGTACAACTCATAGTTAATCTCAATCATTTGCCATCCGTTTTTATCATCTCTAGATTGCTTAATGCTAGTGGTATGTGCCCCAATTTTCAAATTACCAAATGGCGTTCGGTACAAGTCTTCGATTGTTTCGTTCGGTTTAAAATGAAGTTCAAGATGATTTTTGCCAGCACGAGTTAACCGAATCGCATTTTTTCCAATCCGGTAGGTGACAGGAACGTCCGGTTGTCCGTCAACGTGTTCAACGTAACGTAAATAACGATAGCCGTTGAGCATAACTAGTTGCCCATTTTCTTTAAAATGATGGTGTTCGACGTTTTCGTCCTGTTTTATTTCGATTGCAATCTCAACTTGAACTTTTTCGATCTTTTCGTTTTCTGTCAAAAATATCACCTCACAAATTTGATTTTACGCCGTTAGCAATGGAAATGCACTAACTTTGAGTTTGTCATGACGTTTATTTTTATTTCAGTTATAATGAAGAGAGATTAGTATAAGTGGAGGTCTTTTATTGAAGTATTACAATCAACCATTGAAATATGACAAAGTTTTTCGTGACCCAGTTCTGGGTCACGTTTACGTTGAACACCAAGTAATTCTCGATCTCATTAATACACCTGAATTTCAACGTCTAAGACGAATCAAGCAGTTAGGAACTACTTCATTAACCTTTCACGGAGCAGAACACACCCGATTTAGCCACTCTTTAGGAGTGTATGAAATTACTAGACGAATTTGTGATAATTTTAAGCGAAATTATCCGTCTAAAAAAGCGGGTGATGGCTTATGGGACGATTCAGAACGAATCGTGGCCCTGTGTGCCGCCCTACTTCACGACGTTGGTCATGGAGCTTATTCACATACGTTTGAACACATTTTTCACACCAATCACGAACAGATTACCCAGCAAATCATCACTTCAAACGAAACGGAAATTAACCACGTTTTAAGTGAGGTCGGTCCCGATTTTCCCGAACGCGTTGCCAGTGTCATTAACAAGACCTATGACAATCCGCAAGTCGTCCAAATGATTTCAAGTCAAGTTGATGCCGATCGGATGGACTACCTTCTAAGCGATTCATATTACACCGGAGCACAATACGGTAATTTTGATTTGGATCGGATTCTTCAGGTGATGCGTCCGTACTCTGGTGGGATTTGTTTTCGGGCAAGTGGTTTACATGCGATTGAGTACTACATTGTTTGTCGTTTTCAAATGTATCAACAAGTATACTTCCATCCCGTCTCACGTTCGATGGAGGTTATTTTAAGTCACCTACTGATGCGGGCGAAAGAATTAGCGTTACAACCTAAGAGCACCTTTAAGCCTAGTCTTTTAATGCCAATCTTTTCTAATAACTACTCCCTAGATGATTATTTACAAATTGACGATGGGGTGCTTAACACCTACTTCGTCATGTGGCGCAAATCAGAAGATCCGGTTCTCTCTGACCTCGCCAAACGTTTCTTAAATCGGCGTCCCTTTAAATCCGCTAAATACAATGATCAGACGGAATTTTTAATCCCTAAGCTACAAAAGATCATTGAAAAAGCCGGATTTAATCCAAAGTACTACACTGCCACTGACAACAGTTTTGATCAGCCCTATGATGTCTACGATCCCAAAAGTAAACATCAAAACGCCCAGATTGAACTGATGGAAAATGATGGTAATTTGGTAGAACTTTCTCAGGCTAGTGACCTAGTTCGTGCCATTACCGGAAAACTAATTGGTGACAAGCGTTTTTTCTTTCCACGTGAAATGCTTAAGCCAACAAAAAACGTTGAACTTTTTCAACCTTTATACGATGAATTTCAAAAATACATTGATAATGACAACCTTATAATTCCAAAGGAGAACTAACATGGATATCAAATTAATTGCCATCGATATCGACGGCACCCTATTAAACGAAAAAAATCAATTAGCAAAAGCAACCATCGAAGCTATTACTAAAGCCTGCAATCAAGGCATAAAAGTGGTCCTTTGTACCGGACGCCCCATTACTGGCGTAAAGCCATACCTTGATAAGCTGGGAATTGACGGAGACGACGAATACGCCATCACTTATAATGGTGCCCTAGTCGAAACGGTTAGTGGTAAAGTGTTAATCAAAGAAACGGTTAAGTATGATGACTTTTTAGAAATTGAAATGATGTCACGAGAAATGGGCGTCCACTTCCAAATCGAAACGGTTGATTCCATTACCACTACCAATCGTGATATTAGTCCCTTTTCCGTTGAAGAAAGCCATCTTGTTTCGATGCCCATCAAATATCGAACTCCTGGCGAAATCACCCGTGACGTCAACATTTACAAACTGATGTACGTCGATTATCCGGACAAGATTACCAAAGCAAAGGGCAATCTACCAAAATCAATCTACGACCGAATGAGTGTCGTTCAGAGTTCACCGGTCTTTCTTGAGTTTATGAACTCAAATTCAAGTAAAGGCAATGCCTTACGGGATCTTTCCGAAAAGCTTGGTTTAAAGCCAGATAACGTCATGGCCATTGGCGATCAAGGGAATGATATTTCGATGATCAAGTTTGCGGGACTGGGAGTGTCCATGGGTAACGGAATCGATGAAGTTAAAAAGAACGCCCAATTTGTTACTAAACCTAATTCAGAAGATGGGGTAGCATACGCCATCAATAAGTACGTTAATCAATAACAAACGAGCGCAAAAAAATAATCTTAGCATTTTAAGCTAAGGTTATTTTTTATCTATTACTTTTTCTCATCATCCTTACCGTAGTCAAACCGATGACTAAACAGCGGACTAACGGGACGATTTTCGTTAATTCTAGTAATTGCGTCTCCAATTAATGGTGCAACTGAAATTTGTTTGATCTTGTCAATTTTTTTATAATCGGGTAACTGAATGGAATCAGTCACAACCAGTTTCTTAATTGGCGAAGCTTCGATTCTTTCGGTTGCTGGCCCTGATAAGACGGGATGAGTACAGCATGCATAAACTTCTGAAGCACCAGCATCCATTAAGGCTTGCGCACCCTTCGTAATGGTTCCAGCTGTATCAATCATATCGTCAATCATGATACAACGTTTCCCCTTTACATCCCCAATGATGTTCATAACTTGAGCAACGTTGGCTTTTGGGCGACGCTTATCAATAATAGCAATTGGAGCCTTTAAAAACTCAGCCATGGCACGAGCTCGACTCACCCCACCATGATCAGGTGAAACAACTACCGCGTCTTTTGCGAGTCCGTTCTTGATGAAGTAGTCAGCAAGGAGCGGTGCCCCCATCAAATGATCAACGGGAACATCAAAGAATCCTTGAATTTGAGCAGCATGTAAATCAAGGGCTACCAAACGTGTGATTCCATCTTTTTCCAGCATGTCTGCCACTAACTTAGCGGTAATTGGTTCACGACTTCGTGCTTTTCGATCTTGTCTAGCGTAACCATAGTATGGAATAACCACGTTAATGGTTTTGGCACTTGCTCTTCTTAAAGCATCGATCATGATTAATAATTCCATTAAATTATCATTAACGGGATCAGAAGTTGATTGGATAATATAAACGTTATCGCCACGAATGCTTTCTTCAATATTAATTTGAATCTCACCATCGCTAAAGCGACTGACGGAAGCTTTTCCCAAGGGAACTCCCACTCGTTTAGCAATCTTTTCTGCAAGCGGACGATTTGAATTTAAAGAAAAAATCTTTAATTTTGGATCAGCATACTTTTCAGCCATTATAACCCCCACATTTTTTTCCTACCTAATCAATTCCATTATATTATTTTCAGAAAACAATTTCACTATTTAGCTCAAATTAATTAGCGCCTTTAAAGGGAAGCTTTTTATAATAACCCGGCTTGTTAGTTTGGCGCTCTCTAGCAATTCCCATGTCATACTGATCCATGTCGTCGGTAATGGTCGAACCAGCCGCAATAAAGGTATGATCAGCGATGTGGACTGGGGCGATCAAGTTGGAATTACTTCCAATAAAAGAATCATCACCAACTGTCGTAGTGTGCTTATGAGCTCCATCGTAATTCGCAAAAATCACTCCGCAACCAATATTAATGTGTTTACCAAGTTTAGCATTGCCAACATAAGTCAGATGACCCATCTTGGTTCCCTCACCAATGGTGGAACTTTTAACCTCACAGAAGTTACCAATGTGAACATTCTTTTCAATCTTAGCGCCTGGTCTTAAATGACTATCGGGTCCGATATCAGAGCCGGACATCATCTCAGAATCTTCAATTACCGAAGAGAAGACCTTAACGTTATCATGAATTTTACTACCAGAAATTTTAGAGTGGGCACCAATGATACAGTTACTACCGATTTCCGTCCCATTTTGAAGTTGAACTCCTGGTTCAATAATGGTATCCTGACCAATTTTAATGTCACTATCAATATAGGTATCATCGGGATTAACAATCGTAACACCATTTTGCATGTGCTGACGATTAATCCGGGCTTGCATAATTTGAGTGGCACGGGCCTGAGCGACCCGATCGTTTACACCCATCGATTCATTAAAGTTCGCCATCTTGTAGGCAGCAATTGTGTGACCCTCATTTTTTAAAACTTCAATGGCATCAGTTAAATAATATTCACCCTGAGCGTTATCGTTATTAATTTTGTGCAAAGCCTCAAATAACGAATGATTATCAAACACGTAAACGCCAGTGTTAATCTCATGAATGCCTTGCTCTTCCGGCGTGGCATCCTTTTGCTCCACAATCTTTTCAACAATCCCAATGTCATTTCTAACAATCCGGCCATAACCAGTCGGATCAGGAGCTTTAGACGTCAAAATGGTCGCGGTGGCCTTTTTTTGTTCGTGATACTCAAAGAGTTGCTTAAGAGTAGAGGAGGTAAATAATGGAGTATCACCACTAATAACTAACGTCTCACCATCTGAGTTCTTTAAAAGTCCTTCAGCTCGTGCAACGGCATCGCCAGTCCCAAGTTGTTTATCTTGGACGACGTACTCACAACGATTGCCAAGTTCGTTTTCCACATCTTCAGCACCGTAACCAACAATCGTAATGATGTTATCCATATCTAACTTGGATACCTGCGTCAAAACATGGTCAACCATTGATTTCCCACAAATTCGGTGGAGAACTTTATATAACTTGGACTTCATCCGGGTGCCCTTACCAGCCGCTAAAATAATCGTATTCTTTGAACTCATTTTTGTTCCCCTTGTAATTAATTTTTAATTTGTACTCCCAAAAATTTTTTGGGCATAATTGCCAGGTTTAATCTCAATCTGATCATCTTTAATATCCATTTTAAGTAATGAAGTAAAATCAGTAACCTTTCTGTGACCTGGGTCATCGGTTTCAACAAAAACCGTACTGCCCACTAGATGACAATCGAACTCATCAATCAGGGACGTCAGACCAGAAATCGTTCCACCACCACGCAAAAAATCATCAACAATCAAAACGTTAGAACCTGGCTTCAGGCTTCTTTTTGAGATTGTCATTCGTTTAACTTCTTGACTAGATGCCGAAACGTAGTTAACACTCACGGTCGACCCCTCAGTAATTTGAGAGTCGTGCCTAGCAATTACCAGTGGCACATTTAAATACGTGGCAGAAGCTTCGGCAACTGGAATTCCTCTCGTTGCCACCGTTAGTACTGCGTCAACTTTCTGAAACAGGTATTGGGTGGCAATGATCCGCCCAATGGTTTTCAACTTCTCCGGTTGGCCTAAAATATCGGACATATAAACATAACCACCAGGAAGATAACGATCGTTATCGTTTAAGATGTCAGAGACCTCTTTAATAAACTGATCAGCCGCCTCTTTTAAAATGTATGGCGTAAATTTGGCGCCCCCAGAAGCTCCGGGAACGGTCTCAACCAGACCAATCCCACGTTGTTGAAATACTTGCTTCACAATGGCTAAGTCCTCACTAATGGAAGATTTAGCAGAATTGTAGCGCTTAGCGAAAAAAGTTAATGGTACTAATGTATGAGGACGGTTTAATAGATAGTTTGTCATATCTACTAATCGTTCACTTCTTTTAAATTTCATGCTTTCACCTCGTCATAAATTGGCACACAAGGAAATTTTAGCATAAATGTTCGTGTTTTACTTCACTTTATCGAAAAAAGAGTAAAAAAAGAGGGACTAAATCAAATTAGCCCTCCCTAAAGTGATTATAAATCAGTGATCCAAAGTAAATGGCAACCTCAATAACAGCAATAAAGAAACTGACCGGCCAGTTCGTGTAATATCCAAGCGTTAATCCGGCCCAAACTCCGATCAAACCAAAAACAATGGCCAGTCCAATCATTTTTCCGACTGAATGGGCAAAGTATTTAGCACTCGCAGCTGGCAAAGTCAAAAGGATAAAAATCAAAAGTGCCCCGACAATTTGAGCAGCCACGGAGACACTTAAGGCCAGCATCACTAGGAAAATCAATGAGAGGATTCCACTTGGAATTTTCTGGGCTCTGGCTCCCACTGCATCAAACGAATCAAACTTTAAGTCCCGATAAATACATAGGGTCACGATTAACACAATCACCGACAACCAAATCATCTGGTGGACCTCAGCGGCACTGATTCCGACAATACTTCCGAACAAGATATTGGTTGCATAACTAGCACTACTGTTTGAAAGGGCTAAAAATAAGACTCCCAGTCCAATAAAGAGGGCCGAAACAGCACTGATGGTATCTTCTCGTCTTTCGGCAACGGAGCCAGCACTCATTCTCCCAACGAGAACCGAACTAATGGTGGTAAAGAGTAGCATCCCGTTTAACGGACTAATCCCAACAAACATTCCAAAGGAAGCTCCAGCAAACCCAATCTCAGATAAAGTGTGGGTCAGAAACGGCATGTTTCTTGAAACGACAAACACCCCGATGACCCCACAGACCACCGCAATGATGGTACTGGCTAAAAAGGCATTACGCATAAATTCAAAACTAAACATCGGCTTGCCCCTTCCAAAATTCTTCAACATTTAAGTTCTTAATTGGTCCAAATTCATAATTATCAGGACGCAAAAACAGGTAT
The DNA here is from genome assembly GCF_059901545.1 of Fructilactobacillus sp. X1R3C1. Classification (NCBI taxonomy): domain Bacteria; kingdom Bacillati; phylum Bacillota; class Bacilli; order Lactobacillales; family Lactobacillaceae; genus Fructilactobacillus; species Fructilactobacillus sp. X1R3C1. The sequence goes on from NZ_JBWXUT010000003.1 coordinate 36,297, forward strand.
TCGTTTGCGAACTTCTTTGCTAACGGAATGTCATGTGTGACAAAGATGACGGTTAAGTCCCTTTTGACGTTTAGATCGGAAACCACATTAAGCAGGTTCTCCTTGGCCTCTGGGTCAAGACTGGCCGTCGATTCATCCAAAATCAAAAGATCGGGTTTCACTACCAGCGCCTGTGCCAGATAAGCCCGCTGTTTTTCCCCGCCGGAAGTTCTTCCTAATGGTTCTTTGGCAATATCAGTTAGGTTAGTCTCAGTTAGGACCTGATTTAACGTTTCACGATCTTTTCTTGAAAGCCACGGTAGTTTAAACCCACTAAAAGCTAGAGCAACAAAGTCTTTTACCGACAACGGATATTCGGTATCAATATTTCTAAACTGGGGCACATACCCAATCTTGACCTGAGAACGATCCGGGATAAACTGAACCTTTCCACTGGTGGGCTTCAATTGACCAAGAATCACTTTGATCAAGGTGGTCTTCCCTACTCCATTCTGGCCTACAATACTTAAAAAACTACCACGTTTCACGTTAAAGCTCAAATCACTTAAAACGTGTTTATCCGCAAAATTAACGGTTAAATTTTCTACCTTTAAAACTAAGTCATCCATCTTTAAACTCCTACCATTTCGAACTTCAATAGTACTAACGAAGCTTACTAACTAATCAATAGTTCTCAACTAATATAACACTGTTATCTTAAGACATGCAACTAACAACTCGGGGAAATCATGGATTATCTTGACTAATTTAAATGCCCTTATTATCTTACAGACTACTAATAATATAAAGCAAAAAAAAAGACCTTTCGGTCAATTCATTAAACAAAGTTAATCTCGATGTTCTTGGTTAAAATATCAGTATAACTGTATGATACTTGTCCTAACTTCTCGTCTGGATCAAGTGTAATTAAAAATACAGCGGGAAATGTCTCAGCCAGAACTCCATCATATTCGTTAGTTCGTTTTCTTCCGGCTTGTGCAGTTACATGGATTTCCTGTCCAATGTGATTATCTAGAAATAATTTAATCTTAGATAGACTAGTTGGCATCATCAATCACCTCGCGTGGTACTATTATACATTAAAATCAATATAATGTAAAGGTAATGGGTAAATAGCCTGTTATGCCAGCAATCCACTTACGTGAAACTGATTTGCCATTTTCACAAATTGATCAACCGATAACTGTTCGGGACGGTCTGACTTATTAATGCCTAACCGTTTTAAATCCTGTTCAATTTGTTCTTTTACCTCAGGTTTCTTTCCAAAAATACCCTGCAAATTATTCCAGAGTGTCTTTCTTCGGTGCATGAAACATCCATGCGCAAAGCCAAAGAAAGCTTTTTCATCGTAAGCAATCATCTTTTTATCTGTTTTCGGGGTTAACTTGACCACCGCAGAATCAACTTTTGGTGAGGGAATAAAGGACTTGGCCGATACATTAATTGCAATCTCAACGTTTTCTAGATACTGAGTGATAACCGTCAAAGCCCCATAGTCGCGATTGCCCGGCTTTGCGCTAATTCGTTTTGCCACTTCTTTTTGCATCATCAACACCGTTGAATCAAATTTAACGTTGCCCTTTAAAATATCCATCAAGATTGGTTTGGTGACATAGTAAGGCAAATTAGCCACAACTTTTAGGTGGTGTTTTACATCAAAGTTTTCTTTAATTAATTTTGGCAGATTAGCCTTCAAGAAGTCTTCATTAATAATTTTAATGTTGTCATAGGGACTGAGAGTTTCATCTAAGATTGGGAGAAGATTCTCGTCAATTTCAAAGGCCATCACGGCGTGAGCTGATTGAGCAATTTGTTCAGTTAATGCCCCAATGCCAGGTCCAATTTCAATTACATCATCGGCTTCTGATATTTGGGCAACTGCAACGATTTCTTTTAAAACTCCAAGATCGTTCAAGAAATTTTGCCCCAAGCTTTTCTTCGCATTTAAACGGTATCGGTTCAAGATGGCCTGGGTCCGAGCTGGACTGCCGATTGCAGGAACTTTACTCATCTAATCCCTCCTTATCATCAAGTTGCTTTAATGCATTGTTAAACTGTTTTTTCGTGATGCCAAACATTCGTAATCTTTTTTGCATTTGTTTAGCGTTAACATACCCCAAATGAAGCAATTCACCAAGTTCCAGTCGGCGTTCCTTGGCTTCTTTCGTTCCTACTAAACCAGCTTGAATCAAATCCCGCTTGCTAATGACTTCTGGATTCTCATCGCTTTCGGTGTACACTTCAGACAAGGCATTCCGAATTGCTTTTGGACTAGCATGCTCAACTCCAAGGGATCCCTTCTGTGTATCAGGAACTGCTTCCGACTTTTTCAAAAAGGCATGCTTTGCTTCTGGAATCTCATCTGAAATTATTTTTCTGATTTTTTCCCCAGAAAAATCTGGATCAGTAAAAACGATGATTCCACGGGTTTGTGCCAACCGATCAATTAGATCGAGGGTCTCATCCGAAATCGCAGAGCCCCGGGTTTCAATCGTATCAGCATCAACGGCTCGTTGAATTTGTTTGGTATCATCTTTTCCTTCCACCACAATTACTTCTTTAATTCTTTTCATTTTAATTATCCAATCCAAATATTCGATTCGTATTTTCGTACGTCGCCTTTGCGACCACATCAGGATCAATGTCTTTAAATTTGGCAACTGCTTCTAGGGTATACAAAGAATAAGCCGGTTCATTTTGTCGTCCGCGAAACGGCTCTGGCGTTAAATACGGGGCATCCGTTTCCACTAGAATCTTATCCAGCGGAGTTAAACGAGCGGCTTCATGAACCTCTTTGGTTTTCTTGAAGCTCACGACCCCACTGTATGAAACCACCATCCCTAAATCAACGAATTTCTTCATCCATTCACTATCTCCGTTAAAACTGTGGATAATGCCACCGACTTCACCAATATTTTCATCTTTTAAAATCCGATAAACATCCTCAAAGGCATCCCGGTTATGAACTGAGATTGGTAAATGCATGTTTTTGGCAATTTCAATTTGTCGCCGAAAGACTCGTTCTTGCACGTCTTTCGGTGTGACATCTTGAAAATAATCCATTCCAATCTCACCCACAGCGACAACTTGCGGATTTTCTAGTTGCTTTTCGAGCAGTTCTTCCTGCTCGTGATTGTAATTCATAGCGTCTTCTGGATGCCATCCAATAATTGAATACAGATTGTCGTACTGAGCTGAAAGCTCCAAGGAACGCTCATTTAGCTCAGTATTGGACCCGACGTTAGCCATTCTAACAACACCAAGTCTTTTGGCGTGTCGAACGTAGCCCTCAATATCATTTTGGAATGGTTGATCGTTTAAATGAGTGTGGGAATCAAATATTTTCATTGACTATTCCTTTCATAATCGAAAAAGTTTCACTAATCATTGACTAGTGAAACTTTTTTACTACTCTAAAGTACTGCCATTATCTAAAGTTTGGTCAACAGTTGCTACTTTAATTGAACCGTCCTTTTGTTCAGCGGACAAAATCATTCCCTGACTTAACTCACCACGAAGTTTCTTTGGCTTTAAGTTAGAAACAATGATCACTTTTTTACCAATTAACTGTTTAAAATCTGGATACCACTTGGCAATTCCAGAAACAATCTGACGGTCACCGTCATCGCCAGCATCAAGTTGAAACTTCAATAATTTGTCTGCGTTTTCAACTTTAGCAACGTTTTTAATTTCTGCGACCTTTAATTCAACTTTTTCAAAATCACTAAAGTCCAAGGTCTTCTTCTCTGACTTCAAAATCGTTTTTTCTGGGTCAAAAGCTTTCTTTTGGTCAGCACGTTTCATTGCTGAACGACCCTTTGTTTTGTCAGATTGAGTCATCTGATCCTTAATGAATCTAACTTCAACGTCGCGATCTAAACGAGGGAAAATTGGTTCACCATTCTCAATTACCTTTTGTTTTTCAGGAAGTCCAGAAAGAGCGGCATTCTTGATATCAAACCCATCCATCTGATCAAGACCTAATTGACGATACATTTCATTCGCCGCATTTGGCATGATTGGACTTACTAAGATTGCAATCAAGCGCAGACTGGCAACCAAATGACTCATGACGTTTGCTAATTTAACTTGGTCATCTGCGTCATCCTTGTTCTTAGCCAAGGTCCATGGCTCGGTCTGATCGATGTACTTGTTGGTTTGAGAAACTAATTTCCAAATCTCAGCCAAGGCATCAGATAAATGAGTGTCATTCATTAACCGTTTAAATTCTGAAACGGTTGTTTTAGCAATTTTTTGTAAATCAACACTCGGTTGATCATCAGAATCATGATATGAAGGTGTTACGCCATCTTCGTATTTATTGACCATTGCAATCGTTCGGTTCAACAAGTTACCAAGGTCATTAGCTAGGTCATAGTTAACCCGATCAACAAAGTCTTCAGGAGTAAAAATCCCGTCACTTGCAAACGGAATTGCTCTAATCAGATAGTATCTGGTAGCGTCTAATCCATAACGATCGATTAACGTCTCAGGATAAATTACGTTGCCCTTTGACTTGGACATCTTTCCGTCCTTCATGGTCAGCCAGCCGTGGCCATAAATTTTCTTTGGCAGTGGGAGACCAAGGGCGTGAAGAATAATTGGCCAATAAATGGTATGGAAACGAACGATTTCTTTTCCAACCATCTGTAGATCAGCTGGCCAAAATTTCTTAAACAACTCGTCATTATCACTGTCATAACCAAGGGCAGTGATATAGTTTGACAAAGCATCAATCCATACGTAAACCACGTGCTTAGGATTTGACTTAACGGGAACTCCCCACTTAAAGGTGGTTCTCGAAACCGCTAAGTCATCCAAACCTGGTTTTAAGAAGTTGTTAACCATTTCGTTCATTCTAGAATGCGGCTCAATGAAGTCAGGATGCTCTTTGTAGTAATTCATTAACCAATCAGAATATTTACTCATCTTAAAGAAGTAACACTCTTCGTTAACAAGTTGAACTTCGTGTCCAGATGGGGCTTTTCCGCCAATCACGTTGCCTTCAGCATCACGATAAACCTCTGCTAATTGTGATTCGGTAAAGTATTCTTCGTCTGAAACCGAGTACCATCCCGAATACTGTCCAAGATAGATGTCACCTTGGTCTTGTAACGTTTGAAATATTTTTTGCACGGCTTTTACGTGCTTATCATCAGTGGTTCTGATGAAATCGTCGTTAGAAATATCTAAATTAGCCCACAAGTCAGATATTTGAGTGGCCATCTTATCAACGTAACTTTTAGGATCAACACCCAACTTTTCTGCTTTTTGTTCAATTTTTAGTCCATGTTCATCGGTTCCGGTTAAATAAAACACGTCGTAGCCAGATTCCCGCTTAAAACGAGCCAGTGCGTCACAGGCAACCGTCGTATAAGCGTTCCCGATGTGTAACCTTCCTGATGGATAATAAATTGGTGTTGTAATGTAATATGTTGGTTTTTCAGCCATCCCAATTCGCTCCTTTATTCCTATCGTACAAATTAAATCGTACCAATATTATACTACTTTTGCCCTTTAAAATAGATCGAGTTGCATGGGAGCTAACCCACCAAAGTTCAATCCTAAAATCTTTTTTAACTGAAGGGCATTGTCAGCCGCATCATGACCAGAATTGTTATTAAAAATGACGCAAACTACCTTAGCTTTTTGGCGTAGATCATCAACAACTTCGGCAAAATGCTTTAATTCCTCTTCGTTATAACGGTACAGAGTCCGTTTCTTACGCCACTGGGAGCTCTTTTCAAACCAGCCCTTTTGGTTTTGACCGTGCAGTCGAAGCATGACGAAATTCTTATCCGTAACAACGGGTTCAAAGGGCACGCCATCTGACAGGTTATGGGGCTCGTCAGCGATCACTTCACTCATTTTGAGGCTCTTTAGATAATCGTGGACATCATTTGAGATTTCATCACCATACCAGCTAGGATTTCGAAACTCAACTGAGATGGGTAAACTTCCCATCCACTCACGAACTAGTCGAAGGTACCTAATGTTATCATTGTTTAAACGGAAGTACGGTGGAAACTGAAATAAAACGGATGCCAACTGATTACCATCTACTAGTGGCGCAACCATCTCACCATACCGCATAAATTGCTCCCTTCTAACCTGCTCATTATCTTCACCAAACTGTGGCAAATGATGTTTGGTCATCAAATAATTGGCCTTTAAGATGAATTGAAAATTGTTTGGAACCTGCTTTTGCCAATTCTCCACCGTCTTAATCTTAGGGATGCCGTAAAACGGATTATCAACCTCAACAACGGGAAAATGTTCCGCATATTCTGATAAAGTAACTTTGCGATCTTCCCCATTAATCAGTGATGGATGATCAGACCAGGTTGTCAGTCCAATTAAAATCACGTTACCACCTATACTTTCAGTTTATCAAAGAAATCAACGGCATCTTCTTGCACCATGGTGAACGGAAACGGAAAATTAAGTGCCTCTTGGTTAATCGCAATCACATCGGCACTAGGATTACGGTAATCAAGTAATCCGGCAAACGGATAGACTCGCATTGAAGTCCCAACGATCACAATTAGATCACTTTGACTCATCAATCGAACACTATTTTCAATTGTTTGAGGATTAATTCCCTCACCATATAAAACAATGTTAGGGCGCAAAATTCCACCACAGTTTTGATGATACATACTCTTCATATATTCATGATAATCAACGTGTTTGCCACATTTTTGACAGTAAATATCATACAAGTTACCGTGAAACTCATTCAGGTTCTTTGCGTCAGCTTTTTCGTACAGATTATCAACGTTCTGAGTGATAATACTAGCCCGATTTTGACGGGTTAATTCCGCCTGCTTTTTGTGAATAACGTTGGGTTGAGCATCTGGATAGTACATGTTCTTTTTGACGTACTCGTAGAATACCTCAGGTTCATTTACTAAGCAGTCGTGACTCAAGTAATATTCCGCTGGTTTACTGCTCTTGTCATTCGTATACAATCCGCCCTTAGAACGATAATCGGGAATTCCAGAAGGGGTAGAGATTCCGGCTCCCGTTAAAAATACGATGTTTTTAGCATTATCAAACTTTTCTTGAATATTATCTTGATTCATATTGTCACCTTATCTCAATAAATATGGAATCCGTAAGTCTTGATACAACTCTTTAACCGTCTTTGAATATAGTTCTTTGAAATAGTCTTCACTTGCCTTTTTACCAGCTGGACCACTTGTCACAAACGAATTTTGGTCATCCGATTTGGTAAAGCCCACGTACGCTCTTTTGTTAGTCTTGGTCTCCTTTAATTCTGAGTGATAAAGGTTAAAAACCTGTTTCACTTGCAAACCGAGTTGGCGCTTTGAGAAGACCGCCGTTAGCATCACAAAATCATTTAATTGTAAAGCTGGTAGTCCCCAGTTCTTCATTTGTTTGTCAAAATCACGGTATAGTTTGACCACATCGCGTCTGAGGGTAAATGGTGAGTCCACCGGCTTCTCAGCAAGCATTGCGTAAAGTTCCTTAGCGGCCTTTAAAGAAATGGGAAAACTCGTTTGAAATACGTCTTCGTACTGATCAAAGTGGTCGCCAAGAAAAATCATGGCATCCAAAATGGTCACTAATCGTAATGGCATTTCATCGTCGACCTTCCCAGACTCAGGGGTAATCGTCTGTCTGACACCCTTAACATATTCTTTTTCAATCGCTTCATCAACTAAACCGTGTTTTCGCTGTTCAGCATACACGACAAAGTGACACACATCATCGTACAATTCGGTTCCCATGTACATCAACTGTTCGTCAAGTTGCTTGTCACCACTAGTGAGTGGGAAATAAATTTGTGGGAACCCGCGCAAGGTCATTAACAAGTGTAACAACTCATGAGTAGCAGTAAAATCCGGTTCGGTTAGATCTCTAATCTGCACGTAAAGTCGATCACCATCTTGCACGACTTGCGCTTGGTCATGTCGCACATAACCGGACTTTAAGTTGCCAATAAATTGAACCTCAACATCCCCCGGAAAAAAGTGACTGACTTCGTTAATTAAGCCTTGCGTCGTCTTACTTAATTGCACATTATCATTATTTTCGGCCATCTGATCCAAACTTCCCTTCTATAATTTGTTTTGCGTTTTCTAAGTTTCTTTGATTTGTTGGTAATTTCTTTAATGCGTTAATCACCATGTCCAAGTTCTTACTGGAAGCTCCAGCAGACATGGCGAGTGATTTCATCTGAAGGTTCATGTGACCTCTTTGAATCCCATCGGTTACAAGCGCCTTTAGGGCTGCCAGGTTTTGTGCTAATCCCACAGAAGCAATCACCTCCATGAACTGCATGGCAGAGCTAACGTTTAAAATTTGATAGTTAATCCTACTCATTGAAAAGAGCCGAGTTGCACCACCAATGATTCCTGAGGGTACCGGAATGGTAATTTCTCCCTTTAATCCGTCAGGAGTAACTCGCCATTGACTAACTCCACGATACTGACCATCCCTTGCGGCATAGGAATGAACCGCACTTTCAACGGCGCGCCAGTCATTACCAGTGGCAACGAGAACCGCATCAATCCCATTCATGATCCCCTTATTGTGAGTTGCCGCCCGTTTTGGGTACTTATTTGCAATTAATGAGGCTTCTGCGATTTTTTCAGCAACGTTTTTTCCGTCCAATTGACCTCGTTTTAGGGCCCGAAACGGAACGGTTCCTGATGCTGTAACCAAATTTTTATCCCCATAATTCGATAAAATACTCATTAAAGATGATTGACTAGTGTTGATTTCAATGTATGTCGAAAGAGCCTCAAGCATCGAATTCATGATGTTAGCCCCCATCGCATCACCGACATCAACGAACAGTTCAATCACCAGATAATGATCGTAAAGAGGTGAGACGGTCAAATCGTGTATACCACCGTATTTATCAATTGTGGGATGAGCATCGTGTGCAACCTGCATTAATTTAACTCGATGAGTTTCAACCCATTCGGTAAATTGAACCGGATCCGAGACTCCTAAAATGACTTCACCAGTCAAGATGCGACTCTGAGACTTAGCCTGAATGCCGCCACCAACACGAAGCATGTTGGCGCCGTTACTAGCGGCCGCAATGACCGAGGGTTCTTCAATCACCATCGGAATTAAATGTTCGACTCCGTTAATTACAAAGTTAGTTGCAACCCCCTCTGGCAATCCGTAGTCGGTAAGGTAGTTTTCAATCATGTGGCTACTAGCATCTACGAAGTGACTTTCAATCACATCAAGTTGTGTTCGATCAAGATCGGCAAATTTGGCAACCTGCTGTAACCGTTTTTGATATGATTTTTTATAAAATCCATTAAAATCGTTCAAAATGACACCTATTTTCTAAAATGAGGACTATTCTCAATGTATTCATTAATCAGTCCCTCGCGCACGCCACCGTTTGAGAAAATGACCCGCTTGGAATCAATAAAATGCATCATGACAGTTAAACAAAGGGAACCACCAATGATGACGTCGGCACGGTCGTTTTCAAGCCCATTAATCTTTTGACGCTCAGCCAAAGTCTTACTCAGAAACATTTCCATCGTACTGTTGACCTGTTTTCTGGTTAACTGAAAATTTTGGATGTGATCAACATGGCTTAAATGTTGGTACTGCCGATTAATTCTTGCAATTGCGCGGGCAGCTCCACCAATCAAAACAATCGGATAATGAAGGGGCTTCTTAATCCAAGGAATCCGACTATACACTTCGATAACATAAGACTCAGCCGCAAATAAATCAGCTGGAGTCACCTGGTTAATCAAATGAAATTGTTCCGAAATTTTTACTGCCCCAATGGGAACGCTGATACAATGGATATCTTTTTGGTTTCTAACCTGAATAATTTCAACACTAGCACCACCAACATCCATCAAGAGATAATCTTTAACCGCCAATCGATCAGAGATTCCTAGATAATCATAGTAAGCTTCTTCCTTGCCGGTTAACACGCGGATCTTAATGTGAAGCTGCTTATAAACATTGTGTAAAAAATCCTTTTGATTTTGAGCTTGGCGCACCGCTGCCGTAGCAATGGCACGAACCACAACGTTTTTATACTTTGAATACTCTGACTTAAAGGATCGAAGCGCCGAGATCGTACGATTCATTGCAGTTATCTGTAAAATGTTATTTTGTCCGATTCCCTCAGACAATCTCGTATCGTTCTTAACGCGTTTAATCTCATGATAACTTCCATCGGAATCGATGCAATAAATTGCCATTCTGACTGAGTTTGAACCGATATCAATGATAACAAAGTTCTCCATTCGATTCTCCTCCTCAAGTATTTATTCATATTTGGTGCTATGACAATTTATCTACTTAAAATAATTAATCCCCATGGCATCGCGAACTTCTTCAAGGGTGTTTTCTGCAACAATGTTAGCCGCGTCGCTTCCGTCTTTTAAGACCCTGTACACATACTCAGGATCCTTAGCTAACTTTTCTCGACGTTGTCGAATTGGCTTGAGTTCATCTTGCAAAACTTCGTTTAAATACAACTTAATTTTAACATCTCCAAGACCACCGTGTTGATATTGCTTTTTAAGTTCACTAACTTTTTGCTTGTCGTGAGCGAAAATATCCAGATACGTAAAGACCGTGTTTCCTTCAACTTGACCTGGGTCATCAACGTGAACGTGCTTTGGATCCGTGTACATGGACATCACTTTTTTCTTAATGGTATCAGCATCGTCAGCAAGGTAAATGGCATTATTAAGCGACTTACTCATTTTGGCATTTCCGTCGAGGCCGGGAATGCGCCCCATGCCTTTCGGTGGAAAGAAACCTTGTGGTTCAACCAATACGTTCTTGTGATAGGCACTATTAAAACTTCTGACAATTTCCCTGGTTTGTTCAATCATTGGCTCTTGATCTTCTCCAACCGGAACCACGGTTGCCTTAAAGGCGGTGATGTCAGCGGCTTGACTGACCGGATAGATGAAGAAACCAGCTGGTACACTTTCACCAAAATTTTTCTGTTTAATCTCAGTTTTCACGGTCGGATTTCGTTTCAATCGGGAAACCGTTACTAAATTAAGATAAATCATGGTTAGTTCATTTAAGGCTGGGATCTGAGATTGGACAAAGATCGTTGATTGATTTGGATCAAGTCCGACCGCTAGATAGTCCAAGGCTACCTGCAGCAGACTGTTTTGAATCTTCTTTGGATCACGAGCGTTATCGGTCAAGGCCTGCATGTCAGCAATCATGATGAATGGGTCGTAGTTACCCGAATTCTGCAATTCTAAACGGCTCATTAACGAACCAACGTAGTGTCCAATATGAAGTTTTCCGGTTGGACGATCACCAGTTAACACGATTTCTTTTTTTGCCATAGTAATTTTCCTTTCTTTAATAAAAAACGTCCTATTGAATAATCAATAGGACGCCTTGCACGTGGTACCACCTAAATTGCAGAGATTTCTCTGCCACTTAAACTATAAGGTTGTTACCCATTATCCAGTTCGTGTCGTCTGACTAATCTCAGTAAACATAGCCTCTCTGTTATTTGACTCCACTACTTACTAAACTAAATACATATTAATTTCATTTTATGCGATTTATGACGGGTTGTCAAAGCACGAAAAAATTGACAGTACCGGCTTTTCAAATTAGAATTATTCACGAATTAAAGGGAGGAGTATGCACTTGAATAAGGATGAAAAAAACAAAGAGCAAGAGCGGGTCACCTGGGTTGGTTCCCAGTTGGACGAAAAAATCCAAGACACCCAAACCGAATATCAAAAAGCCAAGGCAGAAACTCAACGAGTTCAAAAAGACTACGGGACTAACACATCCGCAAATTATTTGGAAGCTGATGACCGAATCGAAACCAGCGCTGACCTGCAACAACAGCGAAGTTTAACTAACAAAGTGGTTGAGGATCAAGCCATTGTTGAGGGCCAACTAGCCACTTATCAGGACCTTAAAAAATCACCCTATTTTGGTCGAATTGACATCTCAGACGAGGGCTTTTCTGACGTTGATCACCTATACATTGGGAAGGTGTCTTTCATCGACAAAAACGGTGAATTCTTAATCTATGATTGGCGGGCTCCCATTTCAAGTGTCTACTATAATGGTACGCTTGGAAAAGTCACTTACGATACTCCCAACGGTAAACAAGCCACTGACCTTCTAAAGAAACGTCAATTCCAGATTAAAGACGGCAAGATCATCAACATGTTTGATACCAACGAAACGGTTGGTGACGAACTCTTACAGAGTGCCTTAAGTGATGAAAACAACGAAAAGATGCAAAACATCGTGGCTACCATTCAGCACGAACAAAATGACATTATTAGAGATACCACCAGTAATCTGTTGGTCGTTCAAGGAGTAGCTGGATCAGGAAAGACCTCAGCACTCTTACAACGGATTGCTTTTCTGTTATATCACAGTCGGGACTCTTTAAATGCTGACCAAATCCTACTCTTTTCTCCCAACCTTCTTTTTAGTAACTACATCAAGGACGTACTACCAAGTTTAGGGGAACGTAATATGCGTCAGGTTACGTTAGCTGAATTTTTTGCCCACCGACTTGAGGGCATGAAGGTTCAGACCCTTTTTCAACGTTACGAAGCTTCTGATCATGATTCTGATTCTAAACTTCGCGAATTCAAAAATAGTCAGAACTTCATTGATCAGATTGAAAACTACGTCCAAAATCTCACCTCTGATCAAATCAAGTTCGATGATATTCACTTTAATGGTGAAGTTTACTTTTCTAAAAAGGAAATTCGTGAGATTTACGCTAGTCTACCCAGTGGGATGACCAGTAGTGAAAAACTTCTGCAAACGAAGAACCGCTTAATCAAGAGACTGAAGAACCGTATTCACGATGAAACTAAGAAAAAATGGGTCGCTGACATTATCGACACCATGAGCGAAGAACAGTACCACAATCTTCTGGGAGAAAAACACTTAAATGACTTTGAGGAACTAGACGATGAACGAAACTACATTGCCACGCAACTAGTTAAAGATCGACTTAGTACCGTGTACGATGCTATCTACAACGATGAGTTTTTCGATCCGTACGTTCAATACGCCGATTTTCTTGACCACGTTAAGTTGCCTGAAAATGTTGAACCAGATGCTTTTAAACAAAGCAAAAATGATTTCCTAAATCACATTGAATTTCACCAAATTGGTTTGGACGACACTGCCCCATTACTGTATCTGAGGGATCGTTTCAGTGGGGAAAATAAAAACGTTAACATTAAATACCTCTTCGTCGACGAGATTCAGGACTACTCAATTGCCCAGATTATGTATCTCAAGCTCATTTTTCCGAGAGCTAAGTTCAACCTGATTGGTGATAGTGAACAGGCCATTTTCAAGGATGTCGAGTCAGCCCAAACGTTATTGGACAAGCTTAATGATGCCATCCCTAGTAAACATTCCCGGCTAATTCAGCTGAATCGTTCATACCGCTCAACCTATCCCATCACGTCCTTTGCCAAATCATTACTACCAGATGGAAATAACATCGAGGCCTTCAATCGAAATGGAGAAAAGCCTGAGCTAATCGTTAAAGATGGATCAGAAGAACTAACTAAAACCCTTTTTAATGTTATTAGTGACCAACTTAAAAAACACGAAACCGTCGCGGTCATTACTAGGGATGCCACATCGGCCAAACAAGTTTATCAAAAGGTCAACGCTCACTATGATGCTACATTATTAAAAGATAGTGACCGAGATATGACTTCACCAGTTGTCGTACTTCCCGTCTACTTGGCCAAGGGACTCGAATTTGATTCGGTCATTGCCTGGGACGTCTCAAAAAAGAATTACCCTGATCAGCACTCACTTGGAGTCCTTTACACAATTCTGACGCGAGCCATGCATTCGTTAACCCTGTTGTGTAAAGGCGAAGTTTCCCCGTTGATCCCCAAACAAGCCATCAGTGATAATTTAATTAAAGTCAGCAAAAATTCAACAGCTGAATAAAAAAACTCTCATTACGATTACGTAGTGAGAGTTTTAAACTATGAAAATAACCGATAAGCCATTCCCGGGAGTCGAACCCGGCACCTTTTCCTTACCATGGAAATGCTCTACCTACTGAGCTAGAATGGCATTCCTATTTTACCACACCAAAAATGGTACACTAGGATAGAATTCATAAAGATTAGAAAAGGACGATAATATGAAACGACATTTTAAACTTTCCCTCCTAGTCACTTGTCTCGTACTACTGATGATTCCACTCACAGCCTGTCACAAATCGGCAGCCAATGACCCAAAGAAAATTCAGATTGTGAGTTCGGTGAACTTCTATGGTGATGCTGCCCAACAAGTCGTCGGAAAGTATGGTCACAACACGTCCATCATCAATTCAGACGTTGATCCACACGACTTTGAACCAACAACTAACAACGCGAAAGAAGTTGCCAAGGCAAACGTGGTCATCTCAAATGGAATTGGTTATGACGATTGGATGAACGAATTAATTCAAAACGCTGGAAACGATCATCAACAAGACGTAAACGTTGGCAAATTGATGCATAAAAAAGATGGCGACAACGAACACATTTGGTATAAACCAACTACCATGGACCATTTGGTTGATCATCTAGTTACCGTCTACAGTAAGATTGATCCGGATCACCGTGGATATTTTGAGGAAAATGCGCAAACATACAAAAATGAATGGGGCCAAACGCAACGGTTAATCAAGCAGTTATCAAAGAATTCACACGGTCAATCAGTTGCTACCAGCGAGCCCGTCTTTGACTACTCACTTTCAGCCCTTGGTTACAAACTTAAGGACTACGGGTTCTCAAATGCGATCGAAAAGGGCGTCGATCCTTCAGTCAGTGACATTTCTAACCTGCAAAGTGACATGCGCAACCATAAGATTGCTTTCTTTGTTAATAACACTCAATCCGATAGCCCGGTGGTAACGCAAATGGTTAAGTACGCTAAAACACATCATGTTCCTATTTTAAACGTCTCAGAGACTGCTCCAAAGGGCCAGAATTACATGCAGTGGATGAACAATCAATACCAAGAACTTGAAAAAATCCAAAAACAGCAATAAAAAATGATGCTCAAAATTTGAGCATCATTTTTTATCTAGTTAACTTTTAAAGCTTGTTCCATTGCCTTTTGTTCCATCTGATTTTTAGCTTTGTTCTGCATTTGCGCCTTAAATTCATTCTCAGCTTGTTTTTGCAGCTTAGCTTGGTCCTTTGGTGACATCTTTGGATTTTCGGCCATAGCTTGTTGTATCTTAGCTGCTACAAACTGTTTCCCAGAAGCAGCCATCTGTTGCTGAGCTTCAGGATTTTGTTGTGACTGCTTCATTTGAGCAGCCTCTTGTTTCATGGCCTTCCCAAATGCTTTAGCTTGTTCAGGTGTGAATACCATGTAACCTGATTTTACGTGGAAAGTATTCGTACGTTTAATAAAGGCTTCTTTTTGAGCAAACATGAAGAAGACTTTGTAAAATTTATTTTTGTAGACCCAATCTTGTTTCTTCGTAACCAGTTTGTTTGAATCGCCACCTGGTTTGATTTCATTCGTAGTGTCAATCGCAGGTGTTACGGTTGGCTTCTTTTGACTTACATTCTTTTTGTAGATCACAACTTTATCATTAGTCTGACCAATCTTCTTATACAATATCATGTTGGCTTGATTGTTCACTGATGTAAACGAAGTGGTCTTAACCGTGGTCTTCTTTTCCATCCCAAAGTGATTGTGGTAATTGGCAATCATTAGACCAATCGTAATGATAATCAAAGTAGCAAATATAAGGCCTAAAGAGGTTGCCACTTTTTTATTAGCAATCAAATTCCACGTTAAGAAAAAGGCAATTACAAAAATAATTAGTAAGATAAATATCATTATTTTTTACCTCCCTTTTCAAAAACAGGATCTTCAGTAACATGACCCTTTTTCAACGCAAACGTCAAAAGAAAGGCAATTAATGAGATTAAGAATGCGACTCCAAAGGCTGCCATGTATCCTTTCAAATTAGCGTTAATTGCTCCAGCTCGATATGCCAATGGATTAATTTTAAGTAAGTGTTTTGCTGGCATATTATTGGTAGTAACGTTGGCTAGAATTGAAATCATAACGGCCGTTGAAATTGATCCACAAACCTGTCTAAAGGTATTGTTAGCAGCAGTTCCATGTCCCATTTCAGAAACTGGAAGAGCATTCATTCCAGATGTCGTTACTGGCATCATGGACATTGCCACCCCAAACATTCTAATCGCATACAAAATAACAACGTAAATGGTTGGAGTATCCTTTGTTAAAAATAAAAATGGAAAAGTTCCAACCGTCAATAAGAACAATCCACCCATTGCTAAACGACGGGCCCCAAACTTATCAAATAGTCTTCCAGTAATTGGGCTCATAAATCCGGTTAAAAGTGCTCCGGGTAATAGAGTCAATCCGGAATGAAAAGCACTCATCCCTCTAACAATTTGTAAGTAGAGAGGTAAGACCATTTCAACTCCGACCATTCCCATGAAGACCACCGCACTGACAATGGTTCCAAGTCGAAATTCACGTGATTTAAAAACATTTAAATTCAAGAACGGGTTCTTCATGACCAGTTGACGCCAGCCAAAGAGAATAATAAAAATGATTCCAATAATTAATCCCCAAATAACAGTTGGACTTCCCCAACCGTCATTTCCAACTGACGAGAATCCATAAAGTAAACTACCAAAACCAATGGTAGACAAAACTAATGAGAGATAATCTAGCTTACTCTTCTTAGTTGGAAGAACTGGTTTAACAAAAAACAGTCCTAAAACAATGACTATGGCAACAATGGGAGCAATAATCCCAAACAAATTTCGCCAAGATGAAGTATCAATCACCCATCCAGACAAAGTTGGCCCAATGGCAGGCGCTAAACCAACGACGATTCCAGCAAGTCCCATGGCAGTGCCCCGTTTTTCTGCTGGAAAAATTGACAACATGATAGTCTGAAGTAATGGCATGGCAATACCAACTCCAACACCTTGAATCAAACGTGATCCAAATAAAAACCAGAAGCTTGGAGCTATCCATGACCCCACCGTTCCAATCTCAAAGATGATCATTGCTGATAAGTACAGCCATTTAGTGTTAAAACGTCCACTCAACCAGGCACTAACCGGAATCAAAATTCCGTTAACCATCATAAATCCGGTGGTTAACCACTGAACGGTTGAGGTATTAACATTAAAGGCACGCATTAATGTTGGAAAAGCCGTTGACAAAATGGTTTGGTTTAAAACCGTACAAAAAGTTCCAACCAAAAGAATAATGACAAACATGGTTCGATTATACTTTTTGCCATTAGCATCAACAGCAGGAATATTATGCATTATATATGCCCCTTTCAAAAGCTTAATTAATTAATATTTGCTCAAAATTACAACACCAACTACTATACAACCATTCAATGTTTATGTCAATTTAATTGACACGCACATTATTTTACATATAATTAGTATTGTATTATTTAATGAATTCATCGAGTTTGATTAAGCATAGAAAGTAGGTAAACCCTTGGAAAATGAGAATGATCAAGACGTAGCTGACCTCAACGGACGACTCGGAAAAATCATCAAAAAAAATAACATTTCGGTTGGCATTGGTGATATTTCCAAATGCTCCGGTCTTTCCCAAAGTAAGATTCGCTACTGGGAGCAGCGAGGATACATTACTTCTTTACCAGTTCATAAAAATCAAAACAAGCGATATAGCATCTATACTCTAGTAACCGTTTTATTAATCAAATCCTATCTAGAGTCCGGCTTTACTTTAGCCACGGCAGTAGATAAGGCAAAACGTCACGAAGAAATCAGTAAAGTTTTTAAAAAATTAATCCTTGATCGGGTTCAATACGTTAAAACTAAAAATGACGACTACTGCATTAATATGGGACCTCTTTCAGACGACCCCAGTAAGTCTGTCATTATCAAAGTCAGCGATCGTGGTAGTAAAATCACACTAATGGATACAAAAAAGACACTTCCTAATTAATTAGGAGGTGTCTTTTGGTTTAGATTAAATTATTTATTTTCGCCTAATTTAACCTTGTCTAAAATGTTTAAGTCAGAGTCAATATCATAAACAATTGGTTGACCAGTAGCAATCTCAACGTTCATGATGTCTTCATCAGAGATTCCTTCAATGTACTTAGTTAAAGCACGAAGAGAGTTACCATGGGCAGCAACGATCACATTCTTGTTGTCTAACAATTTAGGAGCAATGTGATCTTGCCAGAATGGAATAACTCGTTCCAAAGTAACCTTTAAGTTCTCACCACCAGGGATCGCCTTTGGATCTAAGTCAGCGTAACGACGATCTTTGGCAGCTGAGCCTTCATCATTTGCGTCCAAAAGTGGAGGCAAAACATCGTATGAACGACGCCAGATGTGAACTTGTTCCTTACCGAATTTTTCAGCAGCTTCCGCCTTATTTTGGCCTTGAAGTGCACCATAGTGACGTTCGTTTAAACGCCAAGACTTCAAAACTGGAATCCATAATTGGTCACTTTCATCCAACACATAATTTAAAGTCTTGATAGCACGCTTTAAAACTGAAGTGTAAGCTTGGTCAAATTGAATGCCTGCTTCAGCAATTAATTTACCTGCATTTTTAGCCTGCTTAACTCCTTCTTCACTTAAGTCAACGTCGACCCAACCAGTGAATTGGTTCGATAAGTTCCATTCACTTTGGCCGTGTCTAACAAATACTAATTTAGCCATTGTAATTACCCCTCTTTTGTTTTTATACTAGTTCATTTTACATCATTTAAAACTTTTTTTCACTAACTTACTGATCTTACTAAACCAACCTGGTTTTCGATTTCTCGCCACTTCATCAACGTTTTGGACTCCCAAGACGTCCAGTAAAAAGGTGAAAACAGGAACCGAAACGATTAATCCCCACGTCCCAAAGATGTGTTCACCAACCAGGAGGACTACGAACGTAAAGAAGATTGGTAGTTCGGTCTTAGCCGACATGAACTTAGGGTTTAACACGTATGCTTCAAGTAGATGAACCAACATAATGATGATGAAGATGTATACCACGTATCTAAATCCACCTACAGTATAACCAATCAAGGTTAGAGGAATTAACGAAATAATAACCCCAGCCACCGGAATGAGGCTCAAGAAGAAAATCATGACAGCTAAGATCAAAAGCTGTGGAATTTGCATGATCCATAAACAAATCGTGGTAATGGTCGTGTTACAGATTGCGATAAAGAATTGGGCTTCAATCACTACCCCAAAGGTTTTGACGAAAGTCTTCGCGAAAAACAGGATATCCGAGAAGAACCACCCAAAAGTACTGGTTAAAAACTTCTTAGAAAAGCGCTTCACCTGTTTAAGTTCCAAGGTAAAAAAGAAACTCAAAAGTAGTGACAGGAACATAGCAATCCCAGTTGAACCAATGCTTGTAATGTAACTCCAAATCAGGTTCATACTTCCCTTAATCTGGTTTGGTACATTAAAGTTCTTTAGTAACCATAAAACCCACGAACGTAATTCTGGGTTTTTAATCGAATGGGGACTTTCATAAAAGGTAATTAGCGTCTTGGTTATTTCAACTCCCTGCTCAGCAATCTGGGGGAGGTACAGGACACTTACCAGTACAATGGCTCCCACAATTAATAAGTAAATCACAATGACCAAGATTGGAATCGGAATCTTAATCCGGGCCCGAATCCAAAGTACTAGCTTGGTTATTAATAACGTAAAGATAAAGGTCAAAAGAATGGTGGTCATCATTGAGCGACAGAGATACAGAACAACGACAATTAGCAACAAGACCACTGCCCGTCTTAATTTTGTGTTATTTAAAAATTTTTGCCACCAATTGGTTAAATTCTCCATTTTGGTTTTAATCCATCCCCTCTCCATCCATAATTCGTATTTAACACTTTACTCAAATCAATTTTAATAGTAGTACGTAATATTTTTATTATAGCATCTAATGTAATTTGTTAAAATTCATGTCAGTCTATTTTACGAGTTTCACAAAAAAAGGTTATAATGGCCATATAACTATTGAATTAAAGAGAGGTTTTTATATGCTTGAAAAGACGTTTTACAGTGAATTTATCAAACACAGTTTTAATATTCCATTAAAGGTAACATACTGGGATGGTTCTACCAAGACTTATGGTAAGGGTGAGCCTAAAGCTCACATTACCATCCACAAGGCAATTCCAATTAAAGATATTACCAGTAATGCTTCAATCGCTTTAGGTGAAGCATACATGGATGGTGTAATCACTGTTGAAGGGATTTCTTTAGAAGATTTAGTTGCAGCAGCTTACCTGGATAGCAGCAGTTTCTTACACAACAAGAAATTCATTAAGTGGCTACCAAAGTCTTCTCATTCAGAAGCAGCAAGTAAAAAAGATGTGCAAAAGCATTATGACATCGGAAATGAATTCTACAAAATTTGGCTGGATAAGACCATGACCTATTCATGCGGTTACTGGGAAAGTCCAGAAGATAGCCTGTACGATGCTCAGATGAATAAAGTTCATCACATCATCAAGAAACTAAACCCACAGCCTGGTGGTACTCTTTTAGATATCGGTTGTGGTTGGGGTACTTTAATGTTAGTTGCCGCTAAAGAATACGACCTAAAGGTTACTGGTGTGACCCTTAGTCAGGAACAATGCGACTACGTTAACGAACAGATCAAAAAATACGGTCTTGAAGACGTCGCTGAAGTCCGCCTTCAAGATTACCGTGAACTACCAAAGTCAGAAAAATGGGATTACATCACATCAGTCGGAATGTTTGAACACGTTGGGAAAGAAAATCTTGATGAATACTTCAAGGTCGTTTCAGACCACTTAGCGAAAAACGGAAACGCCCTCATCCATGGAATTACCAGACAACAAGGTGGTGCGATCAATGGTTGGTTAAATAAGTGGATCTTCCCTGGGGGTTACATCCCTGGTTTGACCGAAAACTTAGACCATATTATTGATAATGGCATGCAAATCTACGATCTTGAATCACTAAGAAGACACTACCAGAAGACTACGGAAACATGGGACAAAAACTTCAATGCGCACCGAAAAGAAATTGAAAATATGTTTGACGAACGTTTCTGCCGCATGTGGGACTTGTACCTTCAAGCCTGTGCCGCTTCATTTAAGGTTGGAAATATCGATGTCATGCAGTACCTCATTTCAAAGGGACCGGCTGGTGCATCACTTCCAATGACCCGTGACTACATGTACAAATAACTTAATATAATAGATAGTAAAAGACGTAACTTCATCAATTAAAGTTACGTCTTTTTGTTATCAAATATTCATTAAAGGACAAACGTTAACAGAAACACCGCCGCTAGTCCTGCCATCACTGAAACTAGCATAGATCGGGTCCAGTAAGCAATCCCAATTACCAACACAGCAGCGATTAACTCTGGTCCCTGACCACTAATCGAAAAGGCATATGACTGATTAATAAAAATATCCTTTACTACCAGCGAAGTAAACAGACAAATTGGTACAAATTCCATCCATTCGGTAAACCACTTTGGAATTTTGCGCTTTCTAAAAAATGCTAATGGTATAAATCTTGGAGCTAAAGCAACTAAAAAACACAGCAATATTAACAGAAAGTGTTGCATCGCATCCCATTTCATAACAATTCTCCCAACTTATTCCTTCGGTGTCCCCGCAGGGTTTTTAAACGTCTTAAGAAAAATACTTTTCTTGTTGGTCTTCCGTTTTCGACTCCGAAAGTATTTATCAAGCAAAAAACCGACGAACGATGCAACTAACGTCGCCGCAACTAATCCGAGTGTTGATTTAGTTAACACTAAGAAGAAGATCGCAAGGCCAGCAGCAAAAAGTGCAATAAACACTTTTAGCAAATCCTTTAACTGCATCACAATCATATACAAGAAGAGCGCTGTGAGTGCGAAATGCACCACGGTTAGATCAATTGTAAGAGCTGACCCAATTAAACTCCCCACTAAGTTACTAATGGTCCAGAAAAATAACGTAAAATGTTCTACTTGCAACGCATCCTTCGGGGTCCATTTCTTGTCAGTTGAAAACTTTAAATAGTTCACAGCGTAATTTTCGTCATTTAAAGAACAGGCAAAAAAGAACGTAAAGAGCGTGTTCTGCCCGTGAAGATACTTAGAAAGACTCGATCCTAATAATGCGTATCTAAGCTCTAGGAAAAACAGCATCAACACAATCGTTAGAAGTGGTGAATTAATGGTTAACATGGATGCGATCAAAAATTGGGCACCACCGGAAAAAACCAGTAGTGATACCAAAATCGTGTTAAACGTGTTAAATCCCGCGGCGTGTAGCAAAATCCCACACGCCAAACCAATTGGAATGTAACTCAAGTCTAAGGGAAACGAGACCTTGAAATTGGCTTTCCAAGTAGGTTCATTAGGATTCGGTACTAATTTTGTCAATTGAAATCCTCCACTTGATTTCTTGAATAAATAACCTAAAAAAATTAATTAACTTTTTGCGTACATTGTTCATTATAAGAAAAAATGGCAAAATAACAAACCATAATTTTGTTCTAATGGTAATTATCAGAAAAATTCCACAATTTCACGGAACAATCTCGAAAAGAAGCCAACCTTATCAACGCTTTGACAAGTAACGATTGGTGCTTTTCCACCATCATGATTTAAAAATTCCACCTTCTGATTTTTAAATCCAACCTGATTCGTTCCAACTTCCTGATTTTTAAGCACAGGAGCTGATACCGCATTGTCTTTAGCATGCTTTGAATCAAGTATAATTTGGTCGCTAAATTCATTTGGTTGAGAAACCTTGCCCCACAGGGTAACTGGTTTGCTCATCTTGACTTTAACCGTCCGTTTTTTCCCGTTAATCACCCTTAGATGATTCTCGGTAAATTGATCGTTATCGTACTCCATGGGGCGATAATTCTTGATTACGTGTTCCATTAAGTTCTTAGTAACGATAAACCGTTGATTAGGCTTAGCACCCATAACTACTGTGATAATGCGGTGATCATGGTGATTATCTAAAGTCCCCGCGAAGTTTTCACCCGCTTTCGTAGAAGTTCCCGTTTTTAGACCATCAACGTTTAAGGCTGGATCGTAATATCGTTGTCCCTTCAACATTTCGTTAGAGGTCTTGACAACTTCTTGCGGTTTATTATCAGTATCACCAAAGGTATACTGCGTTTTCTTAGTGGTTTTTAGAACATCAGGATACTGCGAAATAATTTTGGAAGAGATGATTGCCGTGTCTTTTGCTGACATCTCATTTTCAGAATCACCAGTCACCCTTGGCAAATTCATCGGTGCAACCTGTTTGTTAGTCAGACCACAGGCATTATAGAATTTGGCGTCTTTAATTCCCAATTCTTTGGCAGTTATTCGCATGGTTTTGGCAAAATTCTCACTGTTACCAGAGATTTTATCACCAAGCGCCATCGCACTCGCGTTAGCTGAACCAATCAGGGCCGTTGAATAGAGCGCCCTTACCGTGTATTTCTTATGGGCCTCTAATTTAACGTTGGTAAACCCTTTTTTGGTACTTAATTTGGCAACTGCAGGTGAAATATCCACCTTAGTGTCCCATTTCAATTGATGATCATGAACTCGTTTTTGAACTATGTATGCGGTGAGTAACTTACTCATCGAGGCTGCCGGTAAGTTTCTAGCAGCGTTTCTTTGATAAATAATCTGTCCTGATTTAGCGTCCACTGCAATGGCAGCTTTACTATCGATTTCGTTCGAGTTAGCCTTTGCCAAGGTCTCTGGAATCATTAAAACGAGCGCTAACGTCATGATTAAAAATGAAACGAGAAATTGATGACCACTATGATTACTTTTCTTGGTTTGCATTTTTCTCTCCTATCACATGTTTATTTTTCCGTAATGGATGCTTAACATCTAACGGAAGGTAAATCTTAAATGCGGTTAATTTTTTCGTTGAAGAAACGTTAATATAACCTCCCTGATTGGTGACAATCTCACGAACAATGGCAAGTCCTAAACCAGTTCCACCAGTTTTGGTATTTCGTGACTCCTCAACCCGGTAAAAACGATCAAAGATGTGATCTAGCGACCCCTTAGGGATCTGTTCGCCATCGTTTGAAACGATAATTTCAACTCCTTCACTACTAAATGGCTTAGCAGAAAGATAGATGTGACGTCCTCCCTTTCCATACTTAAAAGCATTCGAGATCAGATTATTAAATACCCGACCTAACGACTCCGCATTGGCTTTGATCGAAATATCGTGCTTGAGTGGCTTCATTTCAATCGTCATCTTGTGCTTAGATGCATCAAGTTTAAATGAGGTCTGAAGCTGCTCTAATAGCGCATTCACATCAATGTTATCAATTTTTTGCGAAGGCTTAGACTTGTCGCCCGCCTTAGCATACTCAAAAAGCCGATCCACTAATTGTTTCATTTGTTGCGCCTTTAAATAAGCAATATGTGAATACTTTAAAATGTCGTCTTCATTTTGATACTGACCGTCTTCAATGAGACCAAGGTATCCCAGAATTGAAGTTAGTGGCGTTCTTAAATCATGACTAACGCTAGTGACCAATTTGTCCTTTGAAGCTTCCACCTCTCGCTCATCATTCATGGATTCAATGACACTATCAACAAGCGCGTTGATACTTTGAATGACCCGCTCAGTATCTCCCTTTAATTCAAAGGGAATTCGATGGTCAAAATGCCCGTTCGCAATGTAATGCAATTCCGAAATAATGTGGCGGAGTTGCATTTGATGATAGCGCCGAATCAACCGCCAGTAAATAATAATGACATCGATCACGCCCATAGCAATGATGAAGAGATTCTCCCAGCTAAGTAGTCGAAAATGCATCGGGCCAAAGGTCACCGACTGCTTAATGATGAAGATTCCGTCCCTTAGACCCGGGTTACTCTCGATTGATTCAGTGATAATCACGGTAATCGCCAAGTTTAAAAGGAGTAATAATATTAAAGTAACTACTCCTTCAACAAATAATTCAGTTTTTTCTTTCGTCGTTAATTTCAAACTCAAGATTCCTCTTATTATTTATGCTTCCACTTTGTAGCCGACGCCCCAAACGGTTTGAATCACTTTTTCACCGCCAGTGGCTTCTTCAATCTTGTCACGTAAATGACTGACGTGGACCATGACGGTTTTAGCTGAAATGATACTTTCTTGTTTCCAAACGCGCTCAAAAATCTCATCAGCTGAAAAGACCCGGTTAGGATGGCTGGCAAGAAGGTACAAAATACCAAACTCCAGAGCGGTTAACTGGATTTCTTTGCCGTCTTCCGTCTTAACTTCGTGTGAATCCTTATTGATAGTCAGTGGACCCAC
The DNA here is from genome assembly GCF_059901545.1 of Fructilactobacillus sp. X1R3C1. Taxonomy (NCBI): domain Bacteria; kingdom Bacillati; phylum Bacillota; class Bacilli; order Lactobacillales; family Lactobacillaceae; genus Fructilactobacillus; species Fructilactobacillus sp. X1R3C1. The sequence goes on from NZ_JBWXUT010000003.1 coordinate 61,621, forward strand.
GTTTAAAATGTCAGGCTTGTCCTTAGTGACATCGTTTTGACTTCTTCTAAGCAGGGAACGAACCCGTGCCATGATTTCCAATGGGTTAAATGGCTTGGTGACGTAATCATCAGCTCCAGAAACCAATCCCTGAATTTTATCCATATCAGCCGTTTTGGCGGACAACACAATGATCGGAATCTGGGAGTCTTTACGGATTTCTTTAATAACATCAATCCCACTCATTTCCGGCATCATGATGTCTAAAATTACCAAGCCAATGTCTGGCTCAGTGCGCAAAAGTGATAATGCATCACTACCGTTATAGGCTGAGATTGGTTCGTAACCTTCGTTTTTAATGTAGATTTCTAATAATTGTGCGATTTCTTTATCGTCATCAACAACTAAAATTTTCATTTTAATTACCTCGAATTCACTATTTTCTTTCAGTTTATCAGATTGAAAACAGAGATTAACCAAAATTGTTTTAATATTATAAACATTTAAACTTTCACATCAAAAAAATCGTAGATCAGTTGATCCACGATTCATTAATTAATTTCGGTTCCCGGTAAATAGTCCATTGGTAATTGGGAAACGATGACGCATGTACAAAATTCCCGCAATTCCAATCACACCAATCACTGCGTCAACAATCGGACTGGTAATCGGGTTGACCACTCTCGGAATATACGTTCCACCAAAGAAGACTAGCATCCAAATTGCGAACAATAGAACCATCATCAAAGCTCGAATGATGCCATTATATTTATGTTTTACTCCCGGAGCAAACAAGTTGGTCATAAGTGGCATCCCTGCACCAGCAACAATTGAGGAAACGAAGATTCCAGTAATCCCCATTACACCACCTTTTGATGCTTGCGAGGAATTAATGAAGAACATGGCCGCGTACAAGAAACAGAACAGGACCAAAAACCACAAAAAGTTGTACGTGGCATCAATCACGTAGGTGATGGGTGTCATCTTTTGGGGTTTCTTTGGCGGGTGAACCGTAACCTGCACTTTTTGAGCAACCGTTCCATACAGATTCTTTGCGGTAATCCCACTCTTTTGAGCCTTTTTTAGTTCGTTTACCATCGTACTGATCTGAGCAGCTTGCTTTTCTGGTTCCAATTTGGTTTCCGAAAGTTCCTGCTTAAACTTATACATATATTCAGCATTTCTCTTGGTCAAACCAACGTGATCAAATTGTTCTCGTTCAGCAATCTTAGTGTTTGAGTGATGTTGATGCTGTTTTGCTTTAGCATTTCGTTTTCGATTATCTTCCTCGCTCATAATTTCCTCCTAGACGTTGAACCTAAATTCGGCAATGTCACCATCCTGCATGACGTAATCCTTACCTTCAACCCGCAATTTTCCAGCCTCTTTAACGGCATTTTCACTCCCGTATTTATCCAGGTCTTCAAAGGACATAATTTCAGCTCGAATGAAGCCCCGTTCAAAATCAGAATGGATAATTCCGGCGGCTTGAGGTGCTTTAGTGCCCTTCTTGAAGGTCCAGGCTTTGGTCTCTTTGCCACCTGCAGTAAAGAAGGTTTCCAGTCCAAGCAATTTGTATGAAGCCCGAATTAACTTATTTAGACCGGGTTCACTAACTCCTTCAGCCTCAAGAAAGTCAGCTTTGTCATCATCACCTAGTTCAGCAATTTCCTGCTCAGTTTCAGCCGCAATCCCAATTGCCTGGGCTCCATGCTTTTGAGCATAGTCCTTAACTAGTTTGAAGTACTTGTCACTTTCTGGATCAGCCATCGATTCTTCACTGATGTTAGCGACATACAAAACGGGCTTTGAAGTTAAAAGAAACAATCCCTTAACGATTTTCTGCTCGTCTTCATCAAAATCAATATCCCGAACAGCACCACCATCTTCAAGCACCGGTTTAATCTTGTTTAAAACATCCAGTTCTTCCTTGGCTTCGTCCGAGCCTTTTGCTGCTCTTTGAACTTTTCCAATTCGTTTATCAACGGCATCTAAATCAGCAATTCCAAGTTCGACGTTGATCGTTTCAATATCGCCAATGGGGTCAACGGTTCCCGTAACTGAGGTAATATTGTCATCATCAAAAGCCCGAACAACGTGGACAATGGCGTCCACTTGACGAATGTTTTCAAGAAACTTGTTTCCAAGCCCTTCACCTTTACTAGCACCCTTTACAATCCCCGCAATATCGGTAAATTCAAAAGTAGTTGGTACCACCTTTTTAGCCGGGATTAACTCCTGAATCCGGTCCAGCCGTTTATCTGGCACTTCTACCATTCCTACGTTTGGATCAATCGTTGCAAAAGGATAGTTAGCCATTTCAGCACCAGCTTTAGTAATGGCATTAAAAAGTGTTGACTTACCAACGTTCGGCAACCCAACGATTCCCGCTGTTAAAGACATCCTGCTTACCTCTTTTAATTAATTTCTTCGTGTTTTTCTAGTATTTTCTTCAAACGTTTCTCAAATTGTCGTCGACTGATCATCACAATGTGACCACATCCCATGCACTGAACCTTAATGTCAGCACCCATTCGAATGATTTTCCATCGATTGGTGCCGCAGGGATGCTGTTTCTTCATTGCAACGATATCATGCATTTCATACATAAAAATATCCTCCCTAGTCGAGATGAATATCCAATAGGTCTAAAATTCGGTTCAAATCTTCATTTGACATATAATCAATCTGGATTTGTCCCTTACCAAGCTTAGAATTGGTCTCATTAATCAAAACTTTAGTTCCAAATTTATCTTGAAGCTGGTCCTCGCTCTCTTTAATGTAGGGAGACTTGGACTTTTTCACTGGTCGTTTACTCTTGGTTGAGTGAGCCTTATTAGCCTTGGCAATTAACTTTTCTAACTGTCTAACCGTGAGGGTTTCATCCTTAGCCTTAGCAGCTAAATTCAAAAGTTGTGATTTTTCTTTGACCGATAAAAGGGCCCGGGCCTGCCCCATTGAAAGTTGCTTTTTTTGCAGCATATCCTTAACGGATTGTGGCAACCCCAGCAAACGAAGATAATTGGCAATGTAAGGGCGGCTCTTACCTAAACGCTCTGAAACTTGTGCTTGCGTTAAATTCAGTTTCGTCATTAAAGTATCGTACGCTTGAGCTTCTTCTAGTGGATTAAGGTCCTCACGCTGTAAGTTTTCCATTACAGCGATTTCCATCATTTGCTCTTCGGTAGCATCACGAATGATTGCTGGAATTTTGGCCTTCCCAGCAGCTTTAGATGCCCGAAATCGACGTTCACCAGCAATAATCTGGTAATTATGATTATCAACATCGTGGCGCACAATAATTGGCTGAAAAACTCCTGATTCTTTAATGGACTGGGTTAAATCGTCAAGAGCCTTCTGATCAAATTTCTTTCTTGGTTGATAAGGATTAGGCGAAATTTCGGTTAGGTCAAGATCAACAACTGCTTCGTCATTACTATTAACGTCATTGTCCTTAAACAATGCTTCAATTCCACGTCCTAATCCCTTACTATTTTTGTTGGTCATGGGCAGCTAACACTTCCTTTGTCAATTCCATGTATACTTTGGCGCCTTTTGATTTGGCATCATAGTCAATGATCGGCAGTCCATGACTGGGAGCTTCCGATAAACGAACGTTTCTGGGGATGACGGTGGTGTACACCTTATCCTTAAAAAACTTTCTAACCTCACCATTGACTTGTGCTCCAAGATTAGTACGGGAATCAAACATAGTCAATAACACTCCCTCAATCTTGAGGTTGGGATTAAAGTGTTTCTGTACCAAACCAATGGTATTAAGTAATTGGCTCAGTCCCTCTAAGGCGTAATACTCAGACTGAACCGGGATCAAAATCGAATCACTGGCAGTAAAAGCGTTAATCGTGATTAATCCTAAAGAAGGTGGGCAATCAATTAAAATGTAATCGTACTTGTCAGAGATACTCTCAAGTGCCGTTTTCAATCGAGTCTCACGCGCCATCATGGGGGTCAACTCAATCTCTGCTCCAGATAATTGAATGGTAGCAGGGACAATATCGAGATTTTGATGAGCTGAATGTAGAATAACGTCTTCGATCGGCTCTTCATTAACTAAAACATCATAAATATCTTTATTAATTTTTTGCTTACTAAGACCAACGCCACTAGTGGCATTTCCCTGGGCATCGGCATCAACCAGCAGGACTTTCTTGCCCTTTGTGGCTAGGTCAGCCCCCAGATTAACAGCAGTCGTGGTCTTACCAACGCCACCCTTTTGATTTGCAAGCGATATAACGGTTCCCATGTTGTTCCCTCCTTCTTACTTGATCGGATCCTTATTTGGAGTTCCAGCTTTTCTTGGATACTTCTTTGGTGTCTTGGTGATTTTATCAATGACAATTATATTTCTTACTTCATCGTTTTCCGGTAATTTAAACTCAAAGTCACTTTCGACTTTACCACCTAAAGTTGTAATTGCCTTCTGAGCTCCCTTCAGTTCTTCAGGAGCCCTAGCGGCCTTTAACGCAATTAACTTGCCGCCGATCTTAACCAGTGGGAGGCACAACTCAGACATCACACTCAACCGCGCCAGTGCCCGTGCGGTTGCAAAATCAAATTGTTCGCGATCATTTGACCGCTTTCCACCAAATTCCTCGGCACGAGCATGAACAAGGCGCACGTCAGTCAATCCCAGTTCACTAACTAGTTGTTTCAAAAAAACAATCCGCTTATTAAGTGAGTCCACGATGGTGACCTCTAAATCGGGATTAATAATCTTAAGTGGGATTGACGGAAACCCTGCCCCCGCACCAACGTCTACAATTGACCTTGGCTTTTTAAGCTCTGGTATGTAAAAAACGGGAGTAAGTGAATCGTAAAAGTGCTTTAAATACACGTCGTCACGTTCAACGATGGTCGTCAAATTCACCTTTTGATTATAGGACACTAAGAGTTCGTAGTACTTTTTAAACTGTTCTACTTGAAAGTCCGATAGTGAGACATTGTGTTTTAACAATGCCGCTTTAAATTGTTCTGGATTCATTTACTTCTCCTATGTAAAACAAACAATTGGAAACTAATTAAAGTTAAACCAATTTAAATTAGACCCTTTATTCATTATAACGAAAATTTAAAGATTTCGTTACCAAAAAAAGGAAAAAAGTCACCGAGAAATTTACCCCGTTCCGTTTAATCTGGCATCTTTTGAACTTCAGACTTAAACCAGTCATTAAACGCTTGGGCGTCAATGTCAACGGCAACCTTAGCATTGGTTTGACCATGATGATAAGCACCACGAATATCACCAACGGTGGCGCCATTGGCGGGCCCAGTAGTTTGAATATCAATCCACATCTCTTCAGTAGTAAGTAATTCTGGGTGTAACAGGTAGAAAATCGTATTAACATCGTGCATGGCCACGCCTGCATTACTTTGATCCCCATCACTAGTGATAATGGCAGAGAGCATCTCTCCCGCTCGATTCATTTCCTTAATTTCAGCTAAAGTTTCGTTAGTAAGAAGAGCCTTCTTGGTCACATCAAGTCCAATCATCACAATTGAAACACCACTTTGATACATTATTTTGGCCGCATCAGGGTCAGTAAAGACATTAAATTCAGCGGCACTGGTCATGTTACCACGTCCAAGTGCTCCGCCCATGGCAACAATCCGCACTAACTTGGCTTTTACTTCTGGATATTCAGACAGTAGGAGGGCAACGTTGGTATAAGATCCCGTTGCGACCAACGTGACTGGTTCTTCACTGTCCATAATGTGGTCATGAAGGGCTTTCACCGCGGTCATTTTCAATGGCTCTGGCAGTTCACCCGTAAAATCATAACCACGCATCCCAGACTCACCGTGAATCCGAGCTGCATCTTCAAACGGCTTTATTAAGGGATTTGCGGCCCCACTAGCGACTTTGACCCGCTCACCATCATGAAAAAAATTAATAATTTTAAGGGCATTAATCGTCGTTTTATCAACCGTTACGTTTCCAGCGACGGTGGTCACCAAGTCCACATCCAGTTTTGGCTCATTGAGTGCCACTGACAAAGCTGCTGCATCATCAATTCCTGGGTCCATGTCCATAATAATTTTTTGCATAATATCCCTCCGTTTTAAATCCGTCGTTATTAGTCAAGTTTACCACACGCATAATTGAATTAGCTGCTTCAGCTTAAAAGCAATCAAAAAAGAGACGGCCTAAGCTGTCTCTTTTTTTAAGTATGGAAGTAAACTTATTGATGGTCGTTTTACTCGATCAAGGATTCCTAATCCATCTAGAACCGTTCCACCAATCACACTTACTTTATTAACATCTTCAATGTGGCGATCAGTTGATTGGTTATCATACAACATTACTGGTAAAATCTTGTAAGTCGATAATCCATCCTGGGTTTGTGAATCACCAACTCGACTTGAGGTAACAATCAACAAGTCATCATCCTCTAAAGAATCCATCAGTTCTGATAACATGACATCAACTTTCTTCAGTTCCGATGAAAATTGGTCCAAATCACCCTCCATAGCGGAGGTCTGAAGATCTGGAACTTGAACGTAAATAAAACCGCTCCGAACCTTTTCCAGCTGATGATTTAATTCAACAAAAGCAGAGGTATTATCGGGTACCTGAATCCGTCTGGAAAAGTCTTGAACCTGAAGATATTCCACAAACCGGGAAATGATCACGGAACTCTTTTCCGCTTTATAAACCTCTTCAAAGACGCTTGACACACGTGAATTAACGGCACAATCAAACATTTCTCGCAGTCCGGATGCGGGTCGATTAACAACGGAATTAGTTCGAACTAATCCGTAAGCGCCCTCGGGATTGACTTCATCTGATGAAGAACGCTCCCCATCAAAAAAGATGTTAAAAAGGCCCAACCGCCGAAGCGATGGTAAATCTGACTTTGAGGATTGATTCAAAACGTGTGAAAGGATGTTATCGCTTGAAGCATTAAGTTGTTCTGCTTCATTGTCCGAGCGTAATCCGAGTGATGCTAAATCCACAACAATTACCCTTTTATAACTCACGTTTTCATCTCCCATGCGACTTAATAAAATTTAATTATATTCTATAATGCAATAATAAAATGCCCATGTCAATTGACTTAGCAGTAAAATGATAGTATCACAATTCACAACCGAGGTTTAAAAAATGAAATCAATTAATGAAGACAACATCATATTATTAGGTGACTCGTTAACTCGTGGTTTTGACGGAGAAAAAGATTTAGTGCACAATTGGCCCTATTATTTAGGTCAAATTTTACCATTTAACTTCATCAAAAACGCGGGCCAGAATGCCGGTACCATTACCGGAAATTGTGAGCTGGACTTAACCTATCAGGTTAACCACAACAATTTTGGTGACTACGACATCGCCACGATCTTTTACGGTACCAACGATTTTGCTCACCGCTACGATACTTTAGAAGTCGTTAAAAGGATGTTAAATGAAAACATCCAGCAAATCAAGATCGAAAATCCGTCCATTCAAATTCTGGGAATCCTTCCATTGAACCGCTTCGATGGTGGCACCGATAACTACAACATTGAGGGACTCGCCCACTACACGTTTGGACAGCTCCTTTGCGGCTTAACCACCGTCTACCGCCAAAATAACATTCCATACCTAAACTGGCGTAAGGTGGCACCGACCATTGTCGACGACGATAATTATAGAACAAGACTGCATGACCATCGTCTTCACCCTAATTCGACTACTTACAAAATGATGGCCGAAATCATTGCCAAATTTATTAAAGCAAACGTCAACTAAAAGGAGCCATAATTGGTTTCCTTTTTTATTTAACCTCATCCAGACCCTTAAGTTTGAGCTGATTATTAACATCTTGTTTAACATCAGCCCGATAGTTAGTCGTTTTTGACGCTTTTTGGCCCTGATCGTTAGTTGAATCAGTTTGAACCGCAAAGTCAACGGCGGCTTTCCCCTCACCAGTACTTGTAACCTTTTTAACGTTTACCTTAATTTGAAGATTTTTAACATCTGGTTCATGATCCTTTTTCGCAATCGTAATCATCTGATTATAGGCTGGGTTACTTTTTCCTCCAACAAAGTTTTGGTCGTACTGAACTTGACCAGCTGACTTTTCGTCAAAAACGTCATGGTTCAGTGGCTCCCACACGGCTTTAAGCAGACCAGTTGCTGCCTTTTTATCAACGAGCTTTTTAAACGGGAGTTTGATCTCAGAGTGATTATTCTTCATCCCGAGGTACTGAACATCACTTTTCATTGGTTTGCCGTCAGCACTCAGAGTGGCCCAGATTGATGAATCATCACCAATGGGTAAATTATTGACCTTCGCCTTGCCGTTTTCACCAATTTGAGCAACCGGATGATTGTCAACGTAGACGATAGCGTTTGGGACACTTTCAAGCCCAAACGAAACCACGTTAAACGTCAGGTGCGCCGTATCAGATGACTTCATCAGACTAAACTGACCGGAAGTCTTAAGCTGTTTACCACCAGCCGTGGCAGTCGCCTCAATCTGATGAACTCCCGGGATGAGTGATTTCACGTTCAGCTCCCCATTACCATCCGTTTTACCTGCCTTGTTTCCATCAATTGTCACGTTGGCTTCTGAAAGATTGGTCTTAATTTTAGGATCAATTGGTTTAACTACCAGTTGATAACGTGGAAATACCAGGAAATTCTTCCCCGTTTGTTTATAAACCAAGTTGTTTTCAGCCACTTTCTCACCGTTAATCTGCATCTTGAGCCGATTAACTGCTTCGGAATTTTGATCGAAATCGTTAACAAGGGGTTGAAGGGCCTCTTCACTTGGAGTACCCGTTTGCCCGTCAATTTTGATTCCAGCAATCACCTGCTTTTGTTCGTGATTACGCAGGGCATTCACCAAGCGGTCACCACTAGCTTTTTTTGAATAATACTTTGTCCCGGAAACTCCGACCACAATCACGATGATAATTTCCAACACGAGTAAAAAGGCCAAGAATTTATGTGATTTACGTTTTTCTGCCAAACTAATTTCCATCCTTTTATAATATTGAGGAAATCATAACATACACCAAACAAAAAGAAACGTAGCACAGAATGCTCGTTTCTTTTCTAAATTACTATTAATCGTTATCGGTACTATCCGATACTTTCTTAACTGACTGGTTACTCTTGATGATAAACGGAAGATCATCAGAATCATCACTGCCAGGATTTTTGACCAAGATGGCATTGTATTCAAACGTCTGATGACGAACCGAACTATTGTCATCGTCGTCATTGTTATCGAAAGTATAATCAACCTGATAAGTGACTTGCGTCTCCCCACTATCATAAGGTGCTACCGATTCGGTCCTTTCACTAGTTTCAAATGACTCAATTTTATCGTTGTCATTATAACTTTTGACCATTTTAAGCATATCCTGACAAGCGGGACTACCATTTCCACCGTCAAAGAAATGGGAAATATCAACGTCGTTACCGGCACCACTCACCTGAGTCCAGAGCGGATTCAAGACCTGATCAGCCTGGTCTTTCGTGGCAATCCCATCAAACTTCGGTTCAATCGTGTTGTTATTATCACTGTCTTTTAAATTATAGGGTTTACTCTGAATTAATTTACCGGACTTGCCCTTCATCTGAACTTGAACGTTCATGTTCGTACTAAATGGGTAGTCAGAAAGCTTAAAGCTCCCATTGTCACCAATCGTTCCAACCTTCTTGTTTTGAATCAACACGTCTGATCCTGGTTGCCCCTTCACTGTAAAGGTGATAATTCGAAGTGGTAAGGACGCTGAACTGGCACCATCAATCCAGTCGAATTGACCATTATTGTGCAATTCACGGCCATTGACTTTTCCGGCAGTGGTAATGTTATAAAGGCCTGGTGCAAGTGGCCCAATCTTCTTAGCCTTTTGACTGCCCATGTTGCTGGTAATTTGCTTGCCGTTCACACTCAACGAGACGCCATTCAGGTTAGTGGAAATACTAGAATAAACGGGTTTGACCATCAGTTTATACTTAGGGAAAAATAACCAGGTGTTACCCTCCTGCTTAAATTGCAGGCTGTCGGTCACCGGATTATCGTTATCGCGCATGAACTGACTCCTAAGCTTTGATAACTGGTCCTTATTACTAGCATAATAATTAATGGTTGGCTTCATCGCTTTCCCACTAATCTTAAAGTTCGGGTCGTTTGTTTCCGACACATTGGCTAAATTCTTTTCCTGATCATTCTTAATTGCTGAGATGACTCGGTCGACTTGATTAGCTTTTGAATAGTAATTCTTTCCAAAGAAGTAACCACCGATAAGTACCACTACCAAGACAACCACAATTACCCAAATCACTCTAGTAAGTGGTTTCATCTTCTTTTGCTTTCGCGGACGATTAACGTTACTTGTCTGACGCAGGGGCCGACTCCCTGATGTCTTGCGACTTGGTCCTGCTTGACCTTTTGGTGATCCATTAGGAGTTAGTTTATACCCACAATTGGGGCAGAACTCATCATTTGCATTAATTCGGTGTCCACAATTGGGACAAAAAGACGCTTCTTCACTCATTTTGACTCCTCCTAGTATCCCTGACCAAAGTTAGCAGCAAAGTTGTTAATGATCTCTTGAGTCAGCGTTTGAAGTTGAGAGCCCAGGCTATTACCCAAAATAGCTACTAGGACAGCGGAAATGATTGCCACGATAACCGTTACAATCAGTAAAACATAGAAACTATCAATTGACCCAAAATTCTTAGAAAAGAGCATTTCATAAATTAACGCCCAACCAGAAATGGTGATGGCCAAGTCAACCACGTAGAGACTAATTAAAAATAAAATCCCAGCGGGCATGACGGCGGATAGGAGCAGGCCCACCAACAGTAAAATAATTCCAACGTTTAAAAATTTACCGTACTCATTCGTATAATCACTGAGACTCATATTGTTGTTCATAACAAAGTGAACACCGACATAGCCTAAAATCCAAGCTAACAGACCGATTACGGCAATAATCAGTCCTAGTCCCATAACACTCGTGTTAATGACGCCATCCATCTTATGAATCAGTGAGTATGGAACTGATTCAGAGGCCAGGCCACTCTTCATTCTCATTGCTAAAATAAACGAAACTAGCCAGGTCAAAACGGCGAAGATTCCAAGCGAGATATATCCCAGATACTTCTCACTAGCAGCCTCATATTTGACTGGATGTTTAATCGATTCAATGAAATAATTAAACATGCTGGTTAATCCGTTAGAAACGTCAGCCTGTGAATTACGGGGATGTTGCTGCTTTTTTGCTTCATTATGTACCTTGTTACTGCTTGTTTGACTGTTGCCAGTCAACTTAGTTCCACACTTGACACAAAACTTTGCGCCCGGCTTGTTATTAAAATGACAATTAGGACATTCATTCATACTAGTTCCTCCAATTAAATAAATATTAAGATTTTCTTACGTTTACATTATCACATACTGATTAGCTCAATCAAAGGGCTAAGGCACATAAATAAAAAAATCAATTAATTGCGGCACGGGATATCGGTCACTCAACAATTCCCGTTCACCAATTCCCTCAGTGTTCGTGAATTTTGATGAACTATAATCCCATTATTTGATTATTCAACTTATTTAATTATAATTATTATAAGATAATAAAGGAGGCGTGCTTATGATTAATTGTACTGGAAACGATGTTTTTATAAATGACCAAAAATTATACAATACCGTGCAAATGGAGATGCAGGATTCTCATAACTTTTACGAATTTGCTGTCCACATTGCTTATGCCCTAGAGGGTAAAATGGCTGTTAATGACATTGCCAAAATCGTGGAGGCCGCTAGTAACAACCACTTAAAGGTCACCGAAACCATTAACGTTTGTCCTAAAGCTCTTCAAGAAGCACTCAAAAAATCACAGTACCTATAAGAAATTCCTTAGCTTGGATGGGCTAAGGAATTTTTTTGGTTTCAGGTGATGTTATCTAAAACTCATTTGAAGTAATATGATTAGTATCACTGATTAAACTTCAAACTACTATTAATGGAGAAAAAATGAAAAACAAACGCAACGTTCTACGAAACATTAACGATCTCATCTGTGGCATTGCCCTGGTAATTGCCATCATGTTCGCCCACTTCAATATTTTACTAATCACGGTCTTAATCGTTTTTATTGATGAACTCTTATGGGGCATGTTCGGCAAAAACAAGAAGACTACGTGGTATTTAATTGCCGCGATTATTGGTTTAATTGGTGCCATCGGTTACAACTTCATCTAAAATAAAAAAATACTAGGACAATGTCCTAGTATTTTTGAACTAATTTAAATTAGCATTTTTTCATTTCAGTTTGGCTGACCCACTGATGGTTAACGTATTCTTTGCCACCATTAGTTGGTTTGAATGTTACAGCATAGGCAGGACCGTCACAAACTTTAACAATCTTCCCCTTAGCGCCCTTCATGCCGGGCATGTGATCAGCTTCAACGGTGACTTTTTCGCCCTTTTTCAAGGTAGCACCTTGTTTATCAGCCTTAAGTTGGTCTTTAGTAACAAACTCATGATTTTTAACTTCAGCCTTACCATCGGTTGGCTTGTAATCGATGACATAAAGTGGTGAATCATATGCTCCGGTAACTTTAGCCTTAGCACCTTTCATTCCTTTCATGTGGTTAGCTGATAGTTTAACTTCAGAACCAACCTTAAACTTAGGATTTTTAGCGGCAGCTAAGTCAGTTGGTAGGTTCATCTTATGCTTCATTTGCATATTCATGTCCATTGACTTATCGCCCTTGGTTTCCTTCATGTCTTTTTTACTCATTGTTTTTTCGCTACTGCTACTCGACATATTTGATGACGAACTGGACTTAGAACTACTCTTGCTTTCTCCACAACCAGTAAGTACCAATCCCACACTAGCTACGGCAGCTAACGTAAATAATGTTTTCTTCATTTTCATCTTTGAAGAGCTCCCTTGATATTTTTATGATGTTTCAACTGCTAAGATAGCACCGTCGACACCAAAAAGTTACTAAAATGACTTACCGTAAGTATATTTTAAGATTCTTATAGATTCCTTCAAAATTAAGTAATATGTTTGCACATTTAACCCTAAAAGTTCATGCTAAATATATATAATCTTATGTTTGTGAGGTGAAAATTAATGGGTACAGAAAGTTTAATCATTTCAATTGTTGCATTAGTTGTGATTTTGATCATTCTAATCGCTCTAGCATGGTTGTTCTACAAGTTTCTCGGTGGTAGAGACAAGGCAGCCTGGAAATCATCAATGCAAATGGCATTCACAATTGCCTTTGGAATCATCGTTGCATTCATCGTAATGGGATTGTTCAAGATGATCGTCGCAGCCATTGCGGCCATGATCGGTATGCAAGGCGGAATGATGTAATTTACTAAAATAATGCCAAATGGCATTATTTTTTTATTATCACGGTCAATTCAAGAGGAACAACAATAATGAGAGTAAGCATTTTGCAACACACTTCTGATGAGGGACCCGGAGCAATCTCCGACTGGATTCATCACAACCATTACCAGATGTTCGTTTATCATCCTTCTCAGTTCAAGGTGCTACCAGACGCTGCTACAACCGACATGTTAGTAATCTTAGGCGGCCCAATGAGCGTCAATGATGACACAAACTGGATCAAGTCCGAACGAGAACTAATCAAACGGATGATTAGCCAAAGAAAACCAGTCTTTGGCGCCTGCTTTGGTGCTCAACAAATTGCCAAAGTTCTAGGAGCTTCCGTCTTTGACTCGCACACTAAGGAAGTTGGGTTTGCTCCCGTCTACTTAAAAACAAAACTCATCCCCGGATTATCTAAACAACTAGAAGTGCTTCACTGGCATGAGGAAACGTTTCAGATTCCAGATGGTGCCTCGTTATTGTACTCAAGTGATCAACTCGTTAATCAGGGATTTGTAAAGGATAACCTCGTTGGCCTCCAGTTTCACCTTGAACCCAACCACGACAACGTCACCGAAATGGCAATTAACGACTACCCTTACCTTACCGGGTCCGTTTTAAGTCAGTCTAAAAACACCATCATTAACCACCCAATTTCAAAACAGAACCATCTCGATTTATTCAAGATTTTGGATTACATCGCAAACAAATAGCACCCACCTAGAAAAAGTGGATGCTTTTTTGATTTTATTTAAAAGCAAAGTACTTAGAAACAAAGTAATTAATCACAATGGCCATGATTTGTGTTCCAACCACACAGATAAAACTGTTAAACAACGTGGGACTCCCAATCAACCCGTGAACAACGGGAAGTTGGAATAGCCAAGCCGAATAGTTTAAGTGATCTAAAAATAAAATCTTAATGAAAAATTGCGGAAACTTATCGATCATTACGTAAGTCATCAAAAAGTCAAGGACTAAAACAAACAATCGTCCCGAAACAAAGTTAACGATCTGAGCCTGAAGTGTCTTGGACTGCGTTCCACTGTTAAAAACAAAGTATTTGTTCACCACAAAAGCAAACGCAATCGACAGAACTTGGGCAATTAAGACGGGAGTAAAATCACTGGTAAAAATCTTCATCGAAACGAATCGACTGACAAAGTAAACCAGGGTGGTCATGGCTCCCCAAAACAAGTATTCAATTTTTTCATCAAAAACTAATCTTTTTACGATATCTAAGTAGTTAGTAGTATTAGCGTCGTTTGTATCATTCATGATATGCATCAAACCCCTTCTTAGTCATTTTATCACAATCAATTAAGTTATAAATTTGTGATTTCCTTAAAACTTAATCTTTTCGGTCGTGTTAAAATAAAACCAATCATTAACGAAGGGAATGGACGTCATGGATTTAAGCACGTTTATCTGGCTCGTCATAATGATGGTGGTCGTTTTCGTAGTAGTAACCATCATTACCGTCTTAGTGAGTCTTCATCGCGCCAAAAAACGACAGGAAAAAGAGAACCGACATTCTGATTCCAAGTAGCTTAGTTACGTGAAAACGTTAAAGTTACGATTATCAGCCATAAAACTGTATAATGAGTGAAGAAAAAGAAGCGTGATTTTTAATCGGGATGGTGCCATGAATCACATTGTTTTAGTGACTGAAAAATTATCATTAGCACTTAGTTTCAACCAAACTTTTAATGACAATGGATACTTTGTCGACGATTTATACGATGTTTCAAGCCTCCTATCATCCATTCAAAAGTACAAAGAACAGGCCATTATTTGGGACCTAAGTACCGTTGCAGCTCAAAAGTTGATCGAACTTATCCCTAAAATCCGCCAAACGGCCTCACTTCCAATTCTCGCCCTGGGAGAAAAAAAGGACGAGGGCATCGTTGATCAATTATTTAAAGTTGGCATCGACGACTACATCATCCAACCATACAACCCTGACGAAGTCATGCTCCGGATGAAACATCGCGCCCGTTTCTACCAAGACGAAAATAATAGTCTAAAGCAGGAAAAAAATAAGAAGGTCAAACCACGATTTCACTTTTCTGACATCGACGTTGATTTAGATCAGAAGGTTGCCACCAAAAACGGTACTTCGCTCCGACTAACGCCTAAAGAATTCAAGCTTTTAGAGTACTTTCTGACTCACCCTAAACGGATCCTGAGTCGTGAACAAATCCTAAACGGCGTTTGGAACGATCTTTACATTGACCAGTCCTCGCGGATGCTTGAAATGCACATCAGCCATTTAAGGGACAAGATTGAACCTAATCCCAAAGACCCCGTCTTAATCAAAACGATCCGTGGCTTTGGTTATGAATTTGAAGCGAAATTAAATAAACCATAATAAATGACATCCAAACCATTAACGGGCTTGGATGTCATTTTATTTGTTTTTCATTTCATTATTTTGAATTTTGACCACCTGCTGATAGGCATTATCCATCCACTCCAAGTAGTTTTTATCTTCAGGAATCGTTTCGGTCAATTTTACAACCGGCACATCATGATCCTTAGCTAATTTGACGAGGTTCTTGACCATTTTACTGTCAGCCTGCGTGTTATCAACAAAGAAAGCAATCCGATGGTGAGTGATATCATCCCTGATGTTTTGAATACTCTTAGGTGACGGGTCAATCTCCTTCTCGGTCGCATTGGCAAAATCAGGGTCATTTACCTTGTATCCCATGTACTGAAGGGCATCATCGAAAACCGGTTCACTGACGTCGACCTTGCGATTTAACTGGTAATCGTTCAGATTATCTCGTGCCTTTTCCGCCTGCTGCTTAACTGGTTCATATTCTTTTAAATACCGCTTGGCATTATCATGAAAATAACGTTTGTGATTCGGTTGTTTTTTGCTGTAGACGTCTGCGAGTCGGTAGACGAGCTTATTAACGGTGTCAGGATCATACCAAATGTGCTCGTTATCCCCATTTTTTCGGTTCATCACCTTTGAAACGTTGACAACCGACGTCTGATCACTTCCATTCTTTACCAGCTTTTTCATCCAATCGTCGTATCCAATGCCATTTTCAACAACCACGTCTGCTCTTGCAACTTGATTCGCATCACTCGTTGAAGGATCAAAATCGTGTGGGTCACCGCTTCCCTTAATAATCGGCTGAACGCTCCCCTGATTTCCCAAAACATTTTTCGCAATTTGACCATAAAAATTAGTTGAGGTAACCACTCTCAGCTTATGGTTGGCCCGTTCATCTCCTGATTTTTTGCCACAACCAACTAGCACGATGACACAAAATAAGATTAAAATTGCTGTTATACTTAACTTAAACTTTTTTATCATTGTTTTTCTCCTTTGAAAAATCATCCGGAGTTAAGTTGACCATCCTTAAGCAAATAATACTCACTTAATATAACACTGTTATCTTAAATTAAGCAATCAATCCACTGGAGGAATTTTCATGGCAAACGTTCGTAACCAGGATAAAACCCATTCCCTACTACTAGAAGCCGGGTTTAAGGCCTTTCTAAAAAACGGGTTTGATAAGACAAAGATTCGTGAAATTTG
This sequence comes from Fructilactobacillus sp. X1R3C1, assembly GCF_059901545.1. NCBI lineage: Bacteria > Bacillati > Bacillota > Bacilli > Lactobacillales > Lactobacillaceae > Fructilactobacillus > Fructilactobacillus sp. X1R3C1. The sequence goes on from NZ_JBWXUT010000003.1 coordinate 78,527, forward strand.
CCGAAACGCTAACCGGACAACCGGTTCCTTTTACAAACACTTTGAATCAAAGGATGCGATTCTAGATGAAATTCTTGATCCCTTTATTAAGCAATTAAAAGACGAATATGAGAATCAGTTTAATCAGGGAATGGCTAAAATCAGTCCAGCCAGCGTTCAAACGGTGTGGAAACAAAACATTTTGAATATGAATCCAATCATCCACACCCTTTACGCTAATCCGAAGTATAAGGAATTAATTCTTTTTAAATCAGAGGGGTCGAAGTACGACAATCTAGCCGAAATGCTAACGAAATACTTTACCCAAAAAATTGCTAACGCCATTGGGATCATGCAAGAACGTAACATCATCCTTGTTAGCTTTAAGTTTAACTACCAGGAACTGCATTTTCACGTGTTCTCGTTTTATGCTACTTTTTGTGACATTTTGAAACATCGGTATAACGAGCAAGAGGCCATCATGCTGTGTAACAACCTCTACGACTTCTTCTACCCGGGATGGATGGCATGGCTGTCCATTTAGTTTGTTTTTAATAACACCGTTATTTAAGAACCCTTTCAATAGCACTTGAAGGGGTTCTTTTTGGCTTTACCAAACATTTACATAAAAAGACCGTAAAATTTACTTAACATTTACATTCACCTTATATACTTGGTTCGTAAACAAAATAATGTCCATTTAAACCAAAGGAGATTTCGTCCATGTCATTAGGCAAAAAGAAAAAGGTTGCATTGATATTAACGTGTGGACTGCTGGCGCTGGGACTAGCCGCGTGCGGATCATCTTCTTCCACCAAGGCAAAAAACGGTAATAAGATTACCGCCGTTGGCTCCACAGCACTTCAACCACTGGTCGAGCAAGCGAGTCGGGAGTATCAGGTTAGTAACCCGAAAGTTAACATTAACGTCCAGGGTGGTGGATCTGGAACTGGCCTAAGCCAAATTCAACAGGGAGCCGTCAATGTTGGTAATTCAGATGTCTTTGCTTCCCAACAACTAGGTGTTACTGCTAAAGATTTAGTTGATCATAAGGTTGCCGTTGTTGGAATTGCCCCGGTTGCCAATAAAAAAGTGGGAGTGAAAAATCTCTCAATGAAACAACTTGAACAAATCTTCACTGGTAAAGTTACCAACTGGAAACAGGTTGGCGGAAATAACGTCAAAATCGTGGTGATTAACCGAGTCGAAGGAAGTGGGACAAGGATGACCTTTGAACAATCCGTTTTAAAGGGCAAAAAAGCCGTCAACGCTCAGCAACAAGACTCAAACGGAACGGTGCAACAGATTGTCTCATCGACTCCCGGTGCGGTTAGTTACCTCTCGTTTCCATATTTAAACAATAAAACGCAAAGTATTTCCATCGATAAGGTGCAACCAACCGACCCCAACGTGGAACATAACAATTGGAAAATCTGGTCGTATGAACACATGTATACCAAGGGCAAGCCCAGTGGAACCACCAAAAAATTTATTGATTACATGCTTTCAGATCATGTTCAACAGAAATTAGTCAAGCAGATCGGATACATTCAAGTTAAAAACATGAAATTTGAAAAGAATGCTGAAGGTCAAGTTCAAGCGGTTAAATAATTATGAAAGTGGTTTTTATATGAATGACATTAAAGAAAAATTACTGAAACCATCAAAAGAAACTCATCAAGATAAAGTTGGTCATTTTATCAGTCTCATATGTATCGGCCTGATCGGCATCCTCGTCATTACCATCCTCTTCTTCATCACCACCAAGGGACTGGCGACCTTTACTTCCGATCACGTCAGTATCATCGATTTCTTCACTAAGGGGGACTGGAATCCCAGTCAAACGGGACCAAATGGGAAACCAGAAGTTGGGGCACTTCCAATGATCGTCACGTCATTTGCGGTCACCCTACTATCCGCTATTCTTGCCACCCCATTTGCGATTGCCATGGCCCTATTCATGACCGAAATCGCTCCCAAACGAGGGCAAAAGATTCTGCAACCAGTAATCGAATTACTCGTTGGAATTCCATCCGTTGTTTATGGTTTCATCGGCCTAATGGTCTTGATTCCCATCGTTAGAACGGTGTTTGGAGGGACCGGTTCTGGAATTTTACCAGCTACCATCGTTTTGTTCGTCATGGTTCTTCCGACCATCACCTCAATGTCAGTCGATGCTTTAAAGGCCGTTCCACGAGACTACCGGAGTGCTGCTCTTTCACTTGGAGCCACTAAATGGCAAATGATGTACAAAGTGGTCTTACGGGCTGCCACTCCGGGAATCCTTACCGCGATGATCTTCGGAATGGCGCGCGCCTTTGGTGAAGCACTAGCCGTTCAAATGGTCATTGGAAATGCAGTCCTCATGCCAACCAGCTTGACAAGTCCAACTGCAACTTTAACCAGTCAACTGACGACTCAAATGGGTAATACCATCATGGGTACGTTACCTAACAACGCCTTGTGGACACTGGCCTTAGTTTTACTAGTAATGTCACTAGTATTCAACGTCATCGTAAAACTAATTGGAAAGAGGAGTGCATTTAAAAAATGAAAATAAATGCCAAAAAAATTAATAAGTTCGCCATTGGGACCATCTGGGCCTTAGTCTTAGTCGTAGTTCTGATCTTAATCTTCCTACTCGGTTACATCCTCATTACCGGTCTACCCGATATCTCGTGGAAGTTTTTAACCACCACGTCCAGTTCGATCAGTGCCGGCGGTGGAATTAGAGATCAGCTCTTTAATTCCGTCTACCTGCTAATACTGACGATCATCATCTCGCTGCCAATCAGTCTTGGGGCCGGAATTTACCTGGCAGAGTACGCCAAGGACAACTGGCTCACAACGCTCGTTAAAACGGCCATTGAGGTTCTAAGTTCATTGCCTTCCATTGTCGTTGGTCTGTTTGGATACTTGGTGCTAGTAATCAAGTTTCAACTTGACTACTCCATTCTGTCAGGAGCGATTGCTTTAACCATCTTCAACCTGCCACTCCTTACCAGAAGTGTCGAAGATTCCATCGAAGAGGTGCCAAAGTTACAAAGAGAAGCCGGGTTATCGCTTGGACTCTCCAAGTTTAAAACCATTACTGGAGTTGTGCTACCCCTCGCGATCCCGGGTATCATCACCGGTGTCATCCTTAGTTCTGGTCGAATCTTTGGAGAAGCCGCCGCCTTGATTTATACTGCTGGTCAAAGTGCCCCAATCGTAAGTTACACCAACTGGAATCCTTTCAATCCCAGCAGTTTCTTAAATCCCATGCGTCCAGCTGAGACCCTTGCAGTTCATATCTGGAAACTAAATACCGAGGGAATTGTTCCAGACGCACACGTTGTTTCAAGCGGCGCTTCAGCGGTTCTTATCATTGTTATCTTAGTCTTTAACCTGTCGTCTCGGTTCTTAGGTAACTGGGCTTACCGCAAGATGACTGGGACTTCTAGAAAAAAGCGAGGTTAAAACATGGCTCAACAAAATTACGATTTAGACCACCATCAAATTATTACACCACCAGGAGAAATGGCCCTTGAGACCGAGGACGTGAACGTCTTCTACGGTAAAAAGCAAGCTACCTTTGATGCTTCACTGGCGTTTTCAAGGTTCAAGATCACCGCCCTCATTGGAGCCTCGGGATCTGGTAAATCAACCTTCCTTCGCTGTCTCAATCGAATGAATGATGGTGTGGCAAACGTTACCGGTAGAATCATGTACAGAGACGTAGACATTAACCAAAAAAAATTAAACGTCTACGTCCTTCGGAAAAACATTGGCATGGTCTTTCAACACCCCAACCCCTTTGCCAAAACCATTCGTGAGAACATTAAATTTGCGCTTAGAAAACATGGCGTAAAAGATCCACAGGAACTTGATCAACGAGTAGAACAAAGTTTAAAAGCCGCTGCACTATGGGACGAAGTCAAAGACAAGCTGGATACAAGCGCCCTTGAATTATCTGGTGGACAGGCTCAAAGGCTCTGTATCGCTCGTTCAATCGCCATGCAACCTGACATCTTGTTGTTAGACGAACCAGCGAGTGCTCTTGATCCCATTTCAACCTCTAAGATTGAAGAAACGCTTCTAGAGTTAAAGAAAAAATATACGATTATCATCGTGACCCATAACATGCAACAAGCTGCCAGAGTCAGTGACTATACCGCCTTCTTCCATCTTGGACACGTCATGGAGTACGCTAAAACAGCTGACATTTTCACCAGACCACAGGTCAAAGCCACTGAGGATTACATTTCCGGCAACTTCGGTTAAGGAGAAGTAAATGACAACTAAAACGGAACCAAAAGAGATTATCAAAACTGAAAACGTCAATTTGTACTATGGAAAGCGAAAAGCGTTGCACGACATTAATTTAAACTTCAAACAAAATGAGATTACCGCCCTAATTGGACCATCTGGATGCGGAAAGTCGACATACCTCCGTTGTTTAAACCGAATGAATGATCTTATTCCAAACATTACCATCACGGGAAGCTTCACGCTCAATGGTCACAATATTTATGGTCCAAAAGAAGACATCGTGGAACTCCGAAAAGAAGTCGGAATGGTTTTCCAGCAACCCAATCCCTTCCCCTTTTCCGTGTACGATAATGTCACCTTTGGCTTAAAATTAGCTGGCGTTAAGGATAAGCAATTATTGGACGAACGCGTTGAAGAATCTCTAAAGCAGGCGGCTATCTGGGATGAAGTTAAGGACAAACTTCATAAAAGTGCGCTTTCATTTTCTGGAGGACAACAACAACGAATCTGCATTGCTAGACTCTTGGCCATTCAACCAGACGTGATTTTACTGGATGAACCAACGAGCGCGCTCGACCCTATTTCGAGTCAGATGATTGAGGACACCCTCCTAAACATCAGGGACAAGTATACGATCATCATCGTGACTCATAACATGTCGCAAGCTTCTCGAATCTCAGACAAAACGGCGTTCATGCTGAACGGTCGACTAGTGGAAGTAGGCAAAACCAAAAAAATGTTTATGAATCCTGATAAGCAAGAAACAAGTGACTATCTCAACGGAAAATTTGGATAAGGAGAATGACTATGGGAGCATTATTTGATGATGAATTAAAGAAACTTAAAGGACACTTCATGGAAATGGGATTTGACAGTAGTGAACAAATCTATCAAGCCACCAAATCTTTCATTGATCATGATAAGGACCTCGCACGCAAAATCATTGCGGAAGACCCCAAGATTAACAACGAAGAAATGGATTTAGAGAAACAGTCCTTACAACTGATCGCACTCCAGCAACCCGTTGCCAGTGATTTTCGTCAAATTATCAGCATCCTAAAGGCCAGTACCGACATTGAACGAATCGGCGATCACGCCAATACGATTGCCAGAGAAACCATTAACGCCAAGGGCCATGAACGAATCCCGGCGGTCGAAAAAGTCATCAGTGAAATGACTGAACAAGTCCGTTCAATGTTAGAACAGGTACTAGAGGCCTTCTTTGAGGGCAATGCCTCGGAAGCCAAGAAAATTGCTGACCAGGATGAATCAATTGACAAGTATTACCATTCCACCAGAAAGTTAGTAACTGAATCCCTGAAAAAGAACAGTAAGACGGCGCAAGCGGCCCTAAGCTACTTAATGGTCATCCGATTGCTCGAACGGATTGGTGACCACGTCGTGAACCTCGCCGAATGGTTAGTTTACAATCAAACCGGCAAGATGGTCGAACTAAGTCACAGCACCAATCACGATGAAGAATACTTTGAAAACAACAAGTAACAAAGAAACCACCCTGATATTTCTATCAAGGTGGTTTTCGCTATTTATTGATTACTGGTTCGCTCAAAGAAGTCCAAAAACAACTGTTCCTCTTTTGGATCGTTTTGCCACAATAATTCTGGGTGCCACTGGATTCCCATGATACTAGCATCTTCATTTTCAACCGCTTCGATGACGCCATCGGGAGATTTGGCCGTGACGGTCAAACTCTCTCCGACCTTTTTTAGGGCCTGATGATGAATTGAGTTCACAACGGGAAGATTGCCAACGGAACGGACCAACTGGCTTTTGGCTTTCACTTGCACCTCATGAAAATTATGCTTTGGATCGTCGTGTTTCACGTGTTGAACGTTAGACTTGGGTAAATCAGTGGCAATGTCTTGATAAAGACTACCACCAAAAGCTACGTTTAAGACTTGAAGCCCCCGACAGATTCCTAAAAGTGGTTTTCTCCGGCGCACCATTTCTTTAATCAGTCCCATTTCCCACTCATCATGGGGTCGATAGTGCGCATCGTCTGGTTCGACTGATTTTTCGTGGAATAATTCCGGTTGAACATCTTGACCACCAGGAATAATTAAGCCGTCAACTAAGTCAACGTATTCGGAAATCATATCAAGCTCAGCCATGGGAATAATAACAGGCAGAATGCCGTGTTTTTGCAGTAAATCAATAAAAACTTGAGCAGTATAATTGGCGTAATCAAGGTTATAGTTAGGCGTCTTAATCCGGTTAACGTTTGCCGCAATTCCAATTCTCAAAATGAACCCCTCCATTACAATTTAGTAATTCCTAATGAATAAGAGCCATCCCGAATTAACGGGATAGCTCTTATTTGGTTTAAAAGTTAGTTTGGTCCAACTTCCCTATAATTGCAATAGCTTAATTAATTTTTTAATCTTTATTCGGAACTCAGACTCACAATTGGATCTAACTTAGCGGCCTTGGCTGCTGGAGCAAGTGCTGCTAGTAAACAAATAATAACAAAGACTAGCGCCCCAATAATGGCATTGGCCGGTGAAATTTGAACAATTGCGTACTTAATCGCTCCACTTGAAATTGTATCCGCTCCCCATTCGACCAGGTAAGCGATGATAACCGCAAAAATGGACGAGAAGACTCCCAGAATAAAGGCCTCGGAGAAGAATAGGTTTCGAATGTTGCCCTTGGTAAAACCGAGTGCCCTTAGAATCCCAATCTCCTTGGTTCGTTCGGCAACACTAATGTAGAGCACCACGATGATCATAATTGCTGACACAAGGAGCGAGATTGCCGCAATTCCTGCTAGAACCCAAACAGCGACGTTAATGTAAGTGTTCAGTGTTGATACAATCGCCCCCGCTCCAGTAATTTGGTACTTAGCTTGTTGATTGGGCCCCTTCAACGCCTTAATCTTATCTTGAACCGGCTGAACGTTGGGAACTCCACCAGCAATGTTCACCGCGGCAAAGTTCGGTTCGTACTTCATTGTAGCCCCACTAAACATTGACTTCATTGTGTTGGAACTAACAAGTGCCATTGGGTTCACGTCACTAGTCACCCCACTCACAGTAACCTCTTTTGATAGGACATGGGGCTGCCCGTTGTCATCGGGGGCATTCGCAAACAACTTAATTTTTTGGCCCGTCATGTCGTACGGCTTCTTCTTATTAAAGCTTTGGGCCGTCTTCTTATTAATCAACACCTGATTATCTTTAGTGGGAACCGTTCCGGATTTAATGTTCTTTTTTAAGACCGCTCCCTGATAGTACGTTTGAATGTACTGAACGGAAGCGGTTTTATCGGCCGCTTTAAACTGACCGCCAGCTAAAAACTTACCCAACGTTGAACTTTTGACGTTCTTTAGGTCCTGCAACTGTTGGTTATCTTGGTTGGTCAGAAGTTCATTTTTAGGATTTTGTTCCTCTCCTTGTTTCTGTTTTCGACTAACCTGAATGGTAGTGGGATTAACCTCTGAATAAATTTCATGATTAATGTATCCCTTGACCCCATTGCCGAGACCTAACATGAAAATGACCGAAAAGATGCCGATGGCCGCCCCAAAAATAATTAACAGGTTGCGCTTCAGGTTATAACGAAAGTGTTCAAAGGCCATCGTAAAGATGGAAGCAAGTTTGGCCGGACGCGCCTGAAAGTCCGCCTGCGTTTTATTAACCGGGTAAATGGGTTTTAAAATCCTATCTTCATCAATCTTCCCGTTGGCTAAATGAACGATTCTCGTTCCATAATTGGCAACCACCTGAGAATGGGTGACGGCAATTACCAGTTTTCCGTCTTCGGCAATTTCGTTCATTAGTTCCAAGATGTCATCGGTATTTTGAGCGTCCAAGGCACCAGTTGGCTCATCAGCAATGATGATATCTGGGTCAGAAGCAAGTGCTCGAGCAATTGAAACCCGCTGCATTTGTCCACCTGAGAGTTGATTGGGGTACTTGTTACGGTGGTCATACAAACCAACCTTTTTTAAAAGCTCAGTGGCCCGTGCTTCTTGTTGTTTATGCGTTAAAGTTGTCATTTCTAAAGAGACCATCACGTTCTCTTTAATGGTCAGATGATTCACAAGGTTAAAGTTTTGAAAGATAAAACCAATTGTGTTGCGCCGATACTCATCAAGTTGTTTACTGGTATCTTTTTTTAACGATTTCCCGTCAATTAAAACGTCACCGGAATAATCACTGTCTAGTCCAGCGATAATATTCATAAGGGTCGTCTTTCCACCACCAGATTCTCCCAGGATGGAAACAAATTCCCCACGATCGAAGTTGAGACTGATCCCGTTTAAAACATGAAAATCCTGATTATCCACATAATAGGACTTTTTGATGTTTCTTAGTTCTAAATAAGCCATTTGGTTCTCTCCTTCTTTTTTAGTAGTGTCCATTTTAAACCAATTTAACCAAAAGTAAATTTTAACCTGAAAGTAAGACTGGCCTTAACGGAAAATTAAAAAAATAATTTTGTGAAATATTTTCGTAATTTTTTCATAACAATAATTAAAATTAATTGCTTAATTCCCACTCTAATGCCGTTATCTATTTCACTTATCAAATTTCTTCTTTGTTCAATTTTTATTGGATCTATTTCAGAAGCTGGAATGCTCTTGCAAACAGTTTTCAAACGGTTTACATTATTACTTGGAAACAAATCTGATATTCTTGAAAGAAATCTTTCCATTTTTTTCGATCAGTTATGTTCAGATTGTAACGATATTAATTCATCAACTTTTCGAAAGGAAGTTATCTTATGTCAAAAATGAAAGCTTTAGTTATGACAGCTAAGCAACACATGGAGATTGAAGACAGAGATGTCCCAACCCCTAAGGACGACGAAGTCTTAGTTGAAACTGCCTACGCTGGTATCTGTGGTACCGACCACGCCTTATACAATGGTCTCCCAGGTTCAGCTGATGCTACTCCTCCAATCGTGTTAGGTCACGAAAACTCTGGAGTTGTTTCCGCAGTTGGAAAGAACGTTAAGGACTTCAAGAAGGGTGACCGTGTTGTTGTTGACCCTAACATTTACTGTGACAAATGTTTCTACTGTCACACTGGCCGCTATGAATTGTGTGAAAACCTATCGGCCGTTGGTGTAACTAGAGATGGTGGTCTTGAAGACTACTTCACCGCCCCAGAAAAGGTTGTTTACCACATTCCTGATGAACTATCACTTCAAACTGCATGCTCAATGGAACCACTTTCATGTGCCGTTCACACGATGAAGATCACCGAAAACATTACCCCTTACCAACACGCTTTAATCATTGGTGATGGATACATGGCTAAGTTGTTTGCTCAACTACTTAGAATCTACGGAATCCAGAACATTGACATGACTGGTAGACATGATGAAAACCTTGCTTGGGAAAAGAAAGAACTTAGCTTAAACAAGGTTATCAACACGACTAAGGAAAAAATCACTGACAAGTACGACATGGTAATCGAATGTGTTGGAAAGCCTGAAACCCAAGAACAAGCTGTTGAAGCAACTAATCCTGGCGCTCAAGTTATGATGTTTGGTGTTGGTGCACCAGGTCAAACATTTAACATGAACACTTACGAAATCTTCAAGAAGCAATTAACCATCAAAGGTTCAATGATTAACCCCCACAGTTTCGAAGATTCAATTGCTTTACTTTCAGATGGTTCCGTTAAGGTTACACCTTTCCAACACAACATCCTTACTTTAGAACAAGTACCTGGTGTATTAGCTGGTACTGACAAGGTTCAAGGCAAGTCAATTGTTAAAGTTAATGGTAATCTTAAATAATTGAACCAAAATCTGATCGTGGAGGGAAACTATGGCGAAGAAAACCGCTAATAGAAAAGCCAAACGTACCATTTCCATGACAGCTTCAATTATGTTCTTTATCCTTTCATTAATAATTAACTCTGCTGGAAATGTTTTGACTCTAGTAACAACTGCTAAGATTCATCCATCTTTTCTAGGTTCAGCTTACTGGACCGCAGCCGAAACCAACCTTGGAAATGCATTTCACTGGAACTTATTCTGGGCATTTCTAATCTTGGGAGTTGCCATTACCATTTTGAATGCCTTTTTAGTCGGTCACTGGGATTGGGGACGTGCCATTGGAAACGTCATCTTCATGGTTCCGTTCTCAGCACTCATCCAGGTCTTTGATGACTTCTTCATGGATGGTTCACTTCCAGTAATTGGAAAAGTATCATTTTTTGCTGGATTCCCTGAAGCCAAGGGTTGGATGATGGTCGCTTTCTATGTCCTCTTAAATTTCTTCGGGGTAGCATTGATTGCAACCGCCATCTCAATCTACCAACGAGTCAACTTAGTCTTGCATCCCGCTGATGATTTGATGCAGATCCTGCGATTTAAGTACTTCAATGGTGCTGCTGGGAAAGCCATGTGGGCTTCCTACATCCCACCAACTGTCATGGCAGTGGTTGCCTTTGCAATTACTCGTCAATTTACTAACTTAGGAGTTGGAACGATCTTTGCGTTCCTATTCCAAGGTGGAATCACTGGACTTGCTGATAAATACATCTTCCCTCACCTAAAGCATCAAGCGTTAGATGTTGGTGATGAATCAACGGTTGCCGTTGATATTGACGAAGACGAAAAGACAAAGAAAAAATAAGCAAAAGAAATAACCGATCTCAACCGAGATCGGTTATTTTTATTTAAACCACTATTTCAAACTTTTTAAAATCTCGCTCAATGCTGGTTGACCATAAACGTTATAACGTTTCTTGTACGCATCAATCGTTTTTTGGTCAAAGTTCTCTGGGTCAAGTGGGACAAAACTAGTATCAATTGGGTCAAACGCTTTAATCTTAGCGTCAATCACAATCGGCTTCGTGTTACCTTCAGCCTGCATTCGGTCAATCTCAACCATGACACTATCAAGTTCATCTTGACCTGAAACTTTAAAGCCATGAGCACCCATGCCTTCAGCAACCTGGGCAAAATCCGCTTGATAGAGGTCAACACCATAATCACTAATGCCAGATTGAACGTCTTCGTGTTCAATGTAACCAAAGCGTTCGTTTGACAAAACGACATTGATAATCGGCAAGTTGTACTTGGCCTGCGTAATCACATCCTGCATGACCATTGCGAATCCCCCATCACCTGAAATCGACCAAACTTGACGATCAGGATATGAGAGTTTAGCAGCAATGGAAGCTGGTAGACCAAAGCCCATTGTTCCAAACCACGGTGACATGGCAAACTGCTGCTGCTGATTAAAGGGAAGTTGACGAATGGAATGCATGGTGTTGTTTCCAACGTCAAGTCCATAAACCGCATTCGACTTAGAATGGTCAGCGATTGCTTTCAAAACAGTCTCAGCTCTAAGACCCTCGTCGTAGTCAGTCGCAATGCTATCAAGCCATTTTAACCAATTCTCGCGATCAATTCGAGCGGCTTTTAAGAAATCACTCTTAGGAAGCTTTACATCTGAATCAATTAACATTTCTAAGAATTCCTTGGCATCACCGTGAATCGTGAGGTTGGCCTGATACTGACGACCCAAATCAGCCAGATTGTTATTAACTTGAATGATTTTTTTATCTTTAGGCATGAAGCGAGCAAACGGAAAGTCGTTTCCCAGCATAATAATCAGATCGGCAGCCTGCGAAACTTCAAATCCGGGTTTCGTTCCCAGTCTACCACGAGCACCCATGTAACTCAGATTGTCGTTTGGCATAATCCCAGTTGCAGGAGCCGTGGACAAGACTGGCATGCTAAACTGATCGGAAACTTTCACGATCTCATCTCGGGCACCCTTAGCACCTCTTCCGTACCAAAGAACCGGATGTTTGGCTTTCTTAATCATCTTAATGGCTTCATCAACGTCAGCTTGTTTAGGGTGAACCGTTTTAATGCTACTTGAAACGTTGGCTGTCTTAGTTGGTTCATAGTCAATCTCAGTTCCAAGTAAATCATTCGGTAAGATGACGACTGCTGGCCCCTTCTTTTGATAGGCCGTCCTGATGGCTTCATCAATAATCTTTGGTATCTGATCGGCAGTTGACGCCTGGCGGTTGTAAACCGAAACGTCAGCAAACATTGGCAGTTCATCCATTTCCTGAAAGAACCGCGTGTTCATCATTGGTTGGGGAACTTGTCCAACGAGGGCTAGCATTGGCGTATTGTCTTCCTTCGCGTCGTATAAACCATTAAACATGTGAGTCGCACCAGGACCAGCCGAACCAAAGGCGACCCCAATCTTACCGGTATACTTATGGTCAGCGGAAGCGGCCAAAGAACCGACCTCTTCATGTCTAACCTGAATATATTTAATGTTCTTTTTTTCCTCATCTAGCGCATTCAATAAGTTATTCAAAGAGCCAGCTGTGATGCCATACAAATGGTCGACATCCCAACTCTCAAGCACTTTCACCAGTGCTCTACTTGCTGTCATTTTACTCATAGAATCCCTCTTTTCGTTTTTCCAATTTAACTGTTGACCCAATTGAATTATAAACCACTCCATCAATTTATCCTATCAGAAGCAATAAAAAAGACTCCTAATCAGAGCCTTTACTTATTAATTCATATTTCTAAGCTGGTCATTTTTAGTGTAAAAACTATGATAACCCATGTAACATGCGATGATTGAACTAACGGCCGTAATCCCAAGCAACATGAAAGTTACCATGATCTGGTACTTAATGGCCTTAACCGGATCAACACCAGCAAAGATTAAACCAGCCATCATCCCGGGTAAACTAACCAGTCCAACGGTCATCGCAGTATCAATCGTGGGCTGCATCCCGGTCTTAATGCTGTCACGCACAATGTCAGAACAGGATGTCTTCACGTCGGCTCCCAGAGCTAATTTTTCAATAATCTGCTGTCTCCGGTCTTTAAACATGGAATTCATACTTCGATAACAAAGTCCCAAGGCAACCATTGAGTTACTGGCAACCATTCCGGTAATTGGTACCACTTGAGACGGGATAAATTTAATTGCTCCCGCAAAGACTAATACCGCAAGTACGACAATCGTGCTACTTCCTAACGCAATGATGGAAATGGGCAATGCGTGTTCCATACCGTCACTACGTCCTTTGGCGTTATAAGCGGCGTTAAACAAAATAATTAAGATTAAAATCAGGGTTAAAAAAACGTTATTGATCCGAAAAACGAATCGTAAAACGTACCCAACTATAAATAACTGAACCACACAACGGATGGTGGCAATGATAATTGACTTATCAATGCCCAACTTTTCTTTCCATCCGACAAATAACGCGATTAAGACCAGGAGTCCAGTTAATGCGAGCGCTTGATTTGAAACAATTAAATTAGGCATCTTTATCTCCTTTAACTAGTCGTCCGTTAACAATTGTGACTAACTCGGTGGCATGGTCAATCTCACCTTGATCATGAGTAATCATGATGACCGTGGTGTGATCTTTTTGATTAATGTAGTTAATCATCTTGTGCACACTTTCCTTGGTGTTCTCATCAAGGCCAGTGGTAACCTCATCTAAAATAAGCACATCAGGCACAAACATGATGTTGCGAATTAATGCGACCCGTTGGCGTTCCCCACCAGAAAGATTATCGACCGTCCGATCCAAATCACCATCACCTAGATCGACGGTTTGAAGTGCTTTTAACGCATGTTCTTTATCAAACGGTTTATTTCGAATCTGATATGGGAACTCAAGATTATCCTTGACCGTATTGCCAAACAAGGTGGGTTGCTGAACGGCGTATGATACTTTTCTCCGATACTCAATTGGATTTAAATCAGCGACGTTTTGGCCTTCAAAAATTACTTCACCAGAACTGGGAGTCAAAAGATCCGCCAAAAGTCTCACAAAAGTTGTCTTCCCACTCCCTGATGGACCAGTGATCGTAACGATCTCTCCGGCATCAACGCTCCAGCTGATATCCTTGATAATCTCACGTCCATCAGCGTCGTAGCATAGGTTTTTAGTTTCTAGTACTGCCATTTTGATACCTCTCTTTTCTTTTTAACAAATTAACAGTATGATTATACAACACTTTTGTATCATATATGAGTCTGCTATAATGACGTAGACGTTGTTATGAAGAAAAAAGGAGTTCTAATGAGTTATAAAAGAGTTAGAAACGGTTCAAAAAGATCGTCAAATGTTTCGGTAGAACTCCACCAACGGGTTACGGTCACCATCAAGCGTCTCGGAATTAATGGTGAGGGAATTGGTTATTTTCACCGCAAATTAATTTTTATTCCTGGTGCGCTAGTTGGTGAATTAGTTCAAGCTGATGTAACTGAGATTAAACCTAAATACCTACGCGGAAAATTAGTTCAAATTGATAAGGAAAGTCCCTTTCGGGTTAAACCGCGTGATCCATATGCTGGAGAAGTTGGTGGTTTTGAACTCGAAGACCTCGCATACCCTAAGCAACTGGAATTCAAACGTGATTTAGTTAAACAATCGCTTAGAAGATATCATCCGAGGGCTTATGATCATTATGATGTCAGGGAAACGATCGGGATGGATAATCCCTATGAGTACCGTAATAAGGCCCAGTTTCAAGTTCGAACTGAAGCAAACGGAAGAGTCATCGCCGGATTATATAAAGAAGGAACTCACGAAGTGGTCGACATGGAGACCTGCTCCGTTCAGTATCCGCTTACCATGAAGGTTATGCACGCTTTAGTCGAAATGGTTCAGGATCTAAACATCCCAACGTTCGTTGAATCCAATCACTCTGGCATTTTAAAAACCTTGATAGTCCGAGCAGCCCTCAACACTAACGACGTGCAGGTGGTTTTCATCACTAACACGCCCAAGTTGATTAAGAAAAATCAACTCTTAGAAATGATTTCCGATCGCCTTCCAGAAGTCACTTCCGTCATGCAAAACATCAATCCTGGTGACTCACCTTTGATCTGGGGAGAAAAGACGGTTCATTTAGCTGGAAATGACAGTATTACCGAAAAAATTAATGGTTTATCATTTGAGTTGTCACCAAGAGCTTTCCTCCAACTCAACAGCATCATGACACCAAAACTTTACGATTTAGCTGGAACAGCCCTCAATCTTGATTCTGATGATCGTTTGATTGATGCATATTCTGGGGTGGGAACCATCGGTCTTTCATTAGCAAACCAAGTTTCTGAAGTTAGAGGAATGGATACCATTAAGGAAGCCATCACCGACGCCAATCATAATGCAGCAATCAATCATATTGATAACGCCACCTACTACTTTGGCAGTGCCGAGGATTTGATGCCGCAGTGGATAACCGAGGGTTTTAAACCCACGGCACTGGTGGTTGACCCACCACGCGTTGGCCTTGACCAACACTTAATTGATGCCATTTTAACCGCTAAACCACAAAAATTTGTATATGTTTCATGTAATCCATCAACGCTAGCTCAGAATCTGGTCCAACTAACGAAGTCTTATAACGTGGACTACCTGCAACCAGTTGATATGATGCCACAGACTCCGCACGTCGAAGTCGTCGTCAAATTTACTTTAAAGTCTTAGAAAGGTCCAATTGTCAATGAATCCATTCGATAACGGCAATAATAGTGGGAATAATGGCATGAACAACATGTTCTTGCCACCTAACTACGCCGTCGTGCAAAATAAAGAAACCCAAGAAGTCAAAGTCCAAAAGGTGGGCTTCTCATTCACTACGCTAGTTTTTGGAATCTGGCCTTCTATTTTTCGTGGTGATTTCTATAATACCCTTTGTATGCTAGGGGTGGATTTTATCCTAGCAATGGCACTTACCGTCTTAACTGGATTAAACATCGCATCCTCTGCCTATGAGATTTTTGCAATCATGCCATTAGCATGGAGTTTTGTATACAATATGATGTTTTTCCGGCATTTGCAAAATAAGGGATTTGTTCCCATCAATAAACGTTCAGCTGAACTTTTAAAACGAAGTCATTATTATAAATAATTAGGAACACAAAAAACACTTCACATAATGTGAAGTGTTTTTTTGTTTGAGATTAATGATTTTATAGCATAACGGTAACGGCAGCAGCAACGATGATCAAAGCTAAACCAATCAAAGTAGCAACCATTTCCTTTGGAGTCTTCTTCTGGTGTAAGAAGTAAACACCGGTCAAGGTAGCAACAACTACTGATACCTGTGATAGAACGAATCCAGTTGAAAGACCTAACATGTTTGGTTGTGCAGCAATCAAGTATGAGAATGCGGCAATTGCAAAGAAGAAACCAGCAATAATCTGTTTGTATGAAACACCCTCAGCAAACACATTTTCACTCTTCATGTTCATCAAACCGTAGATAATAGCCATCAAGACCATTCCCATTGCCTGTGGCAAGAATGCTTCCATTGGGGTCATTACTGAAGTGGACTGTGGCAAAACTCCCTTAGCCCAAGTCAAGTTATTAACCTGTGGAGCGGCTGAGTATAACCAGTAACCAATAACACCAATTAACTGTAAGATAACGGCTTTTTCAAGCGCACCTTTATTAACGTTTTCTTTGTTTTGGCTCCAAGTGGTAAGAGTGGCACCGATAATGATAACGATCAAAGCAAGGATTCCAATGATCTTGTGACCAATACCAGGCCAACTACTTAACGCAAATGCACCCCACAAAGCAGTTACAATCAACTGAAATGCGGTCGTGATTGGCATAACTCTTGAAGAACCAATCAAAGAATAACCTTTAAAGGCCATGATTTGACCGAAGCCCCAACCCATACCAGACAAGATTCCGTAGACTAAGTTCCAGCCCATTGGGAAGCCAGCTTGTGTGAATAATAAGACAACAATCGCAAAAATCAATGTACCAACTGTGGCACCAAAGATTTGGTTCGTTGGTTTACCACCAATTTTTGATGAAATAGTTGGAAATAGCCCCCAACCAATCACTGGAATTAATCCAATTAATATTGCTTCAAAACTCATATCCCATACCTTCTTTTCAAAATACTTTTGTAACCCTTATTTACGAAATTAATTATAACACGTCAAAAATAAAAAGAAAACGTTTTCATTAAGAAAAATTTAAAAACTTGCCAAAGCAAGTCTTAATTAATGGGTTTAAAAGCTTGCGTGGCCTTAACCGCTCGCTTCCATCCCTGATACAATTTATCTCGTTCAGCTGCTTTCATTGAAGGGGTGAAAATCTTTCCCTCTTCGTAAATGGACTGAACTTCATCTAAATCTTTCCAGAACCCGGTTGCTAGTCCACTCAAGATGGCAGCCCCAAATCCGGTCGTTTCTTCATCGCTGGCTCGTTGAACCGGAACATTCAAAATGTCAGACTGAAACTGCATTAAGTAACTATTGCGACTAGCTCCCCCATCAGCTCGAATCTGTGGAATATCGAGATCGGTATCGGACTCCATTGTGTTAACGATATCCTTAGTTCCGTACGCAATTGACTGAAGCGTGGCCTTTACAAAATCATCACTGTTAGTTCCTCGGGTAATCCCAAAAACGGCTCCTCTGACATTTTGGTCCCAGTATGGGGCCCCTAATCCATTAAAAGCAGGAACAACGTAGATTTCATTGTGGTCGGTCGATCGTTTAGCCGCCTGTCTGGACTCAGGAACACTGGTGATAATCTTCATTTGGTCTCGAAGCCACGTCAACGCACTTCCAGCCACGAAGATTGAACCCTCAAGTGCATACGTAATTTTTCCGTTAATTCCATACGCAATGGTCGTCAACAAATTCTCGTCTGAGTACTGCGGCTGGTGTCCCGTATTCATCATGATGAAAGCACCATCACCATAGGTGTTTTCAACCATTCCCTTTGAAAAGCCCATTTGTCCGATCAACGCCGCCTGCTGATCGCCAGCAATTCCAGCAATTGGGACACTAACACCATAAAATTGGTAGTTTTCGGTCGTTCCATAAACTTCATCAGAAGCATGAACGGTCGGAAGCATGATCTTTGGAATGTTTAAAATCTTCA
Source organism: Fructilactobacillus sp. X1R3C1 (assembly GCF_059901545.1). Classification (NCBI taxonomy): domain Bacteria; kingdom Bacillati; phylum Bacillota; class Bacilli; order Lactobacillales; family Lactobacillaceae; genus Fructilactobacillus; species Fructilactobacillus sp. X1R3C1. The sequence goes on from NZ_JBWXUT010000003.1 coordinate 96,652, forward strand.
AGATTTCGTCGTCCCACTTTAAGTCATTAATGTTAAACATCATCGTTCGACTGGCGTTCGTATAATCAGTAATGTGATATTTCCCACCAGACAATTTCCAGACGAGCCACGTATCAATGGTCCCAAATAACAATTCACCATCAGAAGCGCGCTTCTGTGACCCATTAACGTGGTCTAAAATCCACCTGACCTTGGTAGCAGAAAAATACGAGTCAATGACTAGGCCCGTTTTTTTATGAATTAGGTCCTCGTACCCTCTGTTTTTTAAGTCTTCAGCAATTGAATTAGTTTGTTTTGAAAGCCAACCAATGGCATTGTAAATGGGTTTGCCGGTCACTTTGTCCCACACTACCGTGGTCTCACGCTGATTGGTAATCCCCACTGAGGCAATGTTTTCGGGGTGAATGGAGGCGTCAATCAAGGCACTCGCAATGGCAGAAAGCACGGAGTTCCAAATCTCGTTTGGATCCTGTTCAACCCATCCGTCACTATTGATAATTTGAGGAACTTCCTTGTAACTCTCAATTACTTTTCTACCACTATGATCATAAATGATCGCTCTCGTACTAGTCGATCCTTGATCAATCGCTAGGACGTAATCTTTATTGTCAGACAACTGGTTCATCTCCGTTTCATCGTATTTTTGATACTCATATTAGCACGATTCAATTCATCTCACTACTTGAAAATAAAAGAGAAAGTAGATTAAAATCTACTTTCTCTTTTATGGCATCATTAATTAACGCTTAACTTCAACCCGAATGTCAGCATCAATATCTTTTGGCTCAACCTGTTCGTCATAAGAAAAATCAGCATCTTTAAAGTATTCCTTGATTTCAGCATTAATCTCGTTTAAATCACGAACATCATTATCCTGACGTTTAATCAATAACGTGTACTGCTTGTTATCTTCATCAACGTTTTCAAAATCATAACCAACGTCAACCGTGTTTAAGATTTCTTGAATCATTTGTCTTTCAGTCATTGCCATAATTCATACTCTCCTTAATAATCTTCATACGCTAAGCTTATTCTATTTTCTAATATTTGTAAAATCATATCTCAAAAAATCATGTGGAACACGGGCTTCATGATATAATTATATTACACTGACATTGAAAGGTGGGTTACATGGAAAACATGGAAAATAAAAGAGTTCTAGCCATTCCAACTGGTGAAAATTTTCGTGAGTTAGGTGGATACCAAACTGTTGATGGTAAAACCACTAAGTGGCACAAGTTACTACGTGCGGGACACTTAGGTGAGCTCAGTGAAAATGATCTAAAAACCCTTGAGCATTACGGGGTTCGCTTTGACGTTGATCTCAGAAGTCAACCTGAAGTCGACATGCTGGCCGATCAAGTGGAAACTTCTGCTGTCGACTACATTTTTGATCCGATCTTTAAAGAAGACGCAACTGACAATTCGAAAAGTCCAGCTGAAATGAAGAAAGTCCTGTGCAATCACCCTAATTATGGTCATGATCATATGGAACACGTCTATAAAAGCATGATTAAAACGAAACACTGTCGTTTGGCTTTTAAAAAATTATTTGAAGTTCTACTCGATAACAGGCAAGATGACGAGTCCGTCCTATTTCACTGTACAGCTGGAAAAGACCGAACCGGAATGTCTGCGACCATGATCCTCTCTGCCCTAGGGGTCGATCGTAAAACCATCGAAGAAGATTACCTGTTAACCAATCAGGTGGCAAAACCAGTGATTGATGCTCGATTAGAGCAAGCCAAAGAAGAAGGATATAATGATGCAGCTCTAAAGAGTCTAAGATCCCTTTATAGTGTCTCATTAGACTTTTTCAATGCCGCAATGGACGAAATCAATCAATTATACGGCGGAATGAACCAATTTCTCCATGAAGGTATTGGATTGACCAATGCCGACATTCATCAGTTACGTCAAATTTACCTTGAATAATTTGCATATTGTTAATTCGGCTAGGTAATGATACGATGAGTTTATCAAAAGTAGTCTAATATTTAAGTGATAAGAGAAGTGGCGGTTGGTGCAAGCCACACAGGATATTAGATGAACTACCTAAAATTACACATCAAAATAAGTGCAGGTACTTTTGTATCTGAACGTGGGTGGTACCGCGCACAAGCGTCCCAGTAGTCAATCACTACTAGGACGCTTTTTATTTATCAACAACAGGAGGAAAACAACAATGAATATCATTGAAGATTTAAAATGGCGAGGCGCCATTAACCAAACAACCGACGAAAACGGACTAGAGAAATTAACCAACGAGAAAAAGATTGCCCTATACTGTGGGGTCGATCCAACTGGTGATAGTATGCACATTGGTCACCTAATTCCGTTTATGATCATGGAACGTTTTTCACGGGCTGGTTTTCACCCTTACATCCTAATCGGCGGGGCCACCGGTTCCATCGGTGATCCAAGTGGGAGAAACACTGAACGTCCCCTTCAGACCAAACAGATGGTCAAACACAACGTTAACGCCTTAACAAAGCAAATGAAGCACCTCTTTGGCAGTGACAGTAACATTCACATCGTGAATAACTACGACTGGACGTCTAACGTGTCACTGCTTGATTTTCTTCGTGACTACGGAAAACTCTTTAACGTGAACACCATGTTATCAAAGGAAGTGGTGGCTAGCCGCCTGGAAAAGGGCATTTCATTCACAGAATTCACCTACCAAATCCTACAAGCACTGGACTTTCTCACTCTTTACCTCGACCATGACGTTCAACTTCAGATTGGTGGTGGGGACCAATGGGGAAACATCACGGCCGGAATTGACCTCATTCATCGCGTTGAAGGTCAAGACGCCGAGGTATACGGATTAACCATCCCATTAATGCTTAAATCAGACGGAACTAAGTTTGGAAAGACCGCTGGTGGTGCTGTTTGGCTTGATCCAGAAAAGACCTCACCGTATGAATTTTACCAGTTCTGGCTAAACCAAAACGACGCTGACGTTATCAAATACCTCAAATACTTCACCTTTTTGCCTAAGGATCAAATTGATGAACTGGCCCAAAAAGTTAAAGATGAGCCTTGGAAAAGAGAAGCACAGAAAACGTTAGCACGTGAGGTCACGAAATTTGTGCACGGTGAAGACGCCGTTAAGCAGGCCGAAAATATCTCAAAAATTCTTTTTAAAGGCAACGTTCAAGACCTATCAGTAAAAGAAGTTAGTCAGGCATTTAACAGTGTCTCTACGTCTTCGATTAGTTCTGATCCCGTAAACGTAGTCGATTTAATCATTGCGGTTGGAGTTGATAAATCCAAACGGCAGGCTAGAGAAGACGTTAATAATGGCGCTATTACCATCAATGGAGCAAAGGTTACCGACGTCAATACTGAAATTAACCCCCAAGCTCAATTTGACGGGAAGTTTATCATCATACGACGCGGCAAGAAACGTTACTTCTTAGCTAAGGTTAAGTAAATAAATCCCAGTATCATAAATATGGTACTGGGATTTTTTGGATTCAAAAAAAGGCGCGAAGAATTATTCTTCGTCCCTTTTGCATCTTGTTTTTCGTTTGAGTAATCGTTAACTTGAAATTAAATCTTACCAGTAGTTATGTGATGCTCGAAATTGAGCAGCGGCAGCGATTGAACCGTAACGTGAAACTGCGTATTGACGAGCCACACGTTCTTGGTTAGCTGGAGAGTAATCACCATTTAGATATGATGAAGACAATTGGTATTTACCAATGTACTGACCATTTCGAGCACTGTATGAGTTACCAGATTCAACTTGTGCAATTGATGCTAAACCAGAGTTATCACCGGCATTGCTTGCATTATTGTTACTGCTTGCAGCAGGTTGAGTAGTGGTTGTAGTTGTTGCTTGTTGTTGTGTTTGAGCAGGTTGTGCGTTTTGCTGTGGTGCAGCAGTGTATTGTGCATTGCTACTTACCTGAGCAGATGGTTGTGTTTGAGTATTGTTACTTTGGTAAGTCATGTTGCTTGCGTTAGTAGGTAATGTTAACTTTTCTCCGACATGAATCAGGTTGACATTTTTAAGGTGGTTAGCCTTAACAATGCTGCTGATGCTAGTGTTATGTTGCTTTGCGATTTTTGAGACTGTGTCACCGCTCTTAACGGTAACTTGATTAGTGTTAGTGGCAGCATTGGCGTTGAAGCCTGCAGTCATTAACACACCGGCTACTGTGAAAATAGATGCTAAAAGCACCTTTACGTTTCTAGATTTTAATAAAATGATAAATCACTCCTATAAATTTTTGTTACTTCCGTTTTCTTAAAACTGAAATATACTCAAACAACAATTTCACATTCTAAATACTGTTATTTACATGGCAAAAACAGCAATGTTAAAAAAACCGATTATTTTGTCACGTTGTAACGTCAATGTAACAAAACTCGCAATAATGCCCGTTTTCAGGGATTGATCAACATTTCACAACACCAATTTTTAGCAAAAGAAAAAGCCTTCTGCCATAAAAAAAGTTATTAAAAGCATAAGACTTTACTTAATTTCATCATTTTTCAGCTAATTTTCGATTAAAATAGTGCTCTAATTTACTCTTAGGATACACTCCGGTGACCTTCTCAACGCCCTTTCCGTTACGAAATAATACTAGTGTTGGAATACTCATGACCCGGTATTTTCTGGCAATCTCCTGATTATCATCGACATTAAGCCTTAAAAACTTGATTCGACCTTTGTACTCACGTTCCAGTTCTAAAATCAACGGATCCATCATTTTACATGGACCACACCATGGTGCCCAGAAGTCAACCACGGTCATTGGTCCCGTAATTTCTGAGTCAAAATTATTCTGATCTAGATCCACTTCCATAGTCTTTCCCCCTCTTCACGTTAATCACATGGATAACTAAAGTAGCCACTAGTGTGACAATTACCAAGATGCCAAACCATCCCGCTGGAATCTCAATGTCAATCATTGGAATCGATAAGAAAAGTTTCAACGCAATGATAATGATCAAGAAGTACGCCATCGGCTGTAGTTCGGGAATCTTTTTCATCAACATCATTATGACTTCAGCTACCCCACGCATCGCTAAAATCCCAATCATCCCACCAATTAAGACGATCACTGGATTAGGTGAAATGGCTAACGACGCTAGCACCGAGTCAATTGAAAAGATAATGTCCATGAATTCAATCTGAACTACCACCCACCAAAAGTACTTGCGAGTGTGGTTTTTCTTATTTGGTTTGACCTGATGAGTTCGGCTCTTTTTGTGCTTACTCTTGTGCATATTATAAAAGAAACTAAACGCAAGATAAAACAAATAAGCTGCACCTAAGACCTTAATGATCCAGAACCTAATTAGGTACACTCCGACTCCGATGATCAAAAAGCGAAAGATGTATGCTCCCCACATTCCGTAAAACAAAGATTCTTCCTGCCACTTTTTAGTAGGAAGAACTTGAGTCTGGGCCGCAAGGACAACTGCATTATCAACGGATAAAAGGCATTCAATCACTACCAATGAGAAAATAATCAACCAGTCATTTCCAGACGTTATGACGGTTTCCCAGTTATGTAGATCAAAAAAAGGACCATATAATTTAGCGAGTAGGTCGAACAATCAAAGACTCCTCCATTAGTTAGTTGTAATTAGTAATTAGTAATTAGTAATTGTTAATTGCTTTAACGTCGTATTTCATTAATTGATGGTTCACGATGACACCAATTAGCTTATTAGCGTAATCGGGATCGGTAGCGTAGCCATTTTTTTGCAACAAGTTGGCTTCTTGCCTAAAGCTCGTAATGCCCGTTTTCTTTAAAAACTTGGTATTTAAAGTCTCATTATGATCCTCGATGGCATCAGCAACCGATGGATATTTTCTAAACTGACCCACTTCGGTCGTTTTCTTGTTATTAACGTACTCGGTCGTATCGTACGAGATTGACTGACCATTGTACGTTCCCTTGATTCCAAACGGATTATTGGCTTTCTTATAGAGTTCGGATTGCCCCCAATTCGATTCGAGAATAGCCTGTCCGATCACGATACTTGGCAAAACCTGTTGTTTTTTCTCGTAAATCTTAACGGCTGGGTCACCAATTTTTTGAATAAACTCTTTGTGCTGAGTTTCGATCTCTTTATCACGTTTCTTGGTTGCGTTATTCATTTGCTCTTGTCGAACTTGATATGAATGATTAATCAACATGTGTCTAATCTTAAATGCAGCGAACACAAGTAGTAAGACGACGACTACTCCAATCACAACTGCAATCCACACGTTTTTCTTTTTATTGTGTTTCACGGACAACATCTCCCTATGTGGTTATTATACCTTAGCCAACTATTTTTTGTTGAGTATTTATGATTACTTAAAAAAGTTTCTTACTCATTTCCAATTACGCATTATAATGGAAGAAACACCCACTAAAATCGACTAACTTAGCCATTTAGTGTAGTATGAAGATATCTGACAATATAGTAACGGGAGTAGTTTTGCATTGATTAAAATTGAAAAAATCAACCAAAATATTAACTGGATTAAAACCATCGATTGCCGTCCAGCTGATAAGGAAATTTTAAAAACAGAATACCATTTAAATAACGAAATGCTCTATTATGCACTTGACCGTCACGAACGACCTCGGGTTGAATATTACGATGAAGAAGGAGTCCTCCTTTTCATTTTTGATGTGGCCGAACCGACTCGTTTTAACGGGGATGTTTCTGCTGAACCAATTGGAATCATAACCCATGACAACATGTTATTTACGTTCACGGCCGATAAAACTAATTTCGTTAACGAACTCATTTCTTCCATTATAAAAAAAGCCGGTTCAAAACAACTCGCAGAATTACAACCAATTGACGTAATTAATAAAACGTTGTACCAACTATCCGTCCAATACTTTGATTATATTAACCAAATCAACAGTGTCAGAACTAACATTCAACGTAACTTACGTGGCAAGGCCAATAAAAGTGCCATCAACCACCTGCTTAATCTACAGACCGACTTAGTATATTTCCTAACGTCACTCGGATCAAACAACGATATGATTAACGACTTCAAGCGGCGTTTTACAAGGGACCTCACTGAGGATCAAAAAGCTGCCGTTGAAGATATCAGTATCGAACTTCAACAGGGACTTTCAATGGCAGAGATGGCGAACGCCGCGACTCAGCAAGTAGCAAGCGCTTATTCCAACCTCCTTGATAGTGACTTGAACAACACGATTAAGTTTTTAACCGTTTTTTCGTTAATTCTAAGTGTTCCAAACATCGTATTTGGGTTCTATGGTGAAAACGTAAAACTTCCATTTATGGATAAACCATCAGCGTGGATTATAACCATTATCATCACGATCATTTTTATCATCATTGTGTTGCTGTTTTTACGCGCAAACCATTTCTTTAAGAACTAATTTAATATAAAATGAGCATGAGGGGGTAGTGAAATAAAATGAAAGGAATTTTCTTCGATGAAACATTTTATAAGGACGTTACACGAAAATAGGATTTTCTCTTTAATTATTTGGCTAGTTGTCATTTTTATGGCAATTGTCAGTCTCCCCAACCTGAGTCAGGTTGTGATGCAGGCTGGCAACCCGGAAATGAACTCAAAGTCCCAGATGTATAAAGCACAGAACTTACAGAACCAATGGGGCGAAGGCTTAGATGGAACCACAAGTATGAACATCGTTTACCACGCCAACAAGGGTAAAATTACCAGTTCTGAGCAAAAGGACATTTACAATCGGGTTGGTAAGATTCAGAAAAGTAACGGGGACAACGGTATTAGTCGGATCACCACCGCTCACACGAGCCCGAATGGTGCCTCAAAGTTTATCTCCAATGATCAATCAACCGAGATTGTGAATATTCATGTTCCAAAAAGCAATGCCACAAGTGCAAGTTTTGCTAACACGCTTCAAAAGCAATTCAACGTTGATAATGGACTGAAGACGTACGTCACCGGTCCGCAATTAATTAATCAAGACAACAATGAGAAGATTTTAAGCGTCACTAACATTGTGACCATTGCAATTTTCATTCTTTCCTTAATCTTTATTGCCATTGCATTTAGATCACTATTAGCACCGGTTTTTACCTTTATCATCCTGATCATCGCTTACCTGGTTTCATTAAGTGCAACAGCTTTAATGTCAACTCAACTTAGTCTCCCGTATTCGCCATACATTCCTTTAGTAACTGGCTTGGTAGTAACTTTATTTGGTACCCTTGCTAGTTTCTTTTTGTATCGACGTTTTGAATTGGCACTTAAAAACGAAAGCGTTGACCCCAGTAAAACAGCCACTAAAAGTCTTACATATCCACTTGGGGCAACCGCAATAATTACGTCATTAGCATTTGGATCACTTTACCTGCTCAAGTTTAGTTCGGTTCGGGCCATTGGTAGCGTCGCCATTGTCGTACTAATAACTTTATTAGCCGTGATGACCGTGACCCCAATGTTCATGCAACTCCTTGGACCAACTTTCTTCTGGCCAAAGAAGAAAACTTTAAAATTAGCAAACGAGGGCTTCTGGGGTAAACTTGCCCATGTCTCGCTTTTAAAACCTCTCCTAGGCCTACTAATTGCATTAGTGATTACGGTCCCACTGGTTTTATTCTATCGTTCTAATGTAACCTACCTTACTAACAACAATTTAATTGCTAATGATCAGGCTGAAGTCGGTAGACACATCCTTCAAAATCACTTTAATAAGGGAAAACCAACTCCAGTCACTATTTACATCAAAAATAACCGACCCTTTAATAATGACAACACCATTAGTGCCATTGACCAGGTTACAACGAAGCTTCAGTCCCAAAAAAACGTTGCGCAGGTGTACTCTGTGACTCAACCAGGTGGGGATGAAATTGATAAATACTATTTACGAAATCAATTGAATAAGACCACTTCAACCCTTAATGGCATTAGTAATTCCCTTAAGGGCTCACAAAGAACCCTTAAGGGTGCAAACAAGACACTTCAACAGAAAAACATTAAGAATCAGACTAAATCAGTCGATTCACTGATTAGACAACTTGATCGGATTAGCGATACGAGTGAACAAGCTGACACCAACAATTTCAGCACATTCACTCCACTTGAAACGGCTCAGTCATCTAATCAAGCCCAGAAGTCCAAAAAACTTCGCCAAAATCTCTCACAAGTGTCTGATCAGTTGAGTACCACCAGTCAAAGCTTGACCCAGTTAAGCAACCAAATCTCTGACGCCCAAAATTCTGGACTGGAAGCGCAAGAAGCGGTCCAGCAATACAACGAACAAGCGTCTAAAGTTCGTGGTGAAATTGCGTCCGTTAACCGAACTTTAAGGGAAAGTAAGGATAAGTTAACGCCCGTCACTGGTTATTTAAATGGTGTCAAGCAGTCAAGTGCTGGGAATACCTTCTACATCTCACCGCAACAGATTAATGACACCGATTTTTATCAAACTAAGTATAATTTTGCAAGCGAGAACCAAAAAGTAACCAAGCTCGAAGTAGAATTTAATAATGAGCCCACCGGCAACACGAACTTAAATAACGTTCACAACATGCAAAATACGGTTAGAAACCAGTTACAAAACACCAGCCTGGAAAACGCTGAGGTCGCTTATACCGGACAACCAATTGAAAACGCCAACGTTCAAACTAACTTTGACCACGACTTTATTATTGGAATGATGATGATCTTCTTAATCGTTTTCGCCTCCATCATCATCGTTAGTCGTTCCATTCTCCAACCATTTTGGTGGTTGGTCACATACGTGATGAGTGTCTTTTCCGCACTGAAGGCTACCCAACTTATCATGTACTATGCCGCAAGTGACGGTCAATTAAACTGGCAGGCATCCGTTTCCATGCTGGTTCCCCTTTCCATAACTGGAATATTTGAATTAACCTTTTTGGCCATTTCCTACCGAAAACAAAATCCAGACTTACTAGGATGGTTGACCGGTGGGACAAGTGCATTTACAAAAACAGTTAGTTACGTGATGTTTGCTGTAATTATCATTACATTCGGTCTTTTCGTTAGTCTGCTTCACTCGCTTGACTTCATCGGACTGACCGTCATCATCACGGTTATTATCTTTAATGTCATCCTGCCACTTGTCACGACTGGACTTGGCAAACTAGCAATCACGTTACCTCGTTCCGATTTGCATCATTGGCCCCTTTATAAAAACAAACGAGCCAAAAACAAATAATCAAAAAGCCATCAGTTAAACTGATGGCTTTTATTATGCCCTAAAAATTCATTTTACGAATTGATTTAAAGTAAAGAAACAAGATGACCAAAGAACCAGACATTGCCGTAACACCAAATAATACAAAAATCACCTGAATGTTAATAACCTTTGAAAAGGCACTGATAAACAATGACTCAAGCGCCATCAAAAGAGCCGTAATTAGATTGCAAAAAGACATCAACGTAACTCGAAGTCGTTTCACCACTGTATCCTGCAGTTCAGCGTTTAGTGTCGTATCCCACACTTCAAAAAGTGAACTAAAAATTACAAATGCAATTAAAGCAACGATGAAATTTGAAATTCCTAAGAGTAGTGACATCAATAAGCCAATTGCCATGCTTAAAGAAATTACCCTCATTCGGCCATATTTAGCAACTACTTTAAAGACGTTTGCCGAAAAAACAGCTCCAATGATATCAACAATCGCTAGGATCATCGCAATGTTACCGGTGCTAAATCTTGTAATATGGGATAGATACAACGACCCGTATTGATACATAATCGAAGCCGTAGCCTGTGAAATCGCTACTACTAGGATTAACTTCTGGTAGTTTTTATTACTAACCAAGAAGGTCCTCAATTGCTTTAAGACACTTGGAACATCGGGCTCATTAACCACCGGTCGAGGTTTGATCACTAATACCGTCATGATTGAAAGAACGTGGGCCATAATTGAGGCGGTAAAGACCAGTGGCCACGAAACGTCTGCCAAATACCCACCAACCATATTACTGAAAGCAACCGTACAAATCATGATGGCGTTGTATCGTCCCCAAAATTTCTGGTAGTGTTGTTTTTCATCCGCCTCATAAATAATGGCCTCATCGGTTCCCGAAATTAGCGAAAGTCCAATTCCAAACAAAACAAATCCACCAAACACTAACAAGTGGTTACGTGCGACAAAAAAAGTTGCAACATATAATACACACATTATCTGACCCAAAATCAAAGTGGTTTTGTAGCCAATTTTGTCAGCAATGATTCCGGATGGTAGTTCACAAATAACCTGAGTTGCGTTAATCACAAGTTGTAATAATGCAATTTGGCCAACTGACCATCCCATATGTTTCAAATAAAGCATCCAAATTACTAATTCAAAGGTTAAGTTAGAAAAGAATGCGTACGTATACATTTTCCTGATATTTTTCATAATTTCCCTCATTTCAGTTTAACGATTACTAATGAAGTTGAGGAAATTCAATGATTGATTCAGGATGAATGTTTCACCCAAATAATCGAATGAAATTATGACTCAACTTCATTTCACAACTATTTGGGAAACAGTCTGTCTTTGAATAAATACCGTTACATGCCGTGCTGAAAACTTACTGCCAATTTCTTGAAATTCGCTTTCCATCGTTCACACCTCCGCTATAATTAATGATTATTCAAAAGTATATACTTTTGGTCCCTAAAAACAAGGCTCCTAACAAAAAGGGAATCGTCATCTCTGCCGATTCCCCCACTGGGTTAAATTCTAAAATACTAACAAAACTGCAACTAGTATCAAAATTGATACCAATCCCAGCATTGTCAAAATGACTTTTTCAAGCAATGCCATTATCAAATGACCCTTCCTAGCACTCTACTTTTTCTACTGCCAATAAATATGCTACCGTACATGAGTCATTCCGTCAAAAAACGCCAAAACTAATTATCAGCTTTGGTGTCTTTTTGAGTAATTTTAGTTATCTTTTACGAGGTACTTAACTTCCCCGTCGTCATCAAGGTAGCCATACAAACGCTTCGTGTGCGCATCATCAAAGTATCCCATGTCTGCCATTCGTTTTCCATTTACTTCGTCACAACCATGATCCACTCGCTTAAAAAAGGAATACAAAAAAGCAATTCGTGATTTAAACTGCGTCGCCTTTTGATAAGCAGACGTCAGGGTGTAACCGTCATCTAGATATTCTTTCATTAACTTAATCAGTACAAAATTTGAAAAATTGAAAACTCGTGACGCTAATTTTTCAACCCGGGTACTTCTCACGTATCCCTTTTTCTCCCAGTATCGGAGTTGTCTTGGTGATACCCCCGTCATCTTACTAACTTCACCAATTCGAAAAATAAAGTCCTGCATGTTAAATGAATTGATGATCTTGTCATTAGCTTCATGCATTTGTCGCCTCGCCTCCACTACTTATTGTATTCAGTGACCTTGATTTGATTACCATCAACACTCATCTTAGTAATACTGCCATTTTCGGGACGTTTTGTCATATCATACTGTCCGTCAGAAAAACGTTCTACTAAACTAAGCAGGGTATTTCCGTGACTAATCAAGAGGACGTTGTCGCCATCTTGAACCTTAGCATCGTGAGTAATCATATCTAACCCCTTATCAAGTCGTTTCCAGTAATCAGCTGCATTTTCAGCCATATGGAAAGGATCAGCCTCTTTCATATAGTCCTTAGCCGTATTGATATCATATTTATTTACAATGTCTTTAAAAGTTGGTACTCCATGAGGTGCTCCGGCCTCGTACCACGCTTCATCCATGTTTAATCCTTCAAAATAACCATAAAATTGTTCACGAAAATTGGGAGATACGACAGGCTCATTAATATCTGAAACTAAATTATCGTTTAGAATAATCTTGGCGGTATCTTCAGCACGAGTAGTATCACTGCAGTAAGCTTGAACAAATTTGATGTTAGATAAACGTTTAGCGGTCTTTTTGGCACCAGTAATTCCCTTGTCGGTTAGTGGTGAATTACTCCAGCCTTGTAATTTGTTAAAAATATTGAAATAAGTTTGTCCGTGTCGGACAACGTATAGGGTAAATTTTGCCATTGTATCTCCTCCATTCACACTCTAAGTATATCACTTGTGGGCTTTAACTTTTCTCTAAGATTCTCCCTCAATCCTACCCAAATTTAATAAATCTGATAAGATAGGGGTTGGACTTAAAAAGGGGACTTTATACCTTGAAAACGATCAAGAAAATTCTGTCTAAATGCAATACTAGAATCGGGTTTTTCGTCTTACTAGTAGTGCTTTTTTGGGCTAAAACAATTTACGCATATTTCACTGACTTTAATTTGGGTGTCGACAGTATCTTTCAACTGTTTTTGCTCCTAATTAATCCAATTGCAACCACCGTTATTATGTTAGGTTTGGCGCTTTATCTAAAACCAGCTAAACTTTTTTATCCAGCAATCTTGTTTCTGGATTTTCTAAACACGGTTCTTTTATACTTAAACGTAATTTACTTTCGTGAATTCACCGACTTTATGACGGTGTCGACCATGACCGGTTATTCCAAGGTCAACCAGGGACTAAGCGGAAGCTCATTAGCACTAACTTCGCCCCACGACGTTTTTTACTGGATTGACATCGTGATCGTCATCCTCTTACTTTTGTTTAAAGTGATTAAGATTGACAAACGGCCACTACAGGCCCGAGTTGGTTTTGCGGTTTTCTCACTTGGAGCCCTCATGTTAGTTGGTAACATTACTTTGGCCGACATGGATCGGCCCCAATTATTGACCAGAACCTTTGACCGCACTTACATCGTTAAATACCTGGGTTTGGATTCTTTTACCGTCTATGACGGAATAAAGTCCCAACAAACCAACAACATGCGAGCCAATGCCAATAAGTCTGACTTAACGGGGATTCTTAAATTCAAAAAAGAACACTACGCCGCTCCTAACAAGAAAATGTATGGGATTGCCAAGGGTAAAAATGTCATTATCATTCATCTAGAAAGTTTTCAGCAGTTCGTGATTGATAAAAAGATCAATGGCCAGGAAGTCACTCCATTTTTAAACAAGTTGTATCACAGTAAGTCAACTTATTCCTTTGATAACTTCTTCCATCAGGTTGGCCAAGGTAAAACGTCCGATGCAGAAAACATGCTCGAGACTAGTACTTATGGTCTCCCACAGGGATCCTTATTTGCTCAACTTGGCAGTGACAACACCTTCCAGGGTGCTCCTGCCATCCTTGGTCAAAAGGGATACACGTCCGCCGTCTTTCACGGAAACGTTGCTAGCTTCTGGAACCGAAACAACACTTACAAAAACCTAGGATATGACTACTTCTTTGACGCCAGTTACTACGATACCTCGGGTGATAAGTCAACCGGATACGGACTGAAGGATAAGCTCTTATTTAAAGATTCAACCAACTATCTTCAGCACCTCCAGCAACCGTTCTATGCTAAATACATCACCGTTACCAATCACTTCCCGTATCAACTAGACGCTGAGGATCAGAAGGATTCTGATTTCAAGGCCCCTGATACTAATGATGAAGCCGTTAACAACTACTTTGTAACGGCCCACTATCTCGACCAATCAGTTCAGGAACTCTATGAGTACCTTGACAAAGCCGGTTTACTAAAGAACTCCGTGATTGTCCTATACGGGGATCACTATGGCTTATCGAACTCTGAAAACACCAGCTTAGCACCACTACTTGGAAAAGACCCTAACGACTGGAATGACTTTGATAACGCCCAATTGCAACGAGTTCCGTTCATGATTAACATGCAAGGAATCAAGAATGGTCACGTGGATCATACCTATGGTGGTGAAATTGATGTACTTCCAACCTTGATGCACCTTCTTGGAATCAGTTCCAAGAAGTACATCCAATTTGGGACGGACCTCTTCTCCAAGCATCATGATCAAGTGGTGGCCTTCAGAAATCGAGACTGGGTTTCTCCTGAGTACACTTCGGTTAATGGGACGGTCTACGATAACAAGACCCAAAAAGTAATCCATCCGGATAAAAAGTTGAAACAGAAGTTAGAAAAGACGCAGGATAAAGTCAATCTAGAACTCTCATTATCCGATACGCTGAATGAACAAAACCTACTTCGTTTTTATCATCCTAAGGGATTTAAACCAGTTAACCCGCAGAAGTACAATTATGCTAACGGATTGGACCATGAAGAAAACATTGAAAAGAAGCTTGGAAAAGCCTCAACCAGTCTCTACTCAGAACGACATGGTAAGAGTACGAACAGTTTATACCATACCGATGCTCCTGAGCTTTACCATAGTTCAACTAACTCTAATCGAATTCAAATTACCAACCCTGATTCAAACAAAGAATAACTATAAAGAACCCACATCAGTTGATGTGGGTTCTTTTGTATGACTGTACTAGTTTTTACCTGTGCTATAATACGGGTAAATCTAGGGATGGAAGGTTATAAATTATGACTAAATATACAGTTACAAAAAGAGCCAAGCAGTATAAACAGCCCCGTGGTGGTTTCATTCCCGTCTCATCCCTTCACATCAAGCAGTTTACGCCAGACGAATTTCTGCCGATTGCTAGTGAAAACATCACGCCCAGCTTTATGGGACTGGTCGTCGACTATCTAACACGGTTTGAAGTCACCGGAGACGTCGTGGCAGCATTCAGCATTCCTGAAATTGGTGCCCATAACGTTGACCTACTAGCGGCCGAAAAGACTGGTCACCATTACGATGGTAATATGGACCGTTTTAAACAATTAACCAGTGAAATCAATTCCGGACTTGATGATGACAGCATTCAGTGCGCCATTCAACTCGTTAATTATGACATTGCCTACCGGATGGGACCTAGTTACTACGTTCCTCGTCCCAAGTACCAAGCGAATGAGGTTACCATTGAGCACATTAAACAAATGGTTAACCGGGGCGTTCAGTTCTTGAAGCAAGCATCAGAAGCTGGTCCCATTACAATTGACTTTGATTTTCCCGGTGCGTACACCGACACCGTCGTAAACGGCGATGGTGACTACCTGACCAAGGATGGGCTGTGGGATTTCAAGGTATCAAAGGCTAAACCAACCAATAAATTCACCCTCCAGATCCTGATGTACTACATCATGGGGCTCCATTCAGCAAATAAGTCTTATTTTGAAATGGTTAAGCAGTTAGGCTTGTTTTATCCACGCCAAAATTGTCTGTATTGGATTAACGTAGCCGACATCAAAACCAAGACGCTAGAAACGGTGGCAGAGGATGTCATTGGATACTAAAATACCACTATCATTGAGGTAGTGGTATTTTTGTCATATTTTAGTTTGCGGTTGTCTGAATAATTCGGAGGTCTCCCTTTAACTGATACGTTTTGGCTTGAACTGGCAAGACATACGTACTTCCCTTTTCAAGCGAATACGATTTGCCATCGACAATTAGTGTCCCTGTTCCATCAATAACAACGTTCACTGAATAAGTCTGCATGTCTTTAATCTCGGCTTGACCGTGAACCACAATTTGATAAACGTTAAAGTACTTTGATTTCAATAGACGTGTCCGGGCTGGATTATTTGAATCGACAACCAGTTGGGTTTGCTCGGGGTCTGGTAGAACGTTCGGAGTATTGGTTACTTTAATGGCATCTTCTACCTGGAGTGGTCGTTTCTTCCCCGTCTTTTGATCCACCCGGTCGAAATCATAAAACCGGAGCGTGTTGTCAGAATTTTGTTCCACCTCAAGAGCGACAATGCCTGCTCCCAAAGAATGAAGCGTCCCAGCTGGTACATAAACCATCTCACCTGGTTGAACGGTTTTCGTTTCTAAAATCTGGTCTAACTGGTGGTCTTTAATGGCCTGCCGAATTTCATCCTTACTTTTGGCGGAATGACCGTAATATACCTTTGAATCTGGTTTGGTGTCTAAAATGTACCAGCACTCAGTTTTTCCATTCTTTTCATTAAAGTACTTTTGCGCGTTCTCATCACTCGGATGAACCTGGATTGACAAGTTTTCCTTGGCATCCAAAATTTTAACCAATAGTGGAAAGGAAGCCTTGGCCGGATGCCCACCAAATAGTGCTGGATGTTTCTTCCAAACTTCTTTTAAAGTCTTTTCGTCATAGGGTCCGTTATAAACCACTGACAAGTCATCACCATAAGTCGAAGCAATCCACGCCTCTCCAACGTGATTACTATTTAACTGATAGTGATACCGCTTTAGTTCGGTTCCACCCCACATCTTATTCTGTAAAACGGGCTTTAAAAATAAGGGAAATACTTCATTTGTCATGAACATCATCCTCCAGTTAAAAAATTTCAACTAGTTTCATGATAGCATCATGTTAATGGTTTCACAACATTTATCCTTTCTTGAACCTACTTGCGATGAAGCGAAGTACTGTGAACGGGTCCCCTTCGGTCGGGATAAATTTCTTTCATTAAAACGTTAATGGCGGTGGGAGCCTCACCAAATCCAGTCGCAATCAAGTCTTGTTTGCCGGGATAAGTAATCTGATCCCCAATCGCAAAGACTCCTGGCACACTGGTCTCAAAAGATTGATCAACCTCAAGTAAGCGATGATCAAGGGCTGGTTGGATCTGCCATTCCTTTAACTGGCGATTATTCGAAATAAACCCGTAGTTCACCACGAGATCATCCACCATCATTTCCATCTCGTCATCTTCAGTCTTAACCTTTTTACTGGTAACCCTTAAACGATTATCAACCTCATCCAGTCGTTTAATTAAGTATGGGGTGACCACCTCAACTGATGATTCCTTGAGACGATCAACCATATACTCAAGACCACGAAATTCGTCCCGCCGGTGCAATAAAAACACCTTACTTGCAACACGTTCAAGCATTAAAGCCATGTCAACGGCGGAATCGCCACCACCAGCAACCATAACGTCTCGCCCCTTAAACTGGTTTAAATCATTGATACTGTAAAAAAGGCGCTTCCCAGTGAGCTCTTCGGCATTTTCAGCCCGTAGTTCACGTGGCTTAAAGGCACCGTTCCCGGTCGCAATGATGACGGCTTTACTCTTAGTAGTTCCCTTACTGGTTTCAATCTCAAAATAGTCATCTTTTTTAATCACATCGACTACCTTACTCTCAACCTTTTGGTCAACATCAACGGTGTCAAGTTGCTTTTGCAGTCGTGCAATCAGCTCGTCACCCGTGACGCCCGCAAAACCAGCAACGTCCAAAATGGTCTTTTCAGGATAAAGCGCTTTGACCTGGCCCCCAAGTTCAGGAAGGCTCTCAATGATCTGCGTTTTAGCATCCCGCAGGCCAGCGTAAAATCCCGCAAACATCCCAACGGGACCGCCGCCAATAATTGTTATATCGTACATATTTTCCATTTTTATCACTCTTTATCTAATTTTATCTTTAACCAAAGTTTACCATGCGAAGACAAAATAAAAAAACCAATTTCATATCTATCGCAATTTCCTACATATTAAAGTATTATAAAGTTGTACTGTAACTGAAGTTATATAGGAGGACTTTAAATGAGTACCAAAAAAATGATTTTGGACCTTGATACTGGAATCGATGACTCAATGGCACTAACCTACGCGGTTGGCAATTCTGAGATTGATTTAATCGGGGTCATTGCTTCGTTTGGCAACATCGAAGCCGAACGGGCAGCCGTTAATACCCTTAAAATTTTAGATTTACTTGGTGCTTCAGACGTTCCGGTCTTTATTGGTGAAACTCATCCATTAAGCGAAGATTATGTCAGAATGCAAGTCAGCGCTGACATTCACGGTGAAAATGGGATTGGCGACGTTGACCTTCCCGAACCAAGCGGTGCGGTCCAAAGTAAAAACGGGGTCGACTTCATGATTGAATCCGCTAAAAAGTACGGTAACGATCTAACGATTGTGCCAACTGGTCCTCTTACTAACTTAGCCCAAGCAATCAAACAAGCTCCAAAAGCCATGGAGCAGGTTGGCAATGTGACTTTAATGGGTGGTGCTTTAACAGTTCCGGGTAATGTCACCCCCGTCGCCGAGGCCAACATCAACCAAGATGCCATTTCAGCCAACGAAGTCTTCACCAGTAACCTTCACATCAACATGGTCGGCCTTGACGTTACGTTACGAACCCTTTTGACCAAGCAAGAAACCCAAAAGTGGCGCGATTCTGGGACAATGGCTGGAAAGAAAATGGCTGACATCGTGGATTTCTACATCAACATCTATGCTGATATGTATCCTGAACTTGGCGGCTGTTCACTTCATGACCCACTCGCCGTTGGTGTAGCGGTCAACCCTAGTTTCGTAAAATTCATTGATATGAATATGATCGTTACCACCAAACCCGACGCATACTATGCTAGAACGATTGGTGATAAGAATCGATTAGATGATCCTAACACCAACGTTAAGGTGGCTGTAGCGGTTGACTCCAAACGCTACTTAAAAGAATTTATGAAAAATATGAATAATGCGTTTGAGACCATGTAAAAAACCAAATAAAAATGAGCTAAACATAATTGTTTAGCTCATTTTTATTTGGTTGTGTTTATATTTATTGATCAGCTTTAAAATACTTCTTTAAAAAAACTGCCACACCATCATCGTCATTCGATTTAGTCACATCCGTCGCAATTTTCTTGATTGGTTCCTGCGCATTCGCCATCGCAACTCCAACCTTGGCCTTCTTAATCATTCCGGCATCGTTTTCAGCATCACCAAATGCCATTAGATTAGAAAAATCATCACCATAGTGACTAAGCAATGCTCCTAATCCATAGGCTTTATCAACACTGGGTGCCAAGAATTCTAGGATTTGGGGTTGTGAACGAACAATGTGATACTGCTTTTTCACATCTTCGGGCATGTCACTAACAGCTTTATCAAGAACGTCTGGTTCGGCTGCGATAACCGCCTTAGAGTAGCTTTCGTCTGGCATCTCAGAAAACTTAGTTGGTACAAACTGCATGTCAGCATTCAACATTTGTTGATAAATCGATGGTTTTAAATCGGAGATTGGATAGACCTGGGTAAAATCAAGAATATCTAACGGGAGGCCGTTTCTTTGAGCGTATTCATAAAGTAATTTGAACGCATCTCGATTCATCCCACGCTTAAATAATTCATACTTATCGGCATTTCGAACCACGAGCCCACCATTAAAGGTGATGGTATAATCATCTGGCTCATCAAGGTCTAGTTGCTTAATGTACTTCCAAATGGCATTGATTGGTCGTCCAGTACAGAGCACCACTTTGATCCCCTGTCGGTGTAACTTTTTTAACTCGTCTTCGTTTACTTTACTGATCTTCTTATCACCTGTAAGCAGTGTGTTGTCAAGATCGAGTGCGATCATTTTAATCATATTAATTCCTCATCATTTAAATTATTCATAAAAAAACGCCCATACCGGGCGTTTTCATATCTTAAGAAGTTAACTTCGACTCTAATTGTCTCAATTCTGCTTCACGAACATCTCGCGGTAAGAACCGTCTAATTTCTTCTTCGTTATAGCCAACTTCAAGACGTTTGTCATCAAAAATGATCGGACGCTTGATTAGGTCAGGGTACTTTACTAATAGGTCAACTAACTCGGTTAAAGATAAGTCATCTAAGTTCAAGTGCAGTTTCTTAAAAACATTTGATCTTGTTGAAATAATATCCTCACTGCCATTTTCGGTTAAACGAAGAATTTGTTTTACTTCGTCAGCGTTAAGTGGGTTTGAATTGATGTTTCGTTCCTTAAATGGAATATTATGGTCTTTCAACCAAGCACGGGCTTTACGACTTGATGCGCTGCTTGGTGCAACATATAAATTCAACATGTAATAACCTCCTCATGTCTAACATTTAACATGACTTGTTTAAATTAGTACGAATGTACTTATTAAACAACTAAATTGTATCATATATTATTACTTCGTCAACGTTATTTTAAACTTAAATAAAGCCTGATTTCTAGCTTTTATTTACACTTTCCTTAATAAATATTATAATTTGTACTATATAAGAGGGAGAGGCCAAACTATGAAACTCAAAATACTATGTACGAGCGATATTCACGGTTATTTAGCGCCAACAAATTACGTTAAACCAAATGAAAACATGCCCTTTGGTTTAGAAAAGGCAGCAACCACAATTAAGCACGAACAGGAAGGCTTCGACCACACCTTAATTTTAGATAATGGTGATTTTTTAGAGGGGTCTCCTCTCGCCTACTACACGGCCGAAGTTTTAAAACTTCCGAGTGCTCAGGCGATTAATAAAGCATATGATACGATTGACTATGACTTTGGATCACTCGGTAATCACGAATTTAACTACGGACAAAGCTACTTAAAAAATACCATCAAAAACACCAAGCGCCAGTTTATCTGCGCCAACATCCTAAACGAAAAAGATGAGCCAGCCTTTGGGTCGGCCTATGCCATTAAAGACTTTGGGGATCTAAAGGTGGGAGTATTAGGTCTTACCACTCAGGCCATTAACCAGTGGGAGAATAAGGCCAACGTTAAAGGGCTTAAGTTTAAATCTGGCTTAGAAACGGCCAAAAAATACGTCCCAATTCTTCGCCAAAAAGCTGACGTGGTGGTTATTTTGTATCACGGGGGCTTTGAAAGAGACAAAGTAGGCAAACTTAGTGAAAAATTCACTGGTGAAAACGAAAGTTATCAAATTTTAAAAGAAGTTCCCGGAATTGACGCTTTAGTGACGGGTCACCAGCACCGAAAGCTCGCTAACCATCTCTTTGGTGTTCCATACGTTCAACCGGGACATCGTGGTGATTACGTAGGCCAAATTACCCTTGATATTAATGATGACGATAAAACGGTGGTTGATAGTAACGCCAAACTAATCTCAACGGCTCAAAACAAACCATTTCAGCCGACCAAAAACGTCGTTGATCCAGTCGACCAAGATGTTGAAAAATGGCTCTCAAAACCACTCTCAAAGATTAAAGGTAATCTCAAATATAAAGATCCCTTCGAAGTTCGAACCCATGGATCGGCCTTTATCAATTTTATTCAAAGGGTCCAAATGGAAACAATGGGAGTTGATATTTCGGCAACCGCGCTCTTTACCGACGAAGCCCATGGATTCGAAAATCCAATCACCATGAGAAACATCATCACCAACTACGTCTATCCAAACACGTTAGCAGTCTTAAACATTACTGGAGCGGACTTAAAAGCTGCCCTTGAAAAAACTGCTGATTATTTTGCCTTAAAGGATAATAAAATCATCGTCAATCCAGTATATACTTATCCGAAACACCGGGACTATAACTATGACATGTACGCGGGCATTGATTACACTATTGACGTCTCCCGGCCGATTGGTTCCAGAATCGTTAACTTAACCTATCACGGTCGCCCAGTTCTGGACCATCAACCCTTGAAGATCGTTTTAAACGCGTACCGTGCCGTTGGTGGTGGCCACTACCCCATGTACGACGAAAGTAAAATTATTTCCTATAACACCATTACCATGAGTAATTTGATTGCGAAGTACCTTCAAGATCATCCCGTAGTTGACGCTAACAACCAACAAAACTTCAAAGTCATTAAATAAAAAAGTTCCTCACCACGTAAATGCCAATGGTGAAGAACCTTTTTTATCCAGCTTTTTTCTTTTTATTGTTTTTCGGTTTACCGCCCACGTACTGAACGGCTTGCAACTGTCGAATTGTAGTAACCTTAATTTTACCAGGATAGGTCAATTCGTTTTCAATTTGGTCCTTTACTTCATTGGTTAACTCACTACTTTGCGTATCGTTAACCTTCTTTGGATCAACCATGATTCGAATCTCACGACCGGCCTGAATGGCGTAACTATCCTTAACACCGGGATGTTCATTCGCAATTTTTTCCAAACTCTTTAATCGATTGATGTACTCTTCGACCGATTCGCTTCTGGCACCTGGTCGAGCTCCTGACATTCCGTCTGCCACTGCGACCAAAATAGCGTATGGGTTATCTGGTTCAACGTCCCCATGATGAGACGCAATTGAGTTTATGACAATTGGATCTTCACCATAAGCCTCAGCTAACTTTACTCCCAGTTCAACGTGTGTTCCGGAAACTTCTCTGTCAATCGCCTTCCCGATATCATGGAATAATCCAGTCCGTTTAGCCATCCGAACATCTAAACCAAGTTCAGCAGCCATCACAGCTGATAGTTCGGCAACTTCGATAGAATGCTCTAAGACGTTTTGACCATACGACGTTCGAAACTTTAAGCGTCCCACCGTCTTCATTAGGTCCGGATGAACCCAGCCAAGGTGCAAGTGACTCACGGTCATCTCACCAGTCTTTCTTAATTCATCCAAAACTTCCTGTTGGGTTTGATTGATTTCATTTTCAATTACACCATTATTAACCTGCTTAACGGCCAACAGATCGTTAATGGAATTGCGCGCAATCTCTCTTCTAACCGGATCACTGGTACTAATGATTAACGTTTCCGGGTGTTCTGGATCAAAAATTAAATCAACCCCGGTAAGGGTCTCAATCAATCGTAATCGTTGGTCATCTTTGCCAGCAATCTTGGCGCGCATTCCAGCATCCGGAATAATCACTGAGCGCTCAATGTGGTCACGAGGAACGTCAACTGGCCCCTCTTGAACTGCCTCAATCATAAGATTACGGGCCTGTTTGGCAGCATTAAATGCCATTAAGTCATTATTTTCCTTAACGGTAGTATCAAAGTCACGTTTTAAATCAGCTTCAAGGGTGGCCAAAACGAGCTGTTTGGCCTGCCCTTCAGTTAATTCACCTCGATCGTGGATGATTTGTTTTCTTTGCTTCTCAAGTTCTAAGACGTCATTACGAGCCTTTTTGAGGTTTTCAACTAGAAGGTGATTACTGTTCTTTTTAGTTGTTAGAGCGTCCTCTGACTTGTCCAAGCGGGCAACGGAAGTCTCTAAGCTTTTTTCTCTATGATCAATTCGCAGTTTGCGGCTCTCATTTTCTTGAACTTGGGCATCGAGTTCAGTTTCTTCTTCTTTACGATAATTTTCAGCTGCTGCTTTACTTTTATCTTCAAGTTTTCTTTTAGTATCATTAATCTTAACTTGGTTATTATCTTTAATCTTACTAGCAGCAGTCCTGGCGGCTGTCAGTCCCTTGTAGACGTGTTTTTTTCGTACGTAGTAGCCACATGCTGCTCCAAGTAAGAGTGCAATAATAATTGCAATGGAAGCTATCAATTTGACACTTCCTTTCTTTTCAATTCATTTTAATCTATTTAAATAATAACATTTAAATCTTTATTTTAAAATAAGTCACTCGTGCTTTTTGATGATATCATGAAGTATAATGGTATTAAGGAGTGATTCTATGTTTCCTGAAAGACTCAGAGCTTTACGAACCGGTCAGAAAATCACATTGACTGACCTTGCAAACGGATTAAACACAATGTTTCCCACTGACAAAGAGCATGAGAATACCGCCTCACAGATCGGCAATTGGGAACGTGGAATCCGTAATCCTTCTTACATTGAAGTCAAAAAATTAGCTGAATTTTTTGGGGTGTCAATGGACTATTTGAGTGGCCGAGTTGACCATGAAGAATCCGATCTTTCCAAGTTATTTATCTCTGGAAAGCAACTCTTCTTCAACGGCGAAGCCATTAATAACAACGATCGGTACGAGATTTTTCAACTTATCAACGGCTACCTTCACGGTAAACAAAACAGAGACGATGACCACCAAAATCACCAAGAATCGCTTGATTTACACTACTAAGGACACCAAATGGATAAACGTAAACTCAGAAAAAAACTCAAAAAACGTCATCAGTTGAAACAGGCGACTCCACCTTACATTCATCAAATGGAACAGTATCGTGACGAGTATCGGGAGTATCCTGAGATTAAATACTTAATTAACAACGTCCTAGCAGCCAATCAATTACTTACGGCTGGTAGACTTCCGCAGGATTTGCCCAAGCTGATTCTTCCTGATGACATTCAGGACCAGATTTATCAAAAAATCAATTCCAAGTACGCCATGAATGATCGTAGCGGTGATTCCGAATGGAACCGGCTTTCAGGCGATCTTTCTGACCTTGACAAGCACTTGCGTGACTTTCGTGATTATCTCGAAAATCAATACGGGATGTGGGCATACATCTCCTCATCGTTTACCTACCATCTTGCAAAATACTTAGATGGTCATGCTGCCCTTGAAGTGATGGCAGGTAACGGCTACATCTCAAAGGGACTCCGTGATAACCACGCAAACGTCATCGCAACTGACAGTTTAGATTGGCAAAACGAGAACGAAACTGGCAGACATCCCGTCACTAACGTGGAAAAGTTATCAGCTCTCGACGCATTTCACAAGTATCAGGACCAGATTGACTACGTAATTATGTCGTGGTCTCCAGACGGCATTCCAATCGATAATGAACTTCTTGAAGCAATCAGAAAGTCAAATCGTGATATCAAATTAATCGTCATTGGTGAGAGAAACGGGGCCACCGACTCCAAAGAGTTCTGGCAAAACGCACAACTTTACGATGACGAGGGCATTAAGAACCTGAATCAACACTATTCAAACTTCGATTTAATCCAAGATCACGTTTATTTAGCAAAATAAAAGAGCCTCCAACTTTTGTTGGAAGCTCTTTTTGGCATCTGAACAAGTCAGACGGACTAACTAGGTGTTCACATCACCTGCTAATCAAACCATCTGCAATCCGGCAGATAAACATGGTTCCCACAATCAGACTAAAAAGTCTGCTCGGCTCGTCGCATGCTTGCATTGTATCATAATTTGCAATTAAAAGCTATTTGGAACTTGCATCATCCTGTTCATTAGCCGCAATCTGATCTAATTTATCCTGAGTCCAGTCAACGAACTGCGCCAAATAAGTTCCATCGGGCTCCTTTCCAAAACTAGTTGAATCCGCCAACTCATCAATTCGCATTTTAGAACGGTTGACGTTGGGAGAAGCAATGATCATGTACACATTGACTGATTTTATCCCGTCTCCCACCGTTATTTTAGCAATGTTTTTAGCGTAGTCTAGCGGTAAATTAATGACCGAGGTCTGCAGTTTCAGCTGAATGTCATGATCAGAAACGGTAATTTCAGCGCTGGCGATCCTGTCTTCTTTCAGATTACTTGCGATAAAATCAGTCATCTTCTTCAAGTTTCCCTTTAAGTCAGATTGCAACTTTTTAAGGGACATTTCCGACACCTGTTTCTGAAAATCATCATTTCCAGCTGCTTCAACAAACTCTTTTTCATCAATTTTCATTTCATTCACCTAACTTTATTTTCTAAACTTCATATAATGAGCCACACGTTCTTTCGTCGTTGCCTTTCGGACCTGATAAGCAATCGTGAACCAGTAAATATTTACACCAATGGAACCAATTACCAGCACAATGACGGCAATTCGAAGTGGCCATGTTGCACGACTAATGGTAATCATCGCAATAATCGCTGCGATTAACCCAATCGTGTAAATAACCTGAACGGCTGCCAACAAATAATATCCTAAACGACTTTTAAACGCAACCAGAATCATCGGAATCAAATACATAATGGCTGCAATTGCTGACGTGCGAACTAGGCCACTGACACTCGACTTGACCGTTAATTTCATGATTGGCATCGTCATAGCAATGTTTACAATCCAGAACAATATCAGTGAAATAAACGCCCACGTTAACGTCTGTTTTCTTTTCATTTTACTCATCCTTTTAGCTTCAGTATAACGAACTTCTTAATTTGATACCAACAATTTTTGTTTTAGCTAAATTCGTTACGTAAATTCTTAAAACATGGTATAGTTAGTGTATAAGAAAACAAATGAGGTGAGCTAAATGGCCAAGAATTACAAGAGGATTTTAGCACCGGTGGATGGTGCTGAAGATACAATGCCTGTTATGAGTCGTGCAATCACAATGGCTAAACAAAATGACAGTCACTTAGATATTTTAAATGTAATTGAAGTTAACCAATTCAACCGTAGTTACGGGGATGCAATTACCGCCGACGCTGTTTACCAGTTAACTGACAAGACAAAGAAGATTCTTGAAACTTTGAAACAACAAGCAATTGACGCTGGGGTAACCGACGTATCAATTCATATGCGTTTTGGTAATCCCAAGAAAGTCATTGCCAAGGAATTTCCAAGCGATCACCATGATGACCTGATCATCATCGGTGCTACTGGTCTTTCAGCCGTTGAACGTTTGATGGTTGGCTCGGTCACTAGCTACGTCACACGTGCTGCTACTCAAGACGTCTTAGTAGTCAAATAGTCACAAAATCTCTACCCACTTATTGAGTGGGTTTTTTATTTTGAGGAATTTTATGAAGAAATGGAAATATGAATTAACCGTCCCAAAATCATTTGATCAACAAACCGTTCGGGAGTATCTGCACGAATATCTTTTAATTCCCAAGCATTTGATTTTCTCACTAAGAAAAAATCATCGCGTGTTAATTAACGGTCAGTACCTACCCATGAACTTTCTGGTTAAGCAAAATGATCGAGTCACACTCGAGTTTATTGCTGCCGATTTTAAAGTCCCGTTCCCACACGTTCCATCAGATTCATCGAAACCACTAAACGTTGTCTACGAAAACTCTGACTTTTTAATTGTTAACAAGAATCGCGGCGACAAGACTCATGCCAATCAACCTCACGAAATGGGATCCACCCTTAATTTTGCTGCCAACTACCTTCAACCCCAAAACGACGCTTACATGGTTCATCGCTTAGATCAACAAACCAGTGGTGCACTTATCATCGGCAAGAATCCATCCGTGGTCCCCATCTTAGTCAAAATGATTGAAATTAAAGCAGTCAAGCGAACTTACTTGGCCTGGGTTCATGGTCATTTTAAAAATCAATTGGGAGTAATCAATCAGCCAATTGGTTTTGATCCTTACGACCAGCGTAAACGCAAAATTAACGGACCAAATTCTAAATCAGCGATCACAAATTACAAGGTCATAAAAACGGATCCAGACAAAACCCTCGTGGCCCTTCAACTTCAGACCGGTCGAACCCATCAAATCAGGGTGCACTTGGCTTCCACTGGTCATCCGATTATTGACGATCCCTTGTACGACCCGAACGGTTATCCTAATCATCCCATGCTGCTTCATTCTTGGCGGGTCCAAATGATGACACCGTTCTACCATCAACCACTTGAAGTTATTGCCCCACTACCGCCTGAATTCAATATGTAAACAAAAAGAGTGAACTCATATGAGTTCACTCTTTTCTAATTAATTAGTTACATTAATTATTTCTTAGCTGGTTTTTTAAGTGGTTCCCATTTCCAGTTTTCAACTTCTGGCAAGTCAGTACCGTACTCTCTAATGTAATGGTCGTGCTTGTCGAGCATGTTGTTCATTTCTTGGATAAATCCAGTACCCTTAAGGGCGTATTCTGGAATATCAGAAACAACTTCCTTAGACAAATTGAATCGGTCTAATTGGTTCAAGACACGCATGTCAAATGGTGTAGTAATGTCACCATTTTCACGGTATCCATGAACGTGAACGTTCTTATTGTGACGATCAAAGAAGATGGTTCTGATAATATCTTCGAAACCGTGGAATGCGAATACAACCGGTTTGTCCTTAGTAAAGAGTTGATCGAATTCCTTGTCACTAATACCACGAGGGTCTAGTTCTGGGTTACGTAACTTAAGCAAATCAACAACGTTGATGTATCTAATCTTCATTTCAGGGAAACGCTTGTGCAAGATTGAAATTGCAGCAAGGGTTTCAAGAGTTGATTCAACACCAGCAGATGCCATAACAACGTCAGGTTCTTCACCATTGTCAGTTGAAGCCCAGTCAATGTAGCCAAGACCGTTCTTAACAAGGTTTGAAGCTTCGTCAATGTTAAACCATTGTGGACGTGGGTGCTTTGAAGTAGTAATCAAGTTAATTCTTTCGTAACTATCAAATGCTTCGTTACCTACAGCCAATAATGTGTTTGCATCAGCTGGGAAGTATTCACGGATAAACTCAGGTTTCTTTTCAGACAAGTGGGTAATCATACCTGGATCTTGGTGAGTGTAACCATTGTGATCTTGTTGGAATACAGTTGATGAATCGATGAAGTTCAATGCAGGATACTTGTTTCTCCATTCGAGTTCAGAAGCTTTTCTCAACCACTTGAAGTATTGAGTAAGCATTGAATCTACAACTCGACCGAAGGCTTCGTAAGTTGCAAAGAATCCATGACGACCAGTAAGGGTGTATCCTTCAAGCCAACCTTCGTCTTGGTGTTCTGATAGTTGTGAATCAATCAAACGACCATAGTGAGCCATGTACTCATCATATGGTGGGTTGATATTTGGCAACCATTGACGACGAGTAACATCGAATAAGTGCCATAATCTGTTAGACCATGTTTCATCAGGGCCGAATCCACGGAAGTTATTAGGATTTCTCTTAGTAACGTCACGTAGCCATTCGGACCAAACAACCATGTCTTCGTTTTCAGTAGCACCTGGAGTCTTGATATCAAGAGCGTAATCACGGTAGTCAGGTAAGTCTAATGGCTTAGGATCGATACCACCGTTAGTGATTGGGTTCGTTGACATCCGTTTGTCACCCTTAGGAGCTAATTCTCTAAGGTATGGCTTTAAAGTACCATTTTCATCAAATGATTCTTCAGGTTTGTAACTCTTCATCCATTCTACGAATTCATCAGCAGTACCCATGTCATCTGCTGATAGTGGAATTGGAACTTGGTGAGCTCTAAATGATCCTTCAATTGGAAGACCTTCAGCGTTCTTCTTAGGGCCAGTCCAACCCTTAGGTGAACGGAAGATGATCATTGGCCATTTTGGTTCTGTAGCAGTTTCTGCAGTTTGGTTCTCACGAGCGTTCTTTTGAATGGCTTTAATTTCTTCAATTGAAGCATCCATAACTTTAGCAAGCTTTTCGTGAGTTTCCATTTGGTCGGTACCGTAAGGCATGTTGGTTTCAACGAAACGAGGCTTCCAGCCCATACCTTCAAAGTACTTAGTAATGTCTTCGTCAGTCATACGAGCTAAGACAGTTGGGTTAGCAATTTTGTATCCATTTAAGTTAATGATTGGTAAAACAGCACCATCAGTAACAGGGTTGATGAACTTACTTGACATCCATGAACCAGCCAAAGGACCAGTTTCTGATTCACCGTCACCGATTTCAACGGCAGCGATAACGTCAGGATTATCAAAGATTGCACCAACACCATGTGAAAGTGAATAACCTAATTCTCCACCTTCATGAATTGAACCTGGAGTTTCAGGTGCAGCATGTGATGCAATTCCACCAGGGAATGAAAATTGCTTGAACAGGCGAGCCATTCCGGCTTCATCTTGAGAAATCTTAGGATAGATTTCTGAGTAGCTTCCATCCATGTAAGAATTTGAAACCATAACTTGGCCACCGTGACCTGAACCTTCAATATAGAACATATTAAGGTCATACTTGTTGATGACACGGTTCAAATGGGTGTAAACAAAGTTTTGTGAGGCAATTGTTCCCCAATGTCCAATTGGCTTAACCTTTACATCTTCAGAAGTCAAAGGCTTCTTAAGCAAAGGATTAGCACGTAAAAATAGCTGACCTACTGACAAGTAATTTGCAGTATTCCAGTATTGTTGCATTTTTTCAAAATATGATTTGGAATCATAATCTACTGCCATGCTATAACACTCCTTTTAAATAATCGGCAGCTCGTTTTCGAGCTGGATCTAATCTGTTTTTGAAAGCGCCAAACTTATTGGCTTACCTACAACAACTATGATAAAGACTTTTGGTGAAATGTCAACCATTTCGACAATTGATACGAACCAATTTTAAGCCCTTAAAAACCCTAATTTCAAGCAATTTTAAGCACTAAAAAGTCTCCAATTTTTCAATTGGAGACTTAAAATATTTTATTCAATTCCACGAAGTGCTTTATTAATTAATGCACTAATAACTGACGGTGAAAATAGCCCCATAATCTGCGCAACTTGGGGAGCAGATGTGTCCCCAGTAAAGATGACGTTTAGTGGGAAGTAAAGCTGTTTACCCTTCATCCCCGTTTCTTTGCCAACCTCATTAACAATTGGACCATAATCAAGTCCCTTATTTTGACCGTTTTCGCTGGCCTCATGAATCTTGTCTTCTAAAGCATTGAATAACTTTTCCAAATCATCGTGTGAAAAGTCGCTGAGTTTTGAGTAATCAATGTTTTGACCCAAAATATTGTAATAGAAATCCATGTATTCCATGATTTCAGTCAACTTAAACACACTGTGTTTGTAAATATCAATCACCTGTTCAGCGTAATCGTGCAGGTTGGGAATGTCATCTTCTTGAATCTTCTTGGCAATGTCAGTCTGCCCTTCGTCAACGAGTTCGACCACTCGATCGGCAAGTTCACTTGATGGCATGCTCTTTACGTATTGCGAGTTAATCCAGTCTAATTTGTGTTGGTCAAAGAAAGCTGGCGATTTTGACATTCGCTTTGGATCATACGCCTTAATCAGTTCGTCCTTTGAAAAGATTTCCTTTTCACCAACCGGTGACCACCCAAGAAAGGCAATGAAGTTAAAGATTGCTTCACGTAAGTATCCCTCACGCTTGTACTCACTGATGAACTGCAAAGTATCCTTGTCACGTTTACTTAACTTCTTACCGGTCTTCGGATTATAAATCAATGAGATGTGCCCAAAGTTAGGGTGCTGCCATCCTAATGCATCATAAACGGCCATTTGCTTAGGGGTGTTAGCAATGTGATCGTCACCTCTTAAAACATCAGTAATATCCATTAAGTGATCATCGACCACCACAGCAAAGTTATAGGTTGGTAATCCATCACTCTTTTGAATGATAAAATCGCCACCTAAATTGTCAGAATTAAATTCAACCTTACCTCTCACAATGTCGTCCCATTCGTAGGTATGATCCTTTGGTAAATGTAAACGAATTGTGTAAGGTAATCCCTTATTTTCAGCGGCTTGAATATCAGCTTCAGAAGCACCATACCAACGTCCATCGTAATGTGGAGCCTCTTTATTTGCCCGTTGCTTTTCCCGCATCTCTTTTAGTTCGTCTTCAGTGGCAAAGTCCTTGTATGCCAGACCCTTGTCCATTAATTCACTGATGTATTTATCATACAAAGCTCTTCGCTCCGTTTGATGATAGGGAGCATACTTCGGATTAGGCTTATCAGGGCCTTCATCCCAGTCAATCCCTAACCAGCGTAAGTTGTCCATCTGGCTTTTTTCACCACTGTCAACGTTACGCTTTAAATCAGTATCTTCGATTCGAAGAACCATCGTTCCGCCGAAATGTTTTGCAAACAGATAATTAAATAAAGCAGACTGTGCATTTCCGATGTGTAAAAAACCAGTTGGGCTTGGTGCATATCTAACTCTAACGTTCTTTTTCGCCATCTTAATACTTCCTTTTTTGCCAGCATTGGCACTCTTTTAAATCTCTTCGTACATTCTTACATTACGTTAATTCCGAACCAATGTACGTGCTTACAACAATTCCATTATATCACTTTTAAACTAACTCAAAAAATTGAGTAAAAGTCGATTCTAGTTATTCAAATCAACAAATGTGTTGTAATTAAAGTACTTATAATGAATGCGCATGTTGGAAATTTCAAACGGGGTTCCATCGTCTAAAAAGAAAATCCCACCCATGACCACGACTGGTTCATCAGGTTTTAAGTTCAATAGTCTTTGATCATCAATCGTGGACGGTTGGGCTTCAATCGACATGTAGGATTTGGTTCCCGTCTTGTTTAGCTTTTCCTCTAAGTAGTTAAAAATCGAACCCTTAACCACTCGCTTACTCATCTTGGGCGCCACTTTAACCGGAATATAACCAGACTCGATAATAATAGGTGTCGAATCAACCGAGCGGAGCCGTTTAATCTCATACACTTCATCACCTTGTTTTAGAAACAGATCTTCTAAAATCTCAGGGGTGGGGGCAACAACTTTAAATTCCAGTAAATCAATCTTTGGATCGTACCCCTCAACCTTCAGATTATTGGTAATTCCAAGGTTAGATCCCTCGTAACTAAAAATGGATTTATTCTTCAAATAAAGTGGATTAATAAAGGTCCCAGAGCCACGTTTCTTAAAAATAATTCCTTGTTCCGCTAAGATACCTAAAGCTTGCTTAACCGAGCTCCGACTGACGTGGTACTTTGAACTTAAAGTCCGTTCATCCGGTAAACGATTATTATTGAAATAGTTGGAATCAATCTTCTTTTTTAAATCATCCATTACCCGTTTATAAACTAGATCAGCCATTCAATACTCCTTATTAGACGTTTCTTACCCATTATTTTAACATATTAAAAATAATAAATTTTGGCTAAAAAAATAGAGCTCCGATCAAATCGAAGTTCTATTTTTCTAATTAATTATTCGTACTGATCGACTTCTTTTTTCGCGTTCTTATGTTCCTCCATGAACCGTTTATTACTCTTGTACAAGTCCCAAACGACCCAAGTCAAGAGGGCCAGAACTAAAATAATCAAGATGTAGGCAATCCAGTTCCCCATATCGGTTTGAGCTGGAGTTGGATTATCACCAAAGAAGCTGACAATCTGACTTGGCAAACCATAGAGATTCAAGAAAGTCAAAGCAATCACAGATGCCCAACCAGCAATTTTAACCCAAAGGGCATTAACGAACCGTTTTCCACGCATTTCAAACTTACTATCGGTAAAGATCAGAAGCGGCAACATGGAGAATGGTAAAGCAAACGCCAAGAAGACCTGTGAGTTGTTCATCAGAGTATTAAGCGCTTCATGCTCTTCAATGGCCGGTTTTCCACTACTCAAAAGTACACAAATAACAACTGGGATGATTGAAATGACACGGGTTACCAAACGACGAGCCCACAAAGGCATTCTCATATGGATGAAGCCTTCCATAACAACCTGACCAGTCAAAGTACCAGTGATAGTGGAGTTTTGACCAGAAGCAAGCAAAGCCACGGCAAACAGGATTGAAAGGACTCCGGTTTTAGCAACACTTGCTAGTAATGGGTTGGTCATAAAATCAGGATTCTTTAAGGCAGCAAACAAACCAAAGAATGATGGGTCTTTAACGGCACCAGACTTGAAGACCGCAACCCCCATAATCAATAACAATGCGTTAACAAAGAACGCCATTGTCAATTGGATGTTGGAATCCCAAGCTGAAAATTTAACTGAGCGTGCCACTGAATCCTCGTCGTTATTATCAGTCTTACGGGTTTGCGAAATGGCAGAATGTAAGTATAGATTATGCGGCATAACGGTGGCTCCGATGATACCTAAGGCACCACTTAATGGAGTTTGACCACCTACAAATGGATGGGTTTGAACGGTTTTGATGTTTGGAACTAAGTTTAAGAAAACCTTTGACCACTGTGGGTTTGAAAGAGTTACTTCGTAGGCAAATACCAAGAAAATAACACAAATCAAACAAACAACAATGGCTTCAATCTTTCTAAATCCAATACTTGTAAGTAGTAACAGTACCAAAACATCAAGAACCGTAATTAAAACGGCAATCAACAATGGAATATGGAATAGCAAGTACAACGCAATCGCTGCCCCGATAACTTCCGCGATATCGGTCGCCATAATTGCTAACTCAGTTGTTATCCAAAGGATAACCCCTAATGTCTTACTACTTCTTGCACGAATCGCCTGCGCTAAATCCATTTGTGTCACGATACCAAGTTTAGCCGCCATGTATTGAAGTAACATCGCGATCAAACTTGAAATCAAGATAATTGACATCAGCAAGTATCCAAAGTTCTGACCACCGGTAATTGAAGTTGACCAATTTCCGGGATCCATGTACCCCACCGCAACTAACGCTCCTGGTCCTGAATACATGAATAATGTTTTCCAAAATCCTAATCCTTCAGGGACATCAACGCTTCCGTTAATTTCTTGGAGGGATTTACCATTCGCATACTCAATTAGGGCATGCTTTTTCTTTGGTGCTTTTTTTTCATCTTTCTCACTCATTTTCCTTTGCATCTCCTTCCACGTTGATTCTACATAAATAAGAATTAAAAGTAAATGAAATTTTTACTTATATTTTATTAATATGATAAAATACCTCCGAGAGGTGAGCCATTTGTCAAAGAAAAAAAAGAATCAAGTCCACAAAACCTTAGTCGAACAAATCCTTGAAAAACACAATATTCCTTTTCAACAGATGATTTTTGCCACCCATCAAGAGGGAGACGTTCAACAAATCACCACTAACGAAGCTGACGTTGATCAACATTTAATCTACAAAACGTTAGCGCTGACTGGAAAAACAACTGGTCCCGTCATTGGAGTGGTTCCCTTAGATGAACGCTTAAGTTACAAAAAGTTAGCCAAAGCTTCTGGCAACAAAAAAGTGGGCATGGTTCCCCTAAAAGACTTAGTTAATACTACCGGATATGAGCACGGTGCAAATACCCCCATCGGAATTTATGAACAAAAGGGTTATCCCATCTATATCGATGAAGAAGCCCAAAAACAGGGTGACATCATTGTGTCATCCGGTCAGATTGGTCGTTCTGTTAAAGTAAATGCTGAAGCCGTCAAACAATTAGTCAACGGAACCTTTGCTGATATTACCGAATAAACTAAAAACGTCGATCCGTTTGGATCGGCGTTTTTTATCCATCCCATTCGTTTTTAAATTCAGCAACAAATTCACGCATGTACTGAGTTCTCTTCTTTCCAATTCGTTTAGCAGCATCGGTATTTAAATCGGAAGCAATCTTAAACAACTTTTCGTAAAAATGATTAATGGTGGTATCGTCAGTTGCGTTGCGATAATCTGCTTTAGTAGTTAAAGTCCGCGGCTTAATTGTCGGATCATAAATGGTCCGATGATGTGCCCCACCATACTGAAAGGCCCGCGCAATTCCAATCGCACCCAGAGCATCTAATCGATCAGCATCTTGAACGATTTGACCCTCTTTTGATAACGGTTGTTTGTGTTCAATGTTGTCACTAAAAGACATGTGGTTGATAATGTCCATCACCTGCAAAATCTCATCAGGACTAAAGCCAAATTTTGCTAACCGCTCTTTGACTTCCTCTCTTTTAGCGTCCGGATCATCCACCAATTTATCGTCAAAAACGTCGTGTAAGTAAGCAGCTGAAAGGGCAATCTCACCGTTAGCTGGTTCGGTCCCCATCAATTGTAAGACCATGTTTGCGACCCGTTGGATGTGGTCAAATCCGTGTCCACTCTTATCCTTACTCATGTTCTCTTTGGCGTACTCTTTTACCTTTGCAATTTTATCGTTCATGTCTCTCACTTCTACTAAAATAATTTCCCACATTATAAATATATAACTAAAAAAGAAGCCATCCAATAGCTTCTTTTACTTACATAATAAAATTAATAATTTCCATCAGGATCGGAACCACGATAACGAACAGCACGGTGCTGGTTACCACTAAATTAGTGGCATAGTCCACGTCCCCATGGGATTGACTAACTAAAATCGGCAAAACCGCTAGTTCGGGCGTTGCCGACTGAATTACCAACGTCCCAAACTCTGGAAAGGTCATGTTCACGCCAAAATGCATAAACGCTAAGAGGGTTCCAATCATGATTGCTGGCGCAATCACAAATCTTCCTACCAGTCCGGCAATGGTATCCTTATCAAAATGAATTGAAGATAAGCCGGCATCGGCTAAAATGATTCCAATGTAGATCAATGCCAACGGTGTCACTAATCCACCAATCATGTTGCAGGTCTTATCAATCCAAGCTGGCAATTTGACGTTCACGATCAAAATCCACGCCAAACCTAAGATAAATCCAACCAGTGGCGGCGGTAAAATCTGTTTGAGGGTAACCTTCTTTTTCTTTTTTCCCCTTTGTTTCGTTGGGTCATCTCCTGAAATGAAGAAGATTCCGATCGCCCAGGTTGAGACGGTGTTCATCACATAGTAGACCAAGAAATACGTCATCCCGGCGTTTCCAAACAACGCAATGTTTAAGGGTAATCCCATAAAAATCGTGTTGGCGTTGACCGACATGTTGATAAAGGCCCCTCTTCGACCCCTTCTGATCCTTAAAACAAAAACCAATGCGATTGCGATTACATAACCCAGGGTAAAACTAATCAACGTGTATAGTAGTCCGCCAACTAGTCCAACTAATTTTCCCCGATTCAAATTATCCAAAACGGAAATAAAAATCGAAACTGGTAAGGCAATGTTCATAATTAAGAACGAAACATTTCCCTTAAAACCATCCGTCATTTTGTTGGAACGACGAAGAAAATACCCTAAAGCAATAATAATAACAATCTCAGCGACACTCTCTAGTGAGGCAATAAATGCGGTCACTGTTTAATCCCTCCAATTAATTAATAAATTAAATTGTGCATACTTCTACGTTACCACTTTCAAACCGTGTTAGTGACCTGTGCAAACAAAAAGAAGCCAGATTGAACGTCTGACTTCTTTATTAATTACTTATCTATACGATAAAGTTGATAATGGCCATCAAGATTGGAACCACGATCACGAACAGAATCGTGCTGGTTACGACCAAGTTAGTAGCGTAATCAACGTCACCATGGGACTGACTAACCAGAATTGGAAGCACAGCCAAACCAGGGGTGGCAGATTGAATTACTAAGGTGCCAAATTCGATGTTTGGAATCCCAGCACCGGTGTGCATGAAGACCAGTAAGGTTCCAATCATAATTGCCGGAGCAATCACGAAACGAGCAAGTAGTGCGGCAATGGAATCCTTATCAAAGTGAATTGATGAAAGACCGGCATCGGCCAAAATAATCCCAATGTAGATTAAGGATAATGGTGTTACAAGACCACCAATCATGTTACAAGTCTTGTCAATCCACATTGGCAACTTAACGTTAACAATCAGAATCCAAACTAACGCAACCAAGAAACCAATCAGTGGAGCTGGAAGCAACTTCTTCCAGTTAAAGTTCCCCTTGCTTTCACCCTTCTTCTTGGTGGGATCGTCTCCTGAGATGAAGAAGATTCCGATGGCCCAAGTTGAGATGGTGTTCATTACATAGTAAATCAGGAAGTAAGTCATCCCAGAAGTTCCAAACAGTGCCAAGTTCAAAGGTAGCCCAATGAAAATGGTGTTGGCGTTCACTGCCATGTTAATGAAAGTTCCCCTACGACCCTTTCTAATTTTTAGGATGTAGACTAGGGCAATGGCGACAACGTAACCTAACGCAAAACTAATTACGGTGTATAACAGTCCGCCAGCTAGCCCGACTAACTTTCCACGGGTCAAATTATCTAATACTGATACGAAGATTGAAATAGGCAAAGCCACATTCATGATTAAGAATGAGATGTTTCCCTTGAAACTGTCGGCGAATTTTCCCGACTTTCTCAAGAAATATCCAAGTGCAATGACAATGACAATCTCAGCAACACTTTCTAGTGAAGTAATAAACGCTGCCAATGTAACATTCCTCCAATTATTTGTTTAAATTAGTTAAATCTGGGTATTCGGGATACCATTTTTCATCATCAACGGCCGACTTAACGTCCGTAATCTTTTCGCGCGTAATCCCTTGATCAACTGCGCTTTGAGCAACAGCAGTCGCAACGGTCTCAGAGAATTCGGTTAACTGGTCAACTGGTGGCAAAATGGCAGCCCCAGGAACCGTTGAATCCACAATTCCACCAAGGGAATGAGCAGCAGCACTAATCATGTCGTCGTTAAGTTTAGTGGCGGTGGCAGCAATGGCACCTAACCCAATTCCTGGGTAGACTAAGGCGTTGTTAGCCTGTCCAATCTCATACTTAACTCCGTTGTATTCAACGGGTGCACTTGGAACACCGGTAGCGACTAAGGCACGACCATCAGTCCATTTGATCAAATCGGAAGCAGTTGCTTCAGCCAACTTAGTTGGGTTTGAGATTGGCATGATGATTGGACGGTCAGTATGAGCGGCCATTTCCTTAATAACATCTTCAGTAAATGCGCCGTGTTGAGTAGAAGTTCCAACCATGATTGATGGATGAACAGCCTTCACAATTGAGAGTAAGTCGGTCAGGTTTTCTGAGTCAGAGAATTCAGAACGACTTCTCGCAAACTCTTTTTGTCCAGGAGTTAGGTCGGACATGTCGTCAAACAAGAGGCCTTGCTTATCAACCATGTAGAAATGCTTCTTAGCTTCTTCCTCGGATAAGCCAGCTTGCACCATCTCTTCACAAACCCGCTCGGCAATTCCGACGCCGGCAGTTCCGGCACCAAAGCACAGGTACTTCTGATCGGTCATCTTTTCACCAGAAATCTTAAGGCCACCTAAGACACCAGCAAGGACGATAATTCCAGTTCCCTGGATGTCATCATTAAAGACCAAGTAATCATCCTTGTACTTATCAAGGATGTTTGAAGCGTTGGCACGCCCAAAGTCTTCAAAGTGTAAGTATAAATTAGGGAACAAGTCTTCTGCTTCTTTTACAAACTTGTCAACGAAGTCGTAGTACTTTTGGCCGTAGTCACGGTTCTGGTGATTACCAAGGTAGAGTGGATTGTCGAGTAAACTCTTGTTAGTAGTTCCAACGTCTAAGACCACTGGTAGGACTTCAGATGGGTCAATGCCAGCAGCGGCACTGTAAACCATTAATTTACCAACCGGGATGTCAATTCCTTGAGTTCCCCAGTCACCAATTCCAAGGATTCCTTCGCCATCGGTTACAACGATCAACTTGATGTTGCGTCCAGAAGCAGTGTTCTTCAAACTTTCACGGATCGTTTCAGGGTCATCGTGATTGATTGATAAAAACGCCGCGTTTTGTGGGTTAACGTACAGTCTGGAGTAATTTTCAATTGAGTCAGCGATCGTTGGGTCGTAAACGACTGGCATGAATTCAGTGACATGTTTAGCGAAGGTTGCATAGAATAGAACCCGGTTTTCGTTAAAAATACTCATCAAGTAGATGCGTTTTTCAAGGTCACTACCCTTGTGTTGGTATTCGTCATAAACGTTTTCAACCTGTTCGTCCAAAGTTTGAACGTTTGGTGGAAGCATCCCCACTAGTCCTAATGTCTTTCGTTCATCATCAGTAAATGCAGTCCCTTTATTGATAAAGGGATTGTTCAATATTTCTTCACCTTTAGCCATATTTTAAGACTCCTTTTTGTAGTAAAATAGTCTGTAATTGATTCTTTTAAATACTAATTCACTATCAA
Organism: Fructilactobacillus sp. X1R3C1; assembly: GCF_059901545.1. Taxonomy (NCBI): domain Bacteria; kingdom Bacillati; phylum Bacillota; class Bacilli; order Lactobacillales; family Lactobacillaceae; genus Fructilactobacillus; species Fructilactobacillus sp. X1R3C1. The sequence continues at coordinate 136,754 of NZ_JBWXUT010000003.1, forward strand.
AAAGATAGTCAAACGCGATTTATTCATAAATTTAATTTATATGAGGCCATCATGAAGCTAAAAGATTTAATGTACTTCAACAAATTAACCGAGCTTAAAAATTACACCGACGTTTCCAAGTATTATCACGTTAAACAACCCACAATTACCATGGCCATTAAACGCCTAGAGGATAACTTCAACGTCGAATTAATTAATCGAAATCAGGCCCACCACCAAATTAAACTCACTAAGGCCGGCGTCGACCTTGAAAAACACGTCCAGGTAATTATGAAGGAAGTAGACAAAATTAACAACGAAATGGGCAACATCAGTGACCATGTCATTCGCTTTGGTCTTCCACCAATCATTGGGAACTACTATTTTCCCAAGCTGGCGTCTAAACTATTTTCACTTGGAATCCTAAATGATCTTGATAACTCAGAGAGTGGTTCCAAAAAGCTTTTAGGGGAATTAAAAGACGGTCGAATCGACTTAGCACTTCTAGGATCATCCAAACCGCTTGAAAGTAGTGAGATCGACGCGACGGTTTTAACCAAAGACCACTTCATGCTGGTCGTTAATCGACAGTCACCACTGGCAGACGCTCACTCCGTTAAATTTGCCGACCTCAAAAACGAAGAGTTTGTGGGCCTCTCCAGTGACTTCGTTCACACTCAGGTCTTTTCGGATCTGTCTAAGCTTCACGCCATTCACCCCAAAATTAAGTATCGTACGTCTGACATTGAGCTAGCCAAACAATTAGTCTCTGAAGACGTGGGGATCACCTTTCTGGTTAGTAAAGCCATTAAACCTTCTGACAACCTCGTTTCTATCCCCATTGACGATGAAGATTTACCCCCGTTTTATGTTTCGGTGGCCTTTCGTAAAAGTCACGTTCTTTCACCCGAAGAGCAAGAATTAATCAACGTTTTAACCAAATCAATTGCACAAAAAAAGTAGGAATTCCAAACGGAATTCCTACTTTTAATTTTTTAATGACTTAGAAACTAAACTTCTTTGTCAGTTTGAGTCTCAACCCCAACACCTTCGTATTCGTCAAGAATCATCTTCTTGAGATCTGCGATCAGTGGTTCTTTCGGGTTAGCAGTTGTACATTGATCAGCATATGCCAGTTCGGCAAGATGATCGGCAGCTGCTTCTAACTCTTGTTTGCTTACACCTTGTGACTTCAGATCAAGTTCAACTCCAACCGAGTGAGCTAATTCGATGAAGCGGTGAACCAAGGCTTCCTTTAATTCTTCATTGGAGTTTCCAGGAAGACCAAGGTAGCGAGCGATGTTAGCGTAATCGTCGTCGGCTCTAAATGATTCGTACTTAGGCCATGTGGCAATCTTCTTTGGTTTCTTGAAGTTATATCTGATAACGTGTGGCAAAGTAATGGCGATGGCAAGCCCATGGGTGATCCCGAATTGTCCACCAATCTTATGGGCAATTGAGTGGGTAATTCCAAGGAAAGCGTTCGCAAATGCCATTCCGGCGATCGTTGAGGCGGTATGCATCTTGTCTCGAGCTTCCATGTTACCGTTGTACGAGTCAGTCAAGTTATCAAAAATCATCTTGATGGCCTGAAGTGACATCGGACGAGTGTAATCTGAAGCCATGGTTGAGACGTATGACTCAATCGCGTGAGTTAAGGCATCAAGTCCTGAGGCAGCAATGGTGCCCTTTGGTACCGTCTTAACAAACTGTGGATCAACAATGGCAACGTCAGGTGTCAAAGCGTAGTCAGCTAATGGATATTTAACGTGAAGCTTTGAATCAGTAATAACTGAGAATGGCGTTACTTCTGAACCAGTTCCAGAAGTACTTGGAATGGCAACCATTTGTGATTTTTCTGGTTTGTTGTATCTGTAAGCACGTTTTCTGATATCCAAGAACTTCTGTTTTGCACCGAAGAAGTCAGTCTCAGGGTTTTCGTAAATCAACCACATCATCTTAGCGGCATCAAGTGGTGATCCTCCACCAAGGGCGATGATGGTATCTGGCTTAAAGGCGTTCATTTGGGTAACCCCAGCGTTAACCATGTCAGTTGTTGGTTCACCATGAATGTCATCGAAGATGTAGTACTGAACGTCATCTTCTCTTCGGTTCAATTCATCTAAGACTTTGTCAACGTAGTGATATTTAACCATAGAAGGACTAGTAACAATAAAGGCCTTTTTAATACCAGGCATGTCGTGGAGGTAGCGAACTGAGTTCTTTTCGAAGTAGATTCGAGGTAGTTTAATCCATTGCATATTATTTCTTCTCTTTGCGATAGTTTTAATGTTCAACAAGTCATAATCAGTAACGTTATGGGAGATTGAGTTTTTACCCCATGATCCAGTTCCAAGCGTAAGTGATGGGGTCATGTTGTTGTACAAGTTACCAACTCCAGCAAGACCAGATGGTGAGTTAACGATCACTCTCGAAGCCTTAACGGCCACCCCAAAGTCAACGGCCAATTGATCATCTGAGGTTTGAATTGCTGCGGTATGGCCTAATCCACCGTAGTTTAGAAGTTCAGCACAAATTCTGAAAGCATCCTTGTGGTCTTTTGACTTGTAGACCGAAAGAACTGGTGATAATTTTTCCCCTGACATTGGGTACTTAGGACCAATTCCGGTCATCTCAACGGCAAGCACTTGAGTGTCTTCTGGGATCTTGATCTTAGCCATGTCAGCAATTTGTTGCGCAGTGGCACCAGCAATTGGACCCTTAACACTAAGACGCTTGCTGTCAAACATGGCGTCAGTTAATTTTTGTTTTTCTTTTTCTGGAACAAAGTAAACCCGGTTTAATTCGAGTTGTTCTTTTACATCCTTGTAAATGTCAGCATCGATTACGGCACTGTTTTCAGTGGCACAGATCATTCCGTTATCAAAGGTCTTTGATAAAACGATATCGTTAACGGCACGTGGGATGTTAGCGGTTTTTTCAACGTAAACGGGACCATTACCAGGACCAACTCCTAAAGCTGGTTTCCCAGCGGAGTATGCGGCCTTAACCAATCCAGGACCACCAGTTGCAAGGGTAATGTCAACGCCAGGGTTCTGAATCAAAGCGTTCGTAGCTTCTCGACTAGGCTTTTCAATCCATTGAATGGCGTCCTTAGGTGCACCAGCTTTAACCGCAGCATCACGCACGATTCGAGCAGCTTCAATTGACGATTGAAGGGCTTGTGGGTGCAAACTAAAGATGATAGCGTTTCTAGTCTTCATTGAAATAATTGCCTTGAATAAAGTAGTTGAGGTTGGGTTAGTAACTGGAGTGATTCCAGCAATAACACCGAGTGGTTCAGCAACTTTAATCAGGTCATTTTCAGAATCTTCTGAGATGATCCCAACGGTTTTATCATTACGAATATCATGCCAAATTTCTTCGGTGGCAAACAAGTTCTTAATGGCCTTGTCTTCTTCAACACCACGTCCGGTTTCTTCATAAGCCATTTTAGCTAATTTTTGGTGGGCGTTAACCCCAGCAAGTACCATGGCGTGGGTAATCTTATCAACCTTATCCTGGTCGAAATTACTCATCTCATCTACGGCAATGCGTGCTTTTTGAACTTTGGCATCAATATTCTTATCGATCTCTTCAACATTGGGTTGTTGCTTTGCATCTGTCATACTTCCAGCCTCCAATATTTTCTTGTTATTTTCTTCACAACTAATATCATATCATCATCTTTTTCAAAAAGCAATGGTTCATTGTTATTTTTATCACTTATTATTCTGACGGTTATTAAACTCTTAAAAAATAATTAATTAATTTGACGAATACTATTGTTAAATAATGCACTAACTGTTAATTAAAAAGACAAATAACGCCCTCATGACGCTATCTGTCTAAATCCTTATTTGTTAAAAAGTTTATGTCTAACTAATCTGACACACTTTTGCACCCCAACAAATGTGAAATCAGTTGTAAGAGCTAATAATAATCCAATTCCTCCGACTGACCACGTAAAGATCGTGACCAACGAGAAAATTTTACCAAGAAAGATGAACACCGCCAAAAAGAGTGTGATACTCAAAACGACGATGGTTAGTTTGTAGCGGTTAAATGGTCGACAAACCATTGTCAAAGCCAACCAACAGATGACCCCAGTAATCAAAACACTCAGTGATGAAGTAATTGAGGTGAATAGTCCAAAAATATCGCCAATCACACCAATCACTAAAATGTAGAAAACGACACTTAGTGCGGCTGGAAGTGAAATTTCATAAATGTTAGAAGCAAAGCGGTCCTTTAAAGCTCGATAATTTGGTTCAAGCGCCAAGAGAAACGATGGGATTCCGACCATTAAGTCATTAATCGGCGTGAGTTGAATTGGTTGAAACGGATAGTTTCTGGCAAAAAACAGAAAGAGCACGCTGAGCATGACCGAGAACATGGTCTTAATCAGGTACAGGCAGGCGATGCTATCAATGTTGTTGATCACCCTCCGACCTTCGTTTAACACTTTAATGAGGGCGTCGAAGTTGGAATCAATAATCACAAAATCGGCAATACTCTTGACACTCTCAGATCCTGATGCCATTGCGATTCCACAGTCTGACTGCTTTAAGGCCAGTAAGTCGTTGACCCCATCACCAGTCATGGCAACCGTCCGACCGTTTTCTTGTAGCGCCTTAATTAGCCGTTGTTTCTGGTCGGGTTTGACCCGTCCAAACACCACGTACTGCTTGACCAAATCACGGTAGTCGGCGTCGTCTTCAATCGTCGTCATGTCAACGTAATCGTAGGCATTGTGAATGCCAACTCGTTTGGCAATGCTTGAAACGGTGACCGGATCATCGCCAGAAATGACCTTTAAGTCGACCCCCTGGTTATAGAAGAACTGCAGGGTTTCAGAAGCGTTTGGTCGAATGACATCCGTAATCAAGATTAAGGCAATCAGTTCACTACCAGCGATACTATCCTCGTTTAATTGGTCCACTTTTGCGAGCGCAATGACCCGAAAACCCTGTTCGGCGTAATGCTTAACTTCTTGTTGTTGCTTGTCAGTTAGATCCAAAATGAACTGAGGTGCTCCGAAGACGTATTTTCCCTTGTCATCTAACTCGGCCCCACTCCACTTTCTCGCTGAAGAGAACGGCACGATCATACTAGCGGCGTCTGGGTGTTGCTTGAACTCATTTTTAAGCGCTGAAGCGGTCTCATTGTTGTCATCAATTTCATGGACCAAAGAGCCCATGATTTCAGCAATTTGTTGATCAGTGTAATTAGGGGCTTCTTTCACCATCTGTTTAAATTTCAATTTGCCACTGGTAATCGTCCCGGTTTTATCCAGACAGATCGTGTTCACCCGTGCCAGAGTTTCAATGGAAGAAAGGTCTCTGACTAAGACCCGTTTTTTGGCCAGGTGATAGGCAGAAATTGCGAGGGTCACTGACGTCAAAAGAACCAATCCTTCAGGAATCATCCCAATCATGGCCGCCACGGTTCCCAGAATGGCATTATTAACGCTCACCCCGTGCATCAAACGGGAAACAAAAAGTGCTACTCCAAGCGGAATGATAATAAACGTCAGAATTTTGATGATTTTTTTAATCAGTGAGATTAAGACACTGTTCTTACTCTTGTCGGTCTTAGCCTGGTTTGTAATCGTGTTAACAAAGGTCTCATCGCCAACTTTAGTTGCAAGCATGAAGGCTTTTCCACTAACCAGAAAACTACCAGACGTCAGTTCATCGCCGGTGGTTTTCTCAATTGGATTGGATTCACCGGTGATTTGAGACTCATCAACCTCAATCCCCTTGGTTTGTTTTACGACTCCGTCAACCGGTACCTGGTCCCCACGATCCAGTTCAACGATGTCTCCTAAAACAATCTGGTCCGGTTGAATAAGTTCAATTTTTCTGTTCCGTCTAACTTTGATCTTGCTCTGAGACAACAACGCCATTTTGTCAACCTGGCGCTTAGAACGAATCTCCTGAAAGATTCCGATGGTAGTGTTCGCTATGGCAATCACCAAGAACAACATGTTGATATAGCTACCGGTATAAAATACTAGCGCACCAAGAACTACGTTGATTACGTTAAACAGCGTAAAGATGTTTTCCACCAAGATCTGTTTCACAGACTTCGTTAGTGGTTTAGGCGCCGTATTCTTATAACCGTCTGCCACCTGTTGTTTAACTTCCGTACTCGTTAGTCCCTCACTTGGATTCACGTTATTAATATCGATCTGGTCACTTGCCACAGTTACACCTCCTTATGTAATTAATTCATTTCTAATTAATATTGTATAAGAAGGAATTAAATTTTGCACCACTAATGAAAGAAAAGCGCAAAGCTTTAAAAATAGTTAAAAAAAGAGATGGTCCAACCGGATCATCTCTTAACACTTATTCTAAATTAAATTAGTCGATTTCAACGTGATGGTTTTGGGTTTCATCATCTTGTGATTTTGGTAAAGTAATGGTTAAAACACCGCCATCGTAATCAGCTGAAATCTTGGTCTCATCAACATCAGGGATGTAAAACGAACGGTTAACGTCACTTGATGAACGTTCTCTACTTAAGATCCGACCATTGTCACCCTTATTTTCCTTGTCAATGTCATGAACAGCATGAATTGATAGGGTATCGTTATCATAACTAATGTCAATATCATTTTTTCTAAAGCCAGGTAATTCTGCCTTTACGACGTAGTCATCGCCTTGGTCTAAAACATCAGTTTTCATTCTGTTGCTTCCAGCAACTGAGTTTAATAAACTCTTGCCAAAGTCGCCAAAAAAGTCATCCATTGGATCATAACTAGCTTTTCTTAAATCGTTTGCCATAACTAAAACCCCTTTTTATTATTTTATTTGCTAATCTCTTAGCACCCTCTATACTAGGATGGATCGTCCCTTTCACACAAGAAATTAGCTCATAATTGGGGTAAAAAGTGCTACTTACAAAATAACTTTCGTATTAACCGTTAATTTTTCCTCGAAACCGTAAAATCAAACATTTTTCGTAACATAATAAGGAATTTATTTTAATAAATTGCTTCCATTCAAGCGGCTTTATGATAAAATCAATTAATTATGCCACTCATCTTAAATACTTAAAAAAATGGATAAGTACGTTATAATATATTTATTGTTTAAAATTTTGAAATGAGGAATGAAATTTGAATACCGGTCAGATAATACTTGATCTAATAATTATTTTAATAACGTTCTTCTTTGCTGCATTCTTTGTCGCGTGTGAGTTCTCACTGGTCCAATCAAGGCCAAGCGCCCTCCAAGAAAAACTGGATGATGAAGATATCAGTGACAAAAAGAAGAAAAAAGTTAATCGTGAAATGAAAATGGTAACCAACCTTAACGAGTATCTTTCGACAACCCAAGTAGGTGTTTCACTTGCGGGAATCATTCTTGGTTGGATTGGTGAATCATTCGTGATTGAAATCCTGGTTTCCATCATGGAATTAAAGGATTTCAGTGTTAATCCCGCTACCGCTCACAGTGTTGGTGCGATTGTTGGGGTGCTGTTACTTACCTATTTAGAAGTGGTCTTTACCGAAATTGTGCCTAAAAATATTAGTATTGACATGCCACTGAAGGTTTTGAGCGTGATTGCTGGTCCGCTTCACTTCTTTCACATTTTATTCTATCCATTTGTGTGGTTACTAAATGTGTCAGCAACTGGCGTGGTTAAGTTACTGGGAATCCCCGTGGCAAACGAAAACGATGAGGCCTTCTCGCAATCAGAGATTTTGAGTCTTTCAAAGGATGCCGTTAAAAATGGTGACCTGGAGCGAAACGACTACTTGTACATGCAGCGTTCGTTTGAGTTAAACGACAAAGTGGCCAGGGACATCATGATTGACCGGACCCAGCTAGTAACAATTGACATCAACGATACGGTCCAAGATGCTATTAACGTCTACATTCAAAAGAAATTCAGTCGAATTCCCGTTGTCAAAGACAACGATAAGGATAATATCCTGGGGTACGTTTACAGTTACGATTTGGTCAGACAATCGCAGGTCGATTCCAACGTCAAGGTCGGAAAGTTAATCCGAAAGATTAGTACCACCCCCGAAACCACCCCCATTACGATGGTACTTCAACAAATGATTAAGATGCATCAACCAATTGTTGTCGTAATCGATGAATACGGTGGAACGTCTGGTTTAATTACCGATAAGGATATCTACGAAGAGTTGTTTGGAACCGTTCGAGACGAAATCGATCCGCAGGTTAACGAATACATCTTTAAACAGCCCAATGGCACCTTCCAGGTGAACGGAAAATTAAACACGTACGACTTTGAAAAGTACTTTGACGTTGAGATGCCTGCTTTTGACGACTCTGACATCGTTACGATTGCTGGTTTCATCATCGAACAAAATCCTCACATTAAAGTGGGTGACGTTGTTACAATTGATGGCTTTCAGTTTAAGGTTCTTGACTACAAGAACTCGTTCATTAACTGGCTAGAGGTCAATAAACTGGAACCAACTGATGATGAATCAGACGCAGATGACGACCAAAAAGACAAATAACTAATATCAATAAAGCCGAGGATCCTCCTCGGCTTTACTAATACATAGGGGTAATAGAAACAATGAAAACAGTTTTAAAAAAATGTCCGGATTGGCTTTTTTACAGTCTAATTTTTCTGATTATTATCATGGCCTACATCTGGACGTTTTACTTAACCGGTAACTCACTAATTTGGGGAATGGACGGAATTGCCCAACACTATCCCATTCTCGTAAACTTTAAACACATGCTAACTGAATTTCTTGCCCATCCCAGCCACGGCTTTACCAACTGGTCGTTTAACATTGGCCTCGGTGCTGATCAGTTAACCAGTTTTTCGTACTACGTAGTCGGTGATCTCTTCAACTACCTGATTGTTTTATTCCCAGACCACTTACTGGAACTCGGGTACGGCCTTCTGGTAATCCTGCGACTGTACGTTGCCGGATTGGCCTTTTTATTATTCATCAAACAATTTCATTTTAAAAAATACAGTATCGTACTCGGAACTTTAACTTACACGTTTGCTGGTTACACTCTTTATTCGGGGATGCACCATCCCTTTTTTATTCTACCGATGATTTTCTTCCCACTGATTTGCTACGGCGTCGAACGCATCATTTATAACCATTCCTTCATTCCACTGATGCTGGCTGTTTCCTTAACTTTTTTAAGTAACTTCTACTTTGCCTACATCATTGGGCTTGGCAGTATTATCTACGTCATCATTAGGTATTTCAGCATTCGTAAAAATCCTGATTTTCATTTTGTGAGTTCACTGGTCAAAATGGTTGCAGCCATTCTAGCGGGAATTTTGATTAGTGCCGTCATTTTCGTTCCAACCCTCTTATTTGCCCTGAGTTCCACGAGGACCACATCGACCTTTGCGAACGGCTATCTTTTCTATCCTCTCTACTATTACCTTTCCATTCCAAGTAAAATTCTCGGAAATGGCTACCTGGCCATTAGCTTCTGGCTCATTGTTGGGATTAGTGGACTCGGATTTTTGGGCATTGTTTACACGATGACTCACTTCAAGAAATACCTTTACCTAAACATCGGCCTGTTGGTGGTTTTCATTGGTGCCTTGATTCCGGCTTTTGGAGCCGTCTTTAACGCCATATCGACCCCATCAAACCGGTGGATGTGCTTAGGCTTACTTCCAATTGGGATGGCTGCCACAATTCTTTCAGATCATCTCACCACGTTAACTAAGCGTGACGTAGAAGTCATGATTGTCGCAATCATCGCTCTCATTGTGTTTATTTGGGCTTCTCGTGGATTCATCATGAAGTTAAGTGCGCATGACTACGGCGAAATCGTCCTCCTGCTGATTTTAATGGGAGTCATCCTATGTAGTCAGCTCTTCCATTTAAAGCCAGTGACAACCATTGGAAGTGTGACCGCGGTTTTAATCGTTAACCTTATCTCACTTGGCATTGGCTACTACAGTCCCAACGTTGCCGGCTTTTCAAAGGGCATGCTTAATAAACACGTTGCCACTAACTTCATCAATAATTTCTACGACGGAGCCGATCAGTACGTTGAACCACGGTTAGGTGGATATCGGACCTCACTTGGTAATCGATACCACTATGCTGGTCGAAACGACGTCAACTTATCAAACTACTCTAACATCAATACCAACATCCCGATGTTATTTTCGACCCGTGATATTTCATCATATCTGACGGTGGAAAATGGGGCCGTTGGTCAACTTGAAAACTCCGTTCAAAATAACCAACGGACCTTTAACGCTCCGGTCGCTCAAAATGACTACCGCACCACCCTCGATAACCTAATGGGGGTCAAGTACCTCTTTATTCGCACGGGTCAACAAAACAAATCACAACCCTTTGGCTTTAAGATGGTCAAAGGTAAGGACAAAAAGCCGCTCCTATTTGCGTCTGATAATCCGCTCGTGAATCAAAAAGACCCCGACGGAACCTACGTTTTAAAAAACAAAAACGCGCTCCCAATTGCTTACACCCAGGATCAAACAATCTCAAACCAGCAGTACCAAAAACTGTCACCAACCGAGCGTGAACAAGCAATGATCAGTGGGGTCCACGTTGATTCGCCAATTAAGGGCATCAAATCAGCTAAGCTAAAACAGAATCAGAAACAACTTAGTTATGAGGTGAAACCGGACTACGAAAAGACCCTCGATAACTACGATAAATTAACGGCCTTCACTAACAATTCTAAGAGCGTCGAGTACAACGAACCAACCATTAACCACACGTCTCAAAAAGAAGCTTTAAAGATCCTTTCTGAAAACGTCCAACTGGAAAATGACACCAAGAAACAAAATCAAGATGGTCTCCACGTGGTAACTAAGGATGCCCTTGGCAAATCAGTCCCGTATTTTCTTAAGATTAAGCAACCTAACCGCACCAAAAATGCCGAAATTTACTTACAATTAGAAGGCATTAAGAGTCATGACTACTCATCGGCTTCAAAGGAAAGCATGACCAAAAGACAGCACGCTATCAAAAATCAACCGTACACGAAGATGATGAAACTAAACGAGAAACGAAAGAACCTTCACACTCCGTTTGTCGGTCAGTACTCCCTTAATGCTGCAACGAAAGGAATGAAGAACGGTTACTCACAGTATGGACGCGACAATCTCTCAAACTACACGCAAAAGAAAAACGCTTTGATTAACCTAGGGTATTCCACCAAACGCCGCAATCAAATTAAATTGACGTTTGATGGTGTCCACCAGATTAATTTTAAACACGCCAAGATTATTGCCGTTCCGTTTGGCAATTCGTATGAACAACGGATTCAAAAACTTCAACGTAACCGTCTCCAAAACCTTCAGGTTAAAAAGAACGAAGTCAAAGGAATCAGTAATAACAAGAAGAAGTCCGTCTTAACCACTTCCATTCCCTATTCAACGGGATGGAAACTCTTCGTCGACGGCAAACAGGTGCCCACTAGTCGGGTCAACACTGGCTTTGTCGGAGCACCCATTCAAGCTGGTAAACACCAGATTGAACTGAAATACCAAACTCCGGGACTGCTATTAGGATCAATTGCGAGTGCCTTCGGAATTTTAATCCTCGCTATCAGTGGAATCGTCATCTGGATCGTAAAGAAACGAAATTAAATTAAAAACGTACGGATAACTAATTCCGTGCGTTTTTTGGCTGCTTTGACTTCTAAGATTCTGTGCATTTAAACTTGTTAGAGGTTACACTAATAGTGACTATTTTTCATATTTAAGGAGGTAGTAATCATCAAACCGATTCGCATTTTATACATCTCAATTGCCGGTAACACCCGCAACTTCGTGCAAAATTTAGAGGACTACGCGGAAGCCCAGCACCAAAAAGATGCTGGTAACCCACTAATTGAACCAACCGAAATCTCAGATCAAAGTGACTTTGCTGACGAAACATCACCGTACTTTGTTTTCGTGCCGACCTATCTTGACGGTGGCAACGGAATTGATAACGGGGTCAAAGAACTCATGACCAACACCATGGGCGAATACGTTGCTTACGACCATAACGCTAACTACTGCATGGGAATCGTCGGCAGTGGTAATCGCAATTTTAACGTCCAATTTTGTCTCACAGCCAGAAGATATGCGGAACGTTTTAGCGTCCCTGAAATTGCAGAATACGAATTAAGGGGCACCGATCGTGATGTCGTTCGCATTTATCAAACCATGTGTGAAAGAGCCAGAGAATATAGTAATGAAGTCGCTTTCAAAAAATAACAAATAAGAACCATTTTATGAGTGTATTGATTAGCATTTCACAATTTTATCTGGTAGGATAACCTATAATTCATGAATATTGTTTCACACTAGGAGGTAAGTTGCATCATGAAAATTATTGTTGTTGGTTGTACCCATGCGGGAACTTTTGCGGTTAAACAAATCTTAAAAGAGCATCCCGATTATGACTTAACTGTCTATGAAAAAAATGACAATATCTCATTTCTATCATGTGGAATCGCCCTTTATTTAGGTGGCGAAGTTAAGGATCCAAAAGGCCTGTTCTATTCTGATCCAAAGGAATTAAAGGGACTTGGCGCCGACGTGCAAATGAAGCACGAAGTCACTAACATCGACTCAAATAACAAGGAAATCACCGTTAAGGATTTAGAATCCGGTGAAAGTAAGACCGAACATTACGACAAGCTCGTAATGACCAGTGGTTCCCTTCCGGTTGTCCCTCCAATCGAGGGCGTTCATAGCGATCACGTCAAGCTTTGTAAGAACTGGACCGACGCTCAGGTACTTTTCGATGACGCCAAGGACGCTAAACGGATCGCTGTCATTGGAGCTGGATACATCGGGGCCGAACTAGCCGAAGCCTATTCCAAGACTGGCCATGAGGTCACTTTGATTGATGGAGTTGACCGGGTTTTAAGTAAATACTATGACCCTAAGTTTACTGACATCGTTGAAAAAGACTACAAGGACCATGGGGTTAAATTCGAAGGAAACCAAATGGTGCAAAAGTTCATTGATAACGGTGATACAGTCTCAATTAAGACCAGCAGTGACGAATTTACTGCTGACCTAGCTATTTTGTGCATTGGTTTCAAACCCAACACGAGTCTACTCAAGGGTCAAGTTGACATGCTTGAAAACGGTGCAATCATCACCGATGATTACATGCATGCTTCTAACAAGGACATCTTCGCCGCTGGTGACAGTGCCGCCGTTCACTACAATCCAACCCACAAAAACGCCTACATTCCGCTGGCAACCAATGCGGTTCGTCAAGGAATCTTGGTTGGAAAAAACATCGAAAACGACACCGAAAAATACATGGGGACGCAATCCTCCTCCGGTTTGAAGTTGTACGACCGAAACCTTGCCTCAACCGGATTAACCATGAGTGCCGCTAAGGCTCAGGGCATTAACGCTCATCAAGTAATTGTTGAAGACAACTACCGTCCTGAATTCATGCCTACCACGACTCCTGTGCTAATGTCACTGGTTTACAGTCCTGACACCCGTAAAATCTTGGGTGGCGCATTGACCAGTCTTTATGACATTTCACAATCCGCTAACGTTCTTTCGGTTGCCATTCAAAACGAAAACACCATCGACGACCTAGCCATGGTTGATATGCTGTTTCAACCAAACTTTGACCGTCCGTTTAACTACCTCAACATCTTGGGTCAAGCGGCTCAAGAAAAAGAGGCCAAAAACAAGTAATTGTACGTAAACTAAAATGCACCGCAAAAGAGCCCTTAACTATCGTAAGTAGTTAAGGGCTTTGGTGTCACAACTATTTTCCCATTTCTTTTTCGACATACTGACTAATCCGGTCCATGGCTTCTTTTAAATTTTCCATTGAAGTAGCATAACTAATGCGGACATAACCCTCCCCGCCTGGGCCAAACGCACTTCCGGGAATGACGGCTACCTTAGCTTTACGGGCTAAGTCATAACTAAAGTCCATACTATTTTGAATTAAGCCAGCCGGTATTTTAGCGAAAATGTAAAAAGCTCCATCAGGATTGGCCATCTTAAAGCCCATCGCATTCAATTTCTCGTAAACAAAATCACGTCGCTTTCGGTACTCCTTTTTCATGGCATCAGTATCATTCATTCCATTTCCAAGGGCTTCGGCGGCCGCAGCTTGTGCGTTTGTGGTGGTTGAAGTGATCGTAAATTGATCGATTTTTTCAAGTTGGCTGGTGATGTCTTTAGGCGCCGCCATGATTCCAATTCTCCAACCGGTCATCGCGTGTGACTTTGAAACTCCATTCAATAAAATGGTTTGTTTGGGAAGATATTTAGCGATTGAGGTATGTTTACCGTCATAAGTCAGTTCGCTGTAAATTTCGTCAGAAATCACAAAAATATCGTGCTTTTTAATCACATCGGCCAGTTTTTGGAGTTCGTCAGGATGATAAGTTTTGCCAGTGGGATTAGTGGGAAAATTCAAGACAATCGCCTTGGTTTTGGGATGATCCTTTAAATTTTGTTCTAACTGTTCTGGAGTGAGAACAAAGTCAGTTTTAGAGGTGTCCATAAAAACCGGGGTGGCTCTCCTCAGTTTAATAATCGGAAAGTAGAGTGGAAAAATCGGCGTTGGTATCAAAACCTCATCCCCAGGATTTAAAACCGATGTTAACGCCGTATAAATTCCGCCCGTCGCACCAGCGGTCATAATGATCTCCGTCTCCGGGTCGTAGTTTAAATCGTATTTACTTTGTAAAAAGTGCGCAGCTGCATCCCGCAGTTGTTTGGTTCCCTTGGTAGGAGCGTAGTGACTCTCATTTTGTTGAATACTTTTAATTGCCGCGTTCTTAACGTGTTCAGGGGTGTTAAAGTCTGGTTCACCTAACGTTAACGGAATAATATCAGGAATCTGACTCACCTCATCATTAAATTTTAAAATCGACGATGGTGATAACTGCAACATTTCGTGGTTCATTTTACTTATTAAATCAGCTGACATAATAGTGCTCCTTTCGATAGACAAAAAAATCCCAGTTAACATTCGATGCTAACTGGGATTAAAAACACATTCGTTATTAGAAATATCCAACGATAATCTGTAATTAGCCTAGTTAGTATCCTTACGGTATCTAACCAGGCACTCAAAACAACCTTACTTAGATACGCACTCGTACCAAGTAAAGTAAGCATAAAGATTGTTTTGATGATTAATATGATTATTCATGGAATATTCCTCCTCTTCTTTAATTGCCACTAATTAAACAACTCAAATTACTTTCTGTCAATCATTTTTAAAATATTTATTTCAAGAACGCCATAAAAAAAGAGCTAACACCAAGGTGTCAACTCTCTTTACACTTAATCTTATTGTTCGTTAAATTGTAAGTCCAAGCTAATGTGCTTACCATCTTTACTATCAATAACACGTGAATCAACAAAGACACTGTTCTTCTTAGTCTTAGTGATGTTGTCAGTTGGGTCAACGTCAACTAAAGTTTGAAAAGCGGCATCAGTTAATTTTGATAGTGGAACGTAAGGGATGAATGGAACACCCAAGTATGAGTGTAATGTTTCATCGTATTGGTCACGCAAAACGTTCATTTGGTCCAAAACGTCTTGAAGGTCTTTCCCAAAATCAGTTACATCCAAGAAGTAAACGTTTCGAACTTCATCAGTTTGTTCCCAAGGTTGGTCGGTCAAGATTGCTGATACTAAATCAGCCATTTTGTCTTCGTAATCTTTAATGTCATCGAGTTTTTCAATAATCTTTTTTTCGCTCATGTCATTCTTCCTCTCAATATTCAGTCTGATAGTTAATGACTATCACTTACAGTAATCATGATATCACATTTGAGGCGACTAATCGACACCTGATCACCCATTAAGGTGCGGGAAATTGGGTTGGATTCTTTTTGTGAGATTGAGAAATAATGGTAAGATAATGCATATAAACTGATTAAAGGAGCACTCAATCAATGAACAATGAAACAGTTGGTAGTCGAATGGACCGCAATGTCGGAAACGTAGTTATTAACGTTGTTGATAAAAACGGTCAAAATTTGACTAACCCATTAAAATATTCGCAAACTCCCGGGGAAGCATTTTCAATCGAAGTCCCTGACCTAAAGGGATACGTCGTTCAGGGACTTAGTGGTGATCAGAATGCCGTCAGTTACCTCACTAACGTCACCTTTAAACGAAACGTTGATTATCCGGCAAACATGGGTCGGGTTGTGGCCGTCAATCCGAACGAGAATATCAACGGAACTTTTGCAAGAGGAACGCTCACTTACAACTTGGTGTACGCACCAAGTGCGCAGGTGGTTTCCCCTGGTGTTGATAGAACAGCACCCAATCAAACGCAGTACCAAAGTGCTCTAAAAAAGAAGAAACACCACTGGTTCCGCTGGATCGTAATTATTTTCCCGATTATCATTTTGTTGGGAATCTTTGGCTTATACCGTTCAGGAAAGAGTGCCCAGCAACAGGTTAAACAAAATCAGCCCGTGGTGGTTAAAAATTATAACAATAAACCCCAGAACAACGCTGATAATGGTGGCAACAATGGCAGTAATGCAGCTAACCAAAAAACTCAAGATGTCATTGAAAAAGCCAAACAAGAAATCGAACAAAATGCTAGTGAACGGGATAATAATGCTCTTCAACAAATTATCATGACCATCCAAGATGGTATCAATATGATAAAAGCCAACATTGAGTCTTTCATCGGATTCTAATTCAAAAAGAGATCATCACTGATATCAGTGATGATCTCTTTTTGTTTATCTTTCTTTATAAGGCAACATGTACTTTTTAAGGGCTTTTCCGGTAAATGATTGGGGAACTTTTTCCGATCCCTCGGGAATTCCACTGTACAGGACGTTTCCACCATACGTTCCGGCTCCAGGTCCCATGTCAATCAACCAGTCAGCCTGACTGATTACATCAAGGTTATGTTCGACGATAATTAAACTGTCACCCTCAGCAACCATTCGTTTAAATAACTTCAGCAATCGTTGCGTGTCATTCATGTGCAGACCGGCCGTGGGTTCATCAAGAAAGTAAATCTTGCCCTTCTCTTCTAGCATCTGGGCTAATCGTAGTCGTTGCAGTTCACCACCAGATAGCGTGGTCAAAGCCTGATTTAACGCTAAATAATCCAATCCGACTTCGCTCATCTGTTTCAACGGATTCGCGATTTCAGGAACATCCCTGAAGAACTCAGCCGCGTGAGCAACGGACATTGACAAAACGTCGGCGATGTCTTGGTCGTGATACTTGTATCCCAAGGCTTCCTGACTGTAGCGTTTTCCGTGACACAACTCACAGGTCTGAACGACCGGATCCATAAAGGCCATGTTGGTAATTGTGACCCCTTTTCCCTTACAACGCGGACAAGCACCCTTGCCGTTGTAACTAAAGAGTTGGGTCGAAACGTTGTTGGCCTTCGCAAAAAGTCTTCGAATTGGGTTTAAAATGTTGAGATAGGTCACGGGAGTAGAACGAATACTGATGCCGGCTTGTTTTTGCGTCAGATCAACGTAATTGCCGTTTAAATGGTCCTTCATGGCCTCCGCTAGTGAACTCTTACCAGATCCAGCCACTCCTGACAAAACGGTCATAATCCCAGTTGGTACCTTGACACTCACATCATCAATGTTATGCATGTGAACATGCTCCAAATCTACAAATCCGTTAGGTTGAAGTGGTTTGGCGAAGTGATGAGGTGCCCTTAACCATTTTCCGGTCAAAGTATCAGAATCCAACACTTCTGGATAACTTCCAGTAAAGGTAATCTTTCCACCGTCGGCACCAGATTTTGGTCCCACTTCGACCACGTGATCGGCAATCGACATAATCTCTGGGTTGTGGTCAACGATAAAGATGGTATTACCCTTCTTCTTTAGGTTAATCATGGCTTTTTTTATCAAAGCGATGTCGTGAGGATGGAGCCCTACACTGGGTTCATCAAAAACGTACAGAATATCCGACAGTGAATTGGTCAGGTGTTTAGCAATCTTAATGCGTTGCACTTCACCACCTGATAAGGTGCTGGTGGTCCGATCGAGGGTCAAGTACCCTAATCCAATGTCGATTAAGGGTTTAATCTTAGACTCTAAACCCCGGATGATTTCATCTCCAAGGTTATCTTTAATGGACTCCAAAAAGTCCAAGAACTGAACCAGGTCCATCTTAGAAACGTCGTTAATGTTAAAATCATTAATCTTAACACTCAAAGATCTGGGGTTAAGTCGAGCTCCCTTACATACCGGGCAAACTTCACGGGTCACAATCTCACTAATGGCTTCTTTGTGGTGCTTACCCTCACGACTGTTGATGATTGAACGTTTGATTCTAGGAACCACACCCTCGTACTGGCTTGTTTTGTAGTAGGCAGGCGCATTGTACAGTTTTTGCTGCGGCGCGTGCATCAACAAGTCGTACTCTTCGGGAGTATAATCTTTAATTGGTTTGTCATTATCAAATAAACCACTGTAACCGTATCCCCGCCAACGCCAGGTTCCGGGTCCAAAACTAACGAAGGTAATCGCTCCGTCATTAAGTGACTTTTCTGGATCAATTAACTTTGACTCATCAACTTCATCGACATAACCTAATCCCTGACAGTACGGACACATCCCCTGCGGCAGGTTAAACGAAAAGACCTCCGAGTATCCCACAAACGGCTTTCCAACCCGTGAGAACAGGAGCCGTAATAACGAGTAGATTCCCGTATAGGTGGCAAGCGTCGACCGGGCGTTGCCGGTTAGTTGTTTCTGTTCAATTGCAATGGCAACTGGCAAATTTTTGATGTCACCAACGTGCGGCTGCCCGTACTTTGGGAGATACTGTTGTGAAAAACTAGGAAACGTTTCGTTTAGTTCACGACGTGACATGGCCGCAATCGTGTCGAATACTAACGACGATTTCCCCGATCCGGACTCACCGACAAAAACGGTGATTTCGTGTTTAGGGAGTTTGACGTTAACGTGCTTTAAATTATTTTGGTGTGCGTCAGACACATCAATTGAATCTTTATAATAAGTGTCGACCATGGTTTACCTCACTAATCTTGACGTGTTTTACTTAACTTTCTTGATTCGCTCATCACACAGAACAATGCGAATAAAATCAGTCCGCCGGATACGATAAATAAAGCGGGATAGTTGAAAAATTCAACCATTAATCCACCAAAGAGTGGTCCCACTGCCCTTCCAAGTGACATAAAAATATTAAATAGTCCCTGAAACTTCCCCTTTTGTCTGGGGTCCGCTAACGTATCGATCCACGCCGGAATTCCCGGCAATCCGTTCATCTCACCAAAGGTCAAAATAACCATGATAATTACGAAAACGGCGTACTGTCTAGCAAATATTAACATAAAGAAGCTTAGCGCGAAAATGATTACCCCAAAGGCAATCTGACGACTCATCTTAAACCGAGCCCCGATTTTATTAATAATCGGTTGAATGAAAACAATCAATAACCCATTAATCGTCCACAAGAAACTGTAATTTTCAAATGAGATCCCTAGTTGAGTCATGTGGACCGACATGACACTTTCCCAGAGCGTATAACTCATATAAATACAAAAAACCATGATGCAGATTAGCCAAATCAGTTTTAAACCGCGACTCTTTTTCTCAGAAACATCGTCGTCATCTTGTGAACGCTTAACGGCCGTCGGTGCTGGTCGATGTAATTTAATGTTAAATTCAAAAATCGTCATCAACAACAACACAATGTAAAAACCCGTTGCCACGATGAAAACAATCGAAATCCCGTACTTCATCAAGAAACCAACCAACGCGGTTCCGACAACGACCCCCAGATTAAGCCCCACGTACAACGAATTAAAAACGTATCGCGTACTTTTAGAGGTGATCATCGATGCGTACGAATTTAAGAGCGTCATGCTGGAGCCGTTACCCAGTCCGTACAGCAGTAACATAATGCCAAAGATGGGCCAGCCGTGAAAGAAGATCAAAGTCACAATCGAAGTCATCGTAATTAGGACACTGATGATGGCGGTCTTATATGGTGACCAGCGATCGAAAAGATAACCACCCAGATAGTTCCCAATAATCATGAACATTGACATGGCAAACAGCACGATGCCGGCCGTTGTCAGAGATTCATGAAGGTAATTATGCATGTAGACCGTGGTTAGCGGCCACATAAAGGATGACCCGGTATTTAATAGTAACGAATAGATTAAAACGGTACTCAACCTTAATTCTTTTTTTCTTCCTTTTACCATTTGCTTGCCTCACTTCATTATTCATTTTAATTTTTTCTTTAATTTCAATGCTTACACGATCGACCATAATAAAAGGGGAAACTCAACCGTAGTTGAAATCCCCCTAATAATCAGCAATGCTTACTTTTTTGTCGCATGCTTCTTTTCGTTATCACGCTTTTTGGCAACCAATCCGGCTACCATCGAACCCGCTACCAGCACCGAAACAACACTGGTTAACAGGATTTTCATTTTATTTTTCATGATGAAACTCCCTGCTTTTCTCCCTAATATAGTTATATCTTGTTTGCAACAAAAAAGCTACTTCTTTCTCTAATTTATAATTTTTATAATGTGATTGCCAACCGGTTACACCATTCACACTATGTAACCGCACTTTCAAAGATGAAGTTACCTGTCCCACGCTTAACCAAACTTTCTACTAAAATTAAATCCAATTTTAACTGGGAAAAAACCGATCCTTCTACTATAATTAAGGTCCATAAGGCAAATTAACGAAACGTTAATTGGAGGGAGAAACACATGATTCATATTGTTACTGATTCAACTGCTCAATTAACCCCAGATGAAATTCAAAAAAATAATCTCACGGTCGTACCACTTCAGGTTACCATTGATGGTAAAACTTATGAAGATGGTGTTGACATTACCAGAAAAGAATTCTCCGATCATCTTGCAAACGACAAAGAATTTCCGAAGACCAGTCAACCTTCTCTGGGTCAATTCATTCAAGCCTACGAAAAAATTCAAAAAGAAGATCCAGACGCTTCAATCATCTCCATTCATTTAACCAAGGTTTTAAGTGGAACGGTTGAGACGGCTAGGACCGCTGCCAAACAAGTGGGCGGAGACATCTCAGTCCTAGACAGTGATTCAACTGATAGTGGTCTTACTTTTGCCGTCATACGCGCTAAAAAATTGGCCGATCAAGGCAAGTCTGTTAACGAAATTATGGACAATTTAAAGGCTTTTGTACCAAACATTATGACCTACGTTTTCATCAACAGTTTTGATTACATGGTCAAGGGTGGGCGTGCTAGCCGGGCGGTTGGCTTTATTTCCTCACTAATTCAACTAAAGCCCGTAATTCAACTGACTGAGGGAACTTTAAAACTGAAGTACAAGTGCCGTGGCATCAAGAAAATGACCAAGATTGCCAACCAAGTAACTGATGAAATCATCAATAATAAGGATATTTCCGAAGTTGGTCTTTCATACGTTGACGACGGAACGGCCCCAAAGAAAATTGCCGCTAAGATCAAGGAAGCTAGACCTGACATCAACGTGACTTGCCGTCTGACAAGTCCCATCGTTATGACCCACGTTGGCCCTGGTGGATTTGGCTACATCTTCGCATAACTTAATCCTAACAATTAAGATCGGACATTTATGTTCGGTCTTTTATTATGAAAGGGGGAAATCATGGAATCATCGCTTGTTTATTCGGACTTTTAATGAGCCAATTATGATAAATTAGCGGTTAACACCGTGTCAACATGTGGGTATAATTAAATTATTACATAGAAGGAAGGATTTTTTATGCCATCGTCAACTTTTGTAAATCTCCCCCAGGCAAAAAAGGATCGCATCAACAGTGCCCTTTTAAATGAATTTTCCACTCATCCCTTCGCTGACGCCCAAGTTGCCAGGATCATCAAGGATGCCAAAATCTCACGTGGAGCCTACTACAAATACTTCATTACTTTAAAGGGTGGCTATGATTACACGCGCAGACTGGTTTTATCAACCATTCATCGACCTTTCACAAATAAAAAGCTTGATGAACTGAAACCAAGCGACTACGTTGATGCCGCCCGTTCCTTTCTAGAAGATAGTGCTGAAAGTGAATACTTTGAATTTATTCAGATGGACATCCTGCATAATCAGAAAAACATTGATGATTCGGCAATCATTAAGCTGCCAGCCAAACGGTGGGCCATTACCGTTCTGTGCCACCAGACGATTAAAGAAGCAATGGAATCTCCCAGTGATTCCGAAAAATTACTTCATCGGCTTCAAAAAGTTCTTGAAATTATTTATTAATTAATCCGTACAAAAAGGAGACCCAGAAGTGGGTCTCCTTTATTAATTGATTTCAAGCATTAATTAATCTAAAATTCTTCGTAAGTGGCTGGATCTTGATTATGAGTTCGACCATCTGGTTTGGTTAACGAATCAATCGTTTCCATATCTTCAGGAGTAATCTCAAAGTCAAAGACGTTCAGGTTACCACTCTGTCTACCAGGATGAGCTGACTTAGGAATTGGCAGGGTTCCTAACTGAATCTCCCAGCGTAAAATCAATTGACCAACGTTTTTATGGTACTTAGTGGCCATGTCAACCAGAACTGGGTTCTTTAACATCTCACTGGCACGACCAAGTGGGCTCCAGTCCTCGGTTAAAATCCCGTGTTCCTCATCATAGTGACGCATATCAGCCTGATTAAAGTAGGGATGAAGTTCAATCTGGTTGATTGACGGCATGACGCCCGTCTCATCAACTAGCTTGTCCAAGTAGTCAGGTAGGAAGTTACAGACTCCAATCGTCCGAATCAAACCATACTGTTGGGCATCGATCAGTGCTTGCCATGCTTCAACATAGTTCCCCTCTTTGGGATTAGGCCAGTGCAACAAGTAGATGTCAAAGTAGTCTAGACCAGCCCGATAAAGTGACTCTTGAATGGCATTAATGGCACTCTTTCGGTCGTAGTAACGGCCTGGCAACTTTGAAGTTACCAACAAATCAGAACGGCGGACGTTCGAGTTTTCAATTCCACGACCAACGGCCCCTTCGTTTTCATAATTATAGGCAGTGTCGATTAACCGATAACCCTTATGAATGGCAGAAGTGATCGCCATTGCACCTGCAAAACCCTTTAAAAGATAGGTTCCAAAACCAATCTTTGGAACCTGCATTCCGTTATTTAACGTGTAATACTCATATTCCATGATGAGAACTCCTCTCAATGTGTTTCTACGATCAGGATAAGCGGAATGAATATTCGTTTCAAGCAAGTCGATTTGTGATAGGATAGTAGTTACGATTTAAGGAGTGATAACGTGAAAAAGAAAAACCAAAAAAATAACGGATCCTTTAACTTTCGGGGATTCTTCCATTTAATTCGACAAACTAAACCCCACTACTGGCAACTAATGGTCGGACTGATCCTGGGACTAATCGCTACCGGAGCCCAACTAACGGTCCCAAAGATTGCCCAGGTCATGGTGAACGACTTCGCCAAGGGCGTGAGTCTAGTCCTGATTTTTGCCATGGTTATTTTATTCGTCTTGAGTGCCCTCATTAACGCAGGCTCAGGAACGCTCCTGGGTTTCTTCGGTGAAGACGTAGTGGCTAACCTTCGAGAACTACTATGGGAGAAAATGGTGAAGTTAAACGTTCACTACTTCGATAGCGTGAAGACCGGAAAAATGACCTCGCGGCTCGTGAGTGACACGGATCAGATTAAAGACTTACTGTCAGTTTCATTTCCCAACACGATTACGTCGATCTTTCAACTAATCGGGGCTTTAATCATCATGCTAATCATGGACTGGCGAATGGCCTTAATCATGTTTATTGCCATTCCCATCGTCATGACCGTGATGCGACCCATTATTCACAAGTCGAGTCAGATTGGGAAGTCGCGTCAGGACCAAATGGCTGATTTCAGCGGAAAGGCGCAGGAAACTTTAAACGAAATTCGCTTAGTCAAATCATCAAATGCCGAACCGTACGAAACCAACGCTGGTTCTAACTTGATTCACAATCTGTATCGAATCGGCCTCAAAGAGTCGGTCTACGATTCCATTGCGGGACCAATCCTGAACACGGTCATGATGGCTATGATCGTTGGCATTTTAGCCTATGGCGCTCACCGGGTTGCCATTGGAGCCATGACCATCGGAACCATGTTTGCCTTTCTAATGTACCTGTTTCAAATCATTGGTCCCGTTAGCATGCTGGGTCGTTTTGTCACCGACCTCTCGAAGGCCAATGGTTCTACTGAACACGTCCGAGAACTCCTCATTGAACCAGAAGAAGACTTTGCGTCGGGCTTCTCAGATGACATTGGCGGTAAAACGTTGCGCCTCAATGACGTTAGTTTTGCCTACGACCCCGATGAACCGGTCTTAAAAAAAGTCAACGTCGCCGCCAAGCCCAATCAAACTACGGCCTTCGTTGGACCTTCTGGAAGTGGAAAATCAACCATCTTCAGTTTGATTGAACGTTACTACCAACCAACATCTGGCACCCTTACAATTGGCAAGGAAAACATCGAGGACATTAACCTCTCCAACTGGCGGCATCAAATCGGACTGGTTAGTCAGGATTCAGCCATCATGGCGGGGACGATTCGCCATAACTTGACCTATGGACTAGACGAGCAGTTTACCGATGACCAACTCTGGCACGTCCTAAGCCTGGCGTACGCGGAGGGCTTTGTAAGGGAGATGCCCGACGGACTTTCCACTCAAGTTGGTGAACGAGGAATCAAGGTCAGTGGTGGTCAAAGACAACGACTGGCGATCGCCCGGGCCTTTTTGCGAGATCCAAAAATCTTGATGCTTGACGAAGCCACGGCCAGTCTTGATTCACAATCAGAGGCCATGGTTCAAAAGGCGCTTCATCAACTCATGAAGGGTCGTACTACCCTTATTATTGCTCACCGATTGAGTACCATCGTTGATTCAGACGACATTTACTTTGTTGACCACGGTGAAATCAGTGGACACGGGACTCACGAAGAGTTAATCAAGACTTTGCCCAAGTATCGCGAATACGTTAAAATTCAATTCAAAAAATAAGGAATTCAGCAATGAATTCTTTTTTTGTGTCACAAATCGGGATTTTCCTGTTATACTTTAAGAATTATTTAAGAAATTGGAGGTTACATTTGATGGACAATAAAAAGTTATCATTATTTGCGTTAATCTTAATGATCTTTACATCCGTCTTCGGATCAGCGAACATTTCCAGAGCGTTCTATCTAATGGGGTATGCCTCAATCATCTGGTACATCCTGGCAGCGCTCTGCTTCTTCATCCCGTTCGCGTTCATGATTGCGGAGTTTGGTGCGGCTTTTTCAGAAAAGCACGGTGGCATCTACACTTGGATGAGCGAATCAGTTAATCCTAAATTCGCCTTCACGGGAATCTCAATGTGGTATGCTTCCGCCATCATCTGGATGGTCAACACCAGTTCAGCCATCTGGGTCCCACTTTCAAATGCAATCTTCGGCGTTGATAAAACGTCAGATGCTCACCTCTTTGGGCTTTCAAGCGTTGAAACCATCGGCCTTTTAGCCGTCCTCTTGATGATCGTAATTACGTTCATCGCTACCCGTGGAATTAGTCAAATTCAGAAGGTCACTTCCATCGGTGGGTTTGCGGCCATGTTGACCAACGTAATCCTCATTGTTGGTGGTGCCATCATCCTTTTAATTAACGGCCACACCTTTCAGCCCCTCTCCTGGAAAGCCGTCTTAGTATCACCCAATCCGCAATACGATTCATTAATTAATGTCCTCGGATTTATCGTATACGCAATCTTTGCCTACGGTGGACTAGAAACCATTGGGGGGCTCGTTGATCAAACCAAGACTCCCGAAAAGACTTTTCCTAAAGGAATCACCATCTCGGCCATCACCATTTCCGTCGTCTATTCGATTGGGATTTTCATGGTCGGAGCTTTTACGAACTGGAACCAGGTCTTGGGTTCAAAACACAACATTAACCTAGTCAACATCCCTTTCGTTATCATGAATAACTTTGGTTATCAACTGGGGACCGCCCTGAACTTTCCTCATGGCGTCTCCGTTCAAATCGGGATGTGGGTCAGCCGTTACGTTGGGGTTTCCATTTTTCTAGCACTGAGTGGGGCCTTCATCACGCTTGTTATTTCGCCAATCAAGACGATCGTGGAGGGTACTCCCAAAGAAATCTGGCCGAGGTTCTTTACCAAAATCAACCGACACAACGTGCCAGGCAACGCCATGATGATTCAAGGACTCTTAGTCATCTTGTTCATCCTCGTAATCTCGTTTGGGGGACAAAGTGCCAAAGCCTTCTTCAACATCTTGGTTCAGATGACCAACGTGGCCATGGTAATTCCGTACCTGTTCATTGCCTTTTCGTTCATTGGGTTTAAAGCCAACCAGAAAATCAAAAAGCCCTTTGTCTTCTACAAAAATTCACTGGTTGCCAAATTAGCGGTCTGTGTCGTAATGCTAACGGTCGGTTTTGCGATTATTTTTACGATTATCGCTCCCGCTTTGAGTGGCAACTACGTAAGCAGTATCTGGATGGTCGTTGGGCCTGTCTTGTTTGGTATTGTGGGTTATCTTTTGTACCACCACTACGAAAAGAAATATCTAAGTAAATAAGCAAAAATGAGGCGTCCCTGTGGTGAGAGACGTCTCATTTTTTAGTAAATAATACTTTAATTTGGATTTATTACATTCAATAAGAACACAAAGTTATCCAAAGATATAGCGTATACTAAGTGTGTAGACAACTTCACTGATATTTTGATCAAAATAAAGAGAGAAGTAAAAGTCATGAGCAATAGACATTTATATAATTGTCAAGAAGGCTGCCCAGTTGAAAGTACATTGCAAATAATCTCTGGCAAATGGAAAAGTGTTATTTTGTATCACTTATTTAAAAGTAAAGTAGTTAGATTTAATTATTTAAATAAGCAGATCAATGGCTGCTCAAAACGTATGCTGGCGCTACAATTAAAGGAACTAGAAAACGATAATATCATTGAAAAGAAGGTCTATCCTGTCGTTCCACCAAAAACAGAATACAAAATCACTAAATTTGGTGAATCACTAAAACCGGTTATTGATGAAATGGAAAAATGGGGAAAACTGTATAATTCAATCAACGACGATCAGAGATAAAAGCTTCAATCACAGTAATCTAATTATCTGGTGAAACTCTTGTAACCTAGTAACAAAAATTACATTATTGTAAAGCATCATTTTCTCCTTAAAATTAACAGTAACTTAAATAAGGAGATTAGATAGATGATGAAAAAGAACATGAAGGCAATTGGCTTTACTAAATATTTATCAATTAAAAATCCAGACAGTCTATTTGAATTTAGTACAGAAGTCCCTACCCCTAAACCTCACGATTTATTGGTTAAAGTAGAGGCTGTATCGGTAAATCCTGTTGATGTTTATACTAGACGCGCCCAACGAAAGCAACTTGTTCATCCTAAGATAATGGGATGGGACGCCTACGGAACTGTAGTTACAACTGGAGCAGAGACGAGCATTTTTAAAACTGGTGATAAAGTTTTTTA
This sequence comes from Fructilactobacillus sp. X1R3C1, assembly GCF_059901545.1. Classification (NCBI taxonomy): domain Bacteria; kingdom Bacillati; phylum Bacillota; class Bacilli; order Lactobacillales; family Lactobacillaceae; genus Fructilactobacillus; species Fructilactobacillus sp. X1R3C1. Next base: position 164,232 of record NZ_JBWXUT010000003.1, read on the forward strand.
TGCTGGATCGTATAAACGACCTGGAAGTGACAGTGAGTATCAATTAGTCGACGAAAGAATAGTGGGGCATGCACCCAAAAAACTAAGTATTGAAGAAATTGCTGCGATGCCACTAACCAGCATAACGGCATGGGAAGCAATGTTTGAACAAATGGATATCGATATTAATGATACCGAAGGTAACTCATCAAAATCTATTTTAATCATTAATGGAGCTGGTGGCGTTGGTTCGGTGGCAACACAATTAGCCCATCTGGCAAATTTGAACGTCATTGCAACTGCAGGAAACGAAACGACTAAGCAATGGGAATTAAATCATGGAACTGATCATGTTGTCGATTACCACGACAGCATTGTTGACCAGGTTCATGATTTAGGGTTTAAGCACGTTGATTATATTTTGGAATTAGCAAATCTCGACGCTTACTGGTCAACCATCACAAAATTAATTGGTCCAAACGGGAACATCGCCTCTACCACCGGATCCGGTCGAAATTTGAACTTTAGTTCATTAAAATCACGGATGGTAAGATTTGGTTGGGAATGGATGTATGAAAAATCATGGTACCAAACTACCAACATGATTACACAACACATAATCCTGGATAAAATTGGAAAACTACTTGATGAGGGAAAAATTAAAAGTACCCTCACTAAAACAATTAGTCCCATTTCTGCCAAAAATCTTCGTAAAGCAACCAGTATGGTGGAGTCCCATCAAATGATGGGGAAGGTTGTTGTAAAACGATAATCAAATAATTGATTTGTGCCATAAAAGGCTAATCACTAAAGATTAGCTTTTTTTATTTCCAAAACTCCTTGAAAATAACCCGCTTCGCTTGAAGATTCTAACTCATGTATAATAGTTATAAGACATCTTTACCGCAAAACACTAAGAGGAGAAAACATTATATGGAATTATTAGTTTCAATGTTTCCGATACTAGTCCCAATAATTCTGCTGGGCTTTTTAAACATGCCAGCTTTAAAGGGAATGAGTGTAACGGCAATACTTGTTATTTTAGCTAGTTTATTGGTCTGGAAAATGCCAATGAAAGCTCTGGCAGCTTCAGCCATTCAGGGAGTCCACAAAAGTCTGACGATTGCATGGATCCTCCTTGGGGCACTGTTATTACTAAGAGCACTGGAATACACCGGATCAGTGGATCGAATCAACGCTGGCTTTACCAATTTAACCACCGACATGCGCCTACAAGCCATCCTGATTGTCTTTCTGTTTGGTTCTCTAATCGAAGGCGTTTCTGGTTTTGGAGCTCCCGCCATGGTCACCGCACCACTGCTAATCGCTCTGGGATTTAAGCCCCTATCTTCAATCGTTTTGGCCCTTGTCGCCGACTCAACGGCCGCCTCGTTTGGAGCCGTCGGGACCCCGCTAACGGTTGGTCTAAGTAACACCGTTAGTACGGCTGAGATGGGAAAAGTCGGGTTAAAGATTGCTAACCTCGAGTTAATCAGTGGGACCCTGGTTCCGCTGATCCTAATCGTGATGCTAGTTTTCCTACTTCCCAACCAATACACCAAGCACCGCTTCAAATCAGTTTTACAGGTTACTCCATGGTGTCTTGCCATTGGTTTAATCTACTCGACTTCAACCATTATCAGTCAATTATTACTGGGATACGAATTAACATCCGTTATCAGCCCAATCATTGCGCTGATTTTTGCCATCTTAAGTATTAAGTTCAACATCTTACTACCAAGGGATGTTAAGAAAAATCCATGGCAGCAGTCCGAAAAAGTAACTATCAAAGAGCCCCGAACCGACATTTCACTAATTAGAGCGTGGTTACCATACGTCCTCGTGGTCGTTTTACTGGTAATCCCTAAACTCGTCAAACCGGTCCATAACTGGTTAAACAGCCACGTCAACCTATCATTAACCAACATTCTTGGCTTTAAGGCAATTGACTCGAGCTGGCTCCTTTTAGCTTCACCGGGAACCGTCCTCTTGATTGTTGCCCTACTAACGGTTCTGCTTCGTGAAGAATCATTTCGTTCGTTTTCACACGAAGCGTGGGACGTGGTGAAATCAATGAAGACCACGCTTCTGACCTTAATTGTGACTTTAATCATGGTCCAAGTCTTTACTAACACCAATTTTAACGGCGCCAAATTAGACAGCATGCCCGGTTACTTGGCATCGTTTATGGCTACTCACCTGCATGGCGTCTGGCTAGCAATCGCACCAATCCTAGGCGCGGTGGGATCATTTGTCACCGGGAGCACGACCGTCTCCACCTTGACTTTCTCATCAATTCAGGCTGATGTCGCCGTGGACGCTGGTTTAGATAAATTTCTCATTCTCGCCGGTCAGGTCATCGGCGCCGCCGTTGGAAACATGATTTGTGTCTACAACATTGTTTCCGTGAGTGGCGTAGTTGGCTTGAAGGGACAAGAGGGGACAGTAATGCGGAAGACTGCCATTCCAGCAGCCGCTTATCTCTTTTTTCTCATTATCTCCATCTTCATATTCAAATAATTATAGGTAAACAAAAAATCCATCCCAATTCAACATTGGAATGGATTTTTTTCAGATTTAATTATCAAAAATTTTAATCTTTAAACGTCCATACTTCGTTAAGTAAAAAGCCAATAAATCCTAGAATCAGGATTAAATCAGTCCACATAACGGAAAGATGAGAGATCCCGATTATTACCAAAAGAAACACCAGCAGGGTCACAACCCCACCCCAAACACGTTGCTTGGAGGTAATTTCACCCGCAATCTCCATCGCTGGATTCTTAATAAATAAGGTGACCGCCCAAATGATGATACAGAGGGCACTCAAAATAATCAAAATCCAGTCAATGAAACCAATGGGAAAACCGTAGATAATCTCCTGAATCCCCTCAACCACGCTGGTTCCAAATAAAATCATGGCCATGGCCGTCCACAGTAAACTGATACGACTAGTAAATGCGTTTTTCTTCATATTTAACACCTACCTTTAGATAAATTTTAACATATATTTAACTTTGAAAGAAAAATGTTGAAAAAAAAGGGACTAACATCATTTGTTCATTGACGTCAATCCCTAAAAATATTTTATAGCAATGCTTTAAGTTTTACCTCTGATCAGCGGCCCACTTGGCAAACTGGGTCCAAATCTCATGCTTTTCTTTCTCATCATCAGTACCTTTTGACGCCTTAATCGTCGAAGCTAACTTGGCTTTTAAGGATTTTTTCTGATCAGCCGTTAAATTCTTCACCGACTCGGTTAAATTAACCTGGCCCTCTTCCATTCCTTGATTAGCCAAGTTCAAGGTCCCGTGCTCGTGGCTGTTTTCAATAAACGACCAAATTGGAATAATGATAAATAAAGTCAAAGCAATTCTAGGAAAGAAAAACGCCAAAATAATCAAAATGACGTACGCCGCAATTGAATAGTTAAAGTTTCTGGCAAAAATATAGTTGAAAACTTCATGTTGCTTGGAGTGCTTTCGGTACTTGACTTCCGCAATTTGTGACACAATGATGCGAAAGACCACCAATAAAATTAGTGAAAGAGTGCCATAAAGCATCACCGTGATTTGCGATGTATCGTCGGTCATAAGCTTTGTAAAAGTTGGAATTAACGACATGAAAAAGAGGAACACCAGGTCCATGACAACCGTCTTGTTGGCAACTTTTTCGGTATCATTGAATACTTGTGCATGCTGGTACCACAAGTTCCCAACAAAACAGAAACTAACGGCATAGATTCCAATGGCACGAAATAGAACCAGATACTCAACGTTTCCACCCATTTTCTCAATCGGCAGTTCCAACACCATCACGGTAATAATGATGGCAATAATGGCGTCACTGAAGGCATCAAGTCGATCTTTCATTTTTTTCTTGATTTCACCCATAACGTTTCCTCACTTTGATAGATTTACGCTAATTATAGCACGCCATTATAGAGATTTTAAGCCCATCAGAAAAGCGTTTCACAATTACCAACGTTATGTTTAATTTACATGCAACAAAAAAGGCTATCAAGTACTTGATAGCCTTTCATTTGACAAAACATATCATAACCGCGATCACTGATTAACCGTCCTTATGGTGTTCCACTATCTTTTGAACCATACTTGATGCTCCAGTTAAGCGTAGCGTCATATCCTCCGGTACTACCGACGGCACTTCCACTCTGGTTCATCCTTAAATCAAGTCCTTGATTAGCACCCCATTTAATTGGAGTCGTAATCTTACCATCTTCCTTTTTTCCAGGATAATTGTAAACCTGGACGTTACCAGTTCCTGGGTTCAAAATGATTGGTTGCTTGCTGTTTAAGGCAAAGTAAGCCAGTGAAAATGGTGACCCGGGCCTCCCAATCTCATGTGGATTTTCAGGAGTATTCTCCTGAGAAAGCCAGACACTGTACGGACTCTTAACCCGACGATCATCGGTTAAACTAGCAATCTCGTACCCCTTGTTGATGTCAATCGGAGTCTTTTTCTTGCCAAGGTTTCTTGGTTGCATGTACTGATCCTTAAAGAAGTAGTCATTTTGAAAGCCGTAGTCTAAATCCTGCGGTTGATTCAGAACAACCGATCCATTGTAGAAATTATAGGTCTCTTTTCGTCCTTGAAACTTAAGTGAATCCTGGTTACGATCGGTTCCCGTCAATTCAGGGATTGAACTCATATTATCAGGATTATTGTCCCCAAGTTGAAGGTCAGCGGTAATATTAGTTACCTCTCGACCATTCATGTCTGGAAGATTCTTAATTGTAATCTTCTTAGCATTCTTAAAGTTAGAGTTGGAGTCTTTCCCACTAATCTCATAATCGGTGGTGTCACTGACCGTATAATCACTATTACTAATTGGTTCTCCGTTAACATCAATGTTCTTGATGTCTTTAATACTTGGAACCACAAATGAATACGAACCATCTTTAAACTGCGTGCCTTCAATCATGTTATGAAGGGAAATCTTGTACTGAACCTCACTTCCGTCTTTGACGTCGGTCAGATTATTGGTCCAAGTATTACCACCGTCATTTGACATCTGGTTTTGTAAAATAACCCGTGGTTTAACGTTGTCGTACGGGTTATTCGACATTTCGACGGTCGCCTGACTTGACTTAACCACTCCGTCATCCGGTGCCGTAAAGTTACTTCCCTTAGCGGTTACCGTATTCTGCTTAGTATTAGGATCTGGATCAGTAATAATCGTGCGAAATCCAACTGAGTCAGGTTTCCCATCATCGTCGATGGGTTCAATTCCATTAGGATATTCCGCCACGATTTGATCGTTATCGTCTAGACCACGCATCCCTAGATTGGTAATGTCATCTGTAACCTTAACGTTATCCCAGGTATTTCCTAAACCATTATCTTTGTAGTTGTAGGTATCGACCTTATAAAGCATCACGTCTCCAACTTTAGCGTTAGTGACAAGGTCCTTAAATTCACTTGGATCGATTTCCTTAATCATGTCATTTGCGGCACCGGTATCACTATCGTAGGGATTAATATCCTTATACTTCCCCTCACGTTGAAGTGCACTTAAATCACAAACTAATTTTTTAACCCCAGGAATCTGAGGAATTTCGGTATTGGCAATGGCACTGACCATGTTCAACGCACCAGTTGCACCAGTAAATCCCCACCATGCGTAGTCACCTTGAAATTGGCTCAAAGGAACATTTTCAGTAGTGGTATGCTGATCAATTCCGTCAATTGAGTGACCAGACTTGGGATCATTATAAGTAACCGTTGCGGTGGCGTGATCCGACCTGGCGTTACTATCTGGTTGCCAGTCATTAGGCATCCACTTATAAGTCACCGGGATCCATGTTCCCTGATTAGCCGTTAAAGATGGCGTCTGACTATAATCATGGTGATTGATTCCAATATGATCTTTATCGTGCCAGTCAAATGGACCAGTGAATTCATTTGGGTAAATGAACGCCGTATGTGGAATCTTTCGCGGCAATTTATGGTCACTATAATCTCCGTTGTAGTATGGATCAAACTCAAACGATAAAGCATTGTGAATAAATTGGGTTCTCAAATATGCTTTTTTAGGATTAACATGATCATTGTCAATTGCCTTTGAAGCGGTTCGGACATTTCCATATGAACCGAGTGATTCACCCGATGATCCGATGGCATTTGGATTGTCATTTTGCAGGGTAAAGGTCAGTCCATCAGCTAATGTTTTAACTTTTTTCGGGTTTTTCATATAAACGTAAAACTTAATTGTAAACGGTTTTTGTAAATCAACTTGGTTCTTCCACCACATGGTTTGAGCAGAATGATCATCACCAGTATTATCAGTTACCACCTGAACGTTGGGATATCTTTTTTGAACGCTTTCATTCGGTTGAATCCCAGCAAACATAAATTCATCCATTGACGGACCTGATTCTGGTGGTGCAGGAATGTTATACGGATTATCTGGATCCGCCCTAACACTCATCATTGCGCCACAAATCATAAATACAGCAGTACAAACCACTCCTATTAATAGCTTATAAAGTACTTCTCTTTTTATTCTCATTTTTTCTCAATTCTTTTTATTTTTCTTTTTGTGATAGAACATCCGACAAATCCAAAAAATAATCCAAATTTCGATGGTCAAAAATACCGCAATTAAAACCGGTACGTATGACTCTACTTGGTTTGATAACTTTAGTGGGGTAAACGTCTTGTGCAATCGAACCGTTTGCTTGTCAGAATGGATCATAATATCCATCCGATACCTACCAGGCTGCAATTTTTGATAGGGAATTGTCCACACCAAAGGAGTATTCGGGGCAATACTGACATCCGAATATTCCTTTATCGTATCCAACTTTTCGTTATGAAAAACTTTGACTCGCACCCTCGCATGTTGAATCAGCTGTGGGTAATTATTCTTAATCGTAACTTTAAACGCATTTAATCCATCATAATTTCCACTCTCAATGTTTGAAATTTTTAAACGATCTAATTTCAATCCATCCTGTCCACTTAACGAAACTCCAATAACGTAACTGGCTAAACTGTTAACCTTCTCGTTTGAAACGGAAGGAACCACTCCAGTAGCAGTGATGCCAGCAAGTTCTGTTCCCATAACTCGTGAATTTGTCCTGATTTGGTAATTGACTACCTTACTTGCATCCGGAGCCAAATTCACTTCTCTTTTAAGTTTTCCAACAACTTGTCTAGAAACCGAATTCTGATCATTTTTAAGCACGCTTGGATTAGCGTATGAAATACTGCCACTCGACGTGGTCGTTGCATTATTCAGCGTTAACCTAATTTTAATGGGACGGTCTCCGTGATTTTTCAAAAGAAGCGGGAGCTGGTATTCCCGATTCGGTTTAGCTTGAATCGCAAAATACTCCTTTCCCTTTTGAAGCGGAAGTCCACCCAAAACCGGCGTGGCAGAAAATGACGGATAATCATCCGAATTGGCCTGGGAAGTCATTGGCACAAACAGTTCAATCAACAAAACTCCAACTAAAATTATAATTTTAATTAGTTTTCGCATTTGAATTTTATTTCGAATTCTTCAATTCTAATTTTTTAATGAAATGACGGTTTAATATAATCAGAAAAGCGATAAAGAGAAAAATCACTCCGGCTACCATTGTGCCCCATTTAAGCATTTGTCCTGTTTGAGGTAACGTACCTTGTTGCTCCCCACTAACAGCAATGGTTGGCGGAATTTTAGTGCCTTCTGATTCAGAGGGACCTGGGGTTTTATTAGACATGTCTTCAGGTTGACCACCCTGTCCATTGGGTCCTGGGGTTACGTTTCTACCAATTCGAATTGTGGTATTTGAATTAGATTCACTCTTCGCAAACGAAGCTGCATTCGCTTCTAACCCAATGGCTATTAAAATAGTTAGTCCAGTTAACAGTACCATCCTTAAAAACTTAGAACATTGTATTCGCATTTGTACATCTCCCAACCTAGTTATTTAGATTGATCGTTTCTTTTATCAAGTTCTGCTTGCTGTGCGGCAATCAAATCCTTTTGTTTTTTGTGTTGACGGTACAAAACGTAGCATAAGATCAAGATTAAGATTAACAAGATAATCAATAGGATGATCCACCACCAGTTTTTATTAGCATTATTAATTGCTGCCTGAGCAATTGAAATATGGAAGTCTTTTTCAATATCCCACTTGTTTCCGTTAATGTCTGAAGCCTGCAAACTCAAATGATAATTACCGGGTAACAACGCGTTTTTGCCAAAATTATTCATAAAATTAAAGTTGGAATTAGGCGCCATACTTAAGCCACTCTGGTTGGCCTTACTCAAGACCTTCTTCGGATTACTCTTTCGGTAAATCTTGTCTTTTAAATGCATTTGACTAACCGTCGTGGGCTTTTCGTTCGCTAACTTAGTATAAATCACCGGTTCATTAGATACCTTCCCCGGTTTAATGCCTTGAGCCGTAAGCTTTGGTTTAATGGTTTGATTAGTGTTGTCACGAAGATAGACGGGCATTGCTAAAGCAAACTTATTATTAACGCTGACTCCCCTTAATTTAGCTGCAGAAGGTGGTAATTGTGGACTAACGTACAGTCCACCCATGATGACACCTTGATAGGTCTTGTCAGGAGCTTTTACGTTAAAGTTAACGTTGGTTCCCTTATTAGGAGCTAAGTTAATCGTCTGCTTCTTGTCTCCTTGGACTAAATCCTTGAATTTATACTTCAAAGTTTTATCAGTCGGAAACTTATTAGTCGGATTGAGCGCAATGGCACCACCACCGGAAGTAAAAGCAGTTGTTGGTTCAATTCTAAAGGACTGGGGTGATTTGGATAAATTAACGATGCTCAAACTAATTTGTTGGGTCTGACCCGGCTTGGTTTGAACAAAGATCACTCCATCTTGCTTAATTTGATTCTTAGTGTAATTCGGTTTAACCGCAATTGATGGACCTTGGGCTGCATTTGTTTTTAAGGTTCCAAGTATCGGAATCATCAAAAGAATGGTTGCAACGGCAAGTAAAAACGGTAACCAGAATTTCTTCAACCTTGATAAAATTACAATCACGTCCTACTTAATTAATTTTCTAATTTACTAAAAAGAAGACAAACCGTACGTGGTCTGTCTTCTTGGTTATACAATACACACCCGTAAAGAGAACTATTAGTTAGTTGGGTTTTGTGGGCCTTGTGCGTTAAGAGTCCAAGTAATTTGTGCGTTGTAATCAGCTGGAGTAACGTTAGCTGGCATGTTCAAACTAGCGTCAGTACTCTTTGAGTAGTTAACTGAAGTTGATCCTAAACCTTGACCAGCATTAGCTGAAAGAACTTGGGTAGAATTGTTAGATCCGGCTTGAAGCAATGGAGTATTAACTTCAGCGGTACTGCCAGTACTATTCTTATAAGCGGTTTGATTTAATTGAACACCCCAACCATTACCAGGTTGATCATTAAATTGACCTAAAGCAGCTGAGACATTCCAACCAGCACCATTTGGTTGGTCTTTAACGGCACGACCATCAACAACCACTAATTGTGGCTTACCATTACCGGTTTGGTTATCATGCAACGGAATTCCAAATTGTGGGTTAGGATTGTTAGCTGCTTCACCGAAGTTTAAATCGGGAACTTCTGATAAAGTTAAGTATCCGGTTCTTACTTGAACGTGAGCATTTGACTTTTCTGATACTGAACCAGTAGTGTCATTAGGAGTTGAGCTAGTGTCGCCATTTGCAGTATCGGCATTTGCATTAACATTACCAACGGCCATTGACAAACCTAAAACGGCTGCTAATGATGCCACACCTAAAACTAATTTCTTACCAATATTTGCTTCCATAAAAAACTACCTCCAAAAAATATATTATTTTATTGCTAATAAATTGTATGTTTGTAATGGTGATAAAGCACCACAGACACGCAATCTAATAACATCTTTCACAAAGACATTATACCATAGAATAAAATCCTTGTGCAATAAAAATAGGAAAAATTTCACAACACCCACTTCTTTTCACAATATCCTAATAGAATCCTGGCTCCATGCAAAAGTCTACTATTAGTATAACTTATAAATGGATTATTTTTCAAGCTAAAAAAGTCACGGTGACCTTTCGATCACCGCGACTTCAATTAATTCTTATTAATTAGTTAGTATAAATTATCTTAGTACCAACCGTGTGATTGCCAGAATGCTTGGGCACCTGACCATGAACCGTAACGTGAAGTTACGTATTGGTTGGCAACACGATCTTGGTTAGCAGCTGAGTAGTCACCGTTTAAGTATGACTTAGATAATTGGTACTTACCGTAGTAGTTACCATTTGAAGCAGTGTATGAGCCACCTGATTCACGTGAAGTGATCCAAGCTTTGGCTGCATCGTCACCACCGTTGTTTGAGTAGCTAACGTTAGCTGGTTTAACGTTAGTTTGTACAGCGTAAGTTCTTTGGTTAGTTTGTGGTGCTGCTGGAGCTGGAGTGCTCTTTTGAACTGGTGCTTGTACATTAGCCTTTGGTGCTTGGGTTGATTGAGCATTAGCTTGTTGTTGTGCAGGTTGTGCTTGTTGTACAGGAGCTTGAGCTGGTTGAGCAGCTGGGGCTTGTACATTAGCCTTTGGTGCTTGGGCTGGTTGAGCAGCAGCTGGTTGTTGTACAGGTTGTGCAACCTTAGCAGCTGGGGCTTTAACAGCTGGAGTAGTCTTTGGTGCTTGGTAACCAGTAGTTTGTGCTGGTTGTGATACTGCGTTTGGAACAGTAACGCCAGTTGGGATTACTAATCTTTGTCCAACTGAGATTTGGTCAACATTTTGTAAATGGTTAGCTTTGGCGATTTGGTTAGCAGAAACTTTGTATTGTTGAGCAATTTCTGAAACAGTGTCACCTGCTTTAACTGTAACGTTTGTTGAAGCGTGGGTGGTGTTAGCACCTACTGCTAATAAACCTAATGCTGCGGCACTTGATAAAACTACGGCCTTGATACTTTTTGACTTCATAATAATAATCACTCCTAATCTAAATTTCTTAACTAATTTTCGTTTTCCGGTTTTCTGTTTTTTAAATTCGTTGATCTCCTGTATCAATCAACAATGTATATACTAAACGGAAAACATTACACACAAATAACACAGTGTTTAAAAAAATCGCCGATTTTTGTTATTTTGTAACATAAGTAACATGTTTTGCAACATAACCCTAAAAATCACCGAATTATTGAGTGTTTCCTGTATCATTTTGTAATTTTTACTCGTTTTTTTGCCACATATTCCCTTCAATTTCTTCAAAATCACTTCAAAAAAAGGTTGACAATCATATTTTTAGGTCAATTCACCTTAATTTTTCCTTTTTTGACCTGTTTCTACTATATTAATATAACGATCATTAGATTCACATCATCACCGTTTCCAGCTTTGACTTTTCCACTACCATTTTATTTTTAACCATCGATTCTCCATTATTATGGTAGAAAACTTTTTTATGTCGTTTAAATTATCAGCCTTTTTTACGGCCAACCACTTTATGACCTGTACCAATTTAGCAATCAAAAAATTATTTTAAACTATTTATAATGAAGAAATGCGTCAAGTTAGGGATACTTTAGATAGCGCTTTCATATGTGGAACAATAAGGAATAAACCACTTTTTTTGGTAGCAGTAGTGTTATATAATTGGTCTTGTATACGAATAACTATAATTATTAAAAGGAGTGAGTATTAATGGCAACTGCTAACCGTGCATTATTCATGCTTTTCGGTGGCACTGGTGACCTTGCTTTGCGAAAATTATATCCAGCCTTATTTGAACTTTACAAAAAGGGCAGTATTGACAATCATTTTGCACTGCTTGGGTTAGCTAGACGACCCCACACCGATGAGGAATTTCAAAAAATGGTTTTGGATTCCATCTCGTCAGAAGCAGATAATCAAGAACAAGCTGAAGAGTTTGCTAGTCATTTTTACTTCAGATCTCATGATGTTACCAACGTGGAACATTATCAGGCCTTGAGTAAATTAGCCGACGAACTTGACAAGAAATACGAACTTAATGGTAATCGGATCTTTTATGTTTCAATGGCCCCAAGATTCTTTGGAATCGTTGCTAAAAATCTGAAGGAACAACACGTTCTTTCAGACAATGGTGGCTTTAACCGCTTGGTAATTGAAAAACCATTCGGTCGGGACTATGAATCTGCTGAAAAATTAAATGATGAATTAACCGCTGCGTTTAAGGAAGACCAAATCTTTCGCATCGATCATTATTTAGGCAAAGAAATGGTTCAAAGTATCCCAGTTATTCGATTCGGTAACCCCATCATCGATGCCGTTTGGAACCACAACTACATCGATAATGTCCAGATCACCCTATCCGAAAAACTTGGCGTAGAAGACCGTGCCGGATATTACGACACAGCTGGTGCTTTACGTGATATGATTCAAAACCATACCATGCAAATCATGACCCTCCTTGCAATGGATAAGCCAGAATCATTTGTTGATACTGACGTTCGTGCTACCAAGGTCAAAACCCTTGAAAGTATGAACTTCTATGATACTGAGGGTGTCAAAAAGAACTTTGTTCGTGGTCAATATGGAGCTGGTAGTGGTTCAGCCGCCTACCGTGACGAGCCAGACGTTCCACACGATTCTAATAATGATACCTTTGTTGCCGGAAAAGTAACTTACAATCTTTCTAGATGGGAGGGCACTCCTTTCTACGTTCGAACTGGTAAGAAGTTAAAAACCAAAGCCACTAGAGTTGATATTGTCTTCAAAAAAGACATTAACAACATCTTCAGTAAAGCCGGTTTGCCAGATACTCTTAAAACCAACGTCCTCTCAATTTTAATTGACCCTCGTGGTGGAATTACACTGAGGGTCAACGTCAAGGACTCCAAACAAGGTTTCCATACCGAAACCATCGACCTTAGTTACCTACAAAATGATGCTCGGGCTTCAGAAGTTCCTCAACCATACGAGCGTCTTTTCCATGACATCTTAAATGGTGATCACACCAACTTTGCAAGCTGGCCAGAAGTTGCCGCCGCTTGGAAGTACGTTGACCCCATTCAGAAGTACTGGGACGAAACCAAACCTGATTTTCCTAACTACGAACCGGGCTCAATGGGACCAAAGGCAGCAGACGAGTTATTAGCTCGAGATGGTCACAGTTGGTACTTCCCTGCTGAAAAGTAAAGAAAGTGCTTACAAAATTTGAAGTTTCTATTTCACAATTCTAATGTGAAATGGTAAACTACTAGTGTAATGAATTAACATATATATTCGAAAAGGAAGGTATATTATGGCTGATAAAAAAGCAAACATTGGTGTTGTTGGTATGGCTGTTATGGGTAAGAACCTTGCCCTCAACATTGAAAGTCGCGGTTACACAGTTGCAATTTATAACCGTACTGCAAGTAAGACTGAACAAGTAATGAAGGATCACGGTGACAAACACTTGATTCCAAGTTACAACGTTAAGGATTTCGTTGAATCAATTCAAAAACCTCGTACGATCTTATTGATGGTTAAAGCTGGAAAGCCAACTGATGCCGTTATTGCTGAACTATTACCATTACTTGATAAGGGTGACACTCTTATTGACGGTGGTAACACTAACTTCCACGATACTATGGCTCGAAGTGAAAAACTTGCTAAGTCAGGTATTAACTTTATCGGAATGGGTGTTTCTGGTGGTGAACTGGGAGCCCTTAAAGGCCCTTCACTAATGCCCGGTGGTCAAAAAGAAGCCTACGACCGTGTTGCTCCAATCCTTGAAAAGATTGCTGCTAAGGCCGAAGATGGCGAACCATGTGTTGCTTACATTGGCCCTAACGGTGCTGGTCACTATGTAAAGATGGTCCACAACGGTATCGAATACGGTGACGAAGAATTAATCGATGAAACCTTTAACCTTTTGAGAAATGCTGCTGGTTACTCAGTTGATGACCTTGCTAAAATCTTCAAAGATTGGAACAAGGGTGAATTAAACTCATACTTGATCGAAATCACTGCTGACATCTTGACTAGAAAAGATGACTTAGGCGACGACAAGAACAAGCCAATTGTTGACGCAATCTTAGATCGTGGTGCTAACAAGGGTACTGGTAAGTGGAGTTCAATCGATGCTTTAGACATTGGTGCTCCTCAATCAGTTATCACCGAATCAGTTTACGCTCGTTTCATCTCAATGATGAAAAAAGAACGAATGGCCGCTTCAAAGGTTCTTCATGGTCCTGCCAAAGAACCTAAGTTTAACAGCGACGAAATCGTTGAAAAGGCTCGCCAAGCATTATACTTCGGTAAAATCATGAGTTATGCTCAAGGTTTCGAACAAATGCGAATGGCCTCAGAACACTACGGTTGGGACTTGAAGTACGACCAATTAGCTAAGATTTGGCGTGCTGGATGCATTATCCGTGCCCAATTCCTTCAAAACATCACTGATGCCTTTGATAAGGATCCTAAGTTAACTAACTTGTTAATGGACCCATACTTCTCAGACATCGCTAACAAGTACCAAGACTCAGCTAGAGAAATCGTTTCGTTAGCTACTGAAGCAGGTATTCCTGTTCCATCATTGTCAGCTGCCGTTTCATACTTTGACTCATACAGAGCTCAAGTACTTCCAGCTAACTTGCTTCAAGCACAACGTGATTACTTCGGTGCTCACACTTACGAACGTACTGACCGTCCAGGTAACTTCCATTACCCATGGTACAAAGAACAATAAAACAAACGTTTTAAAAAGATCGACTTTAATAGTCGATCTTTTTCTATGTTTTTAGCTAACAAACAAGCATTATAGTCTAAAAAGCTGTATTATGATGGTGTAGTAGATAGTTAAACAATTAGGGAGGAACAAGACAATGTCCGAACGAAAAGTATACAATGATTATTTCTATGATGAACCAGCTTTTAACACCCATGACGGTGGATACATTCCACTCGAGGTGCCTGATGTTCCAGAACACAAATTAAACATCCCCGAAATTTTAAAGCCCGACAAAGAAACCGATACCGACATGTGGTACACGGTGGATGCTCAACCAGGTGAAACTCAGATTTTACCCGGTGAAAAAACAAAGACTTGGGGTTACAACGCTAGTATTTTAGGTAAGACAATCATTTTAAAAGAGGGTAAACACATGCATGTGACCTTAAAAAATGACTTACCAGTTTTAACCACCTTTCATTGGCACGGACTAAATGTTTCCGGTCCATACGTTGACGGTGGTTGTCACGCACCAGTTTACCCTGGTGAAAGCAGTGAAATTGAGTTTACGGTGGATCAGCCTGCTGCCACATTGTGGTTGCATGCTCATCCATGTCCAGAAACTTCTGAACAAGTCTACAAGGGTCTTGCTACCCCAGTGGTTGTTCAAGACGACATTGAATCCAAGTTACCCTTCCCAAGAAATTACGGAGTCGATGACATTCCCGTTGTCCTACAAGACCGTCATTTCCACAAGGGTAACCAACTAAACTACAAAGAAGACTACGATCCAGACGGTGTTCAAGGTCCAACTGCCATGATTAATGGTACCGTGAACCCCTACTTTGACGTTACTACCCAACGAGTACGACTCAGATTCCTGGACGGCTCCAACCGTCGTGAATGGCGCCTTCACTTCGACGACGACTTGAAGTTCACTCAGATTGGTTCTGATGGCGGAATTCTTCCTGAACCAGTTGAGTTCACTCACCTCATGATGGTTTGTGCCGAACGTGATGAGGTCATCGTTGATTTCAGTGGTTATAAACCCGGTGATGAAGTTCAACTCTACTCCGACGACGTTCCCATCATGACGTTTAAGATTCATGAGTTCGCACCAGACAACACCAAGCTCCCAGATCACCTCGTTGACATGCCGCCATTTGCCAAAATTGACAAGGATGCTCCCGTTCATAAGGCAGCTATGTCTGGAATGGACGAATCCGTTGAAATCAACGGTAAGAAGTTCGACATGCAACGAATCGACGATCGCCAAGAAGTCGGTAAAGAACGAATTTGGGAAGTTTCTAATTCAAACGAAATGGATGGCGGGATGGTTCATCCTTACCACATGCACGGAACTCAATTCCGAGTACTTTCCAGAAACGGTGGTGACCCCTATCCAAACGAACATGGTTGGAAGGACACCATTGGGGTTAACCCCGGCGAAGTCGTTCGTTTGCAAGTTAAGTTCGACTTTCCTGGCGTTTACATGTATCACTGTCACATTACGGAACACGAAGACGGTGGCATGATGCTTCAGATCCAGGCTTATGACAAGAATGATCCACACAAGAAGTACAAGTTAATGAACATGGATACCTTACTGAACGCTCTTTCAAAAGAAGAGGGCATCCCAGTGAAGGACTTAGATATCCCAGCTATGAATTCATACAAAAAGATGGGAATCCACATGTGTTAATTAAAGATTGGAAAACAGCTGCAGTGATGCGGCTGTTTTTTTGTGGGTAAAATCATTTATGTAATTTATTAATGTTAAAAACAAGCGTCATGATGCAAATTCATCCAATTATCATCTAATAATTACAAACTGGGTCCGTTGCATTTTATCAACTTTATGATAATATTAATTACAATATAAAGCTTTAAATGGTTCAGAGAAGCCACAAGCATAACATGTTATCCATATAATGATTGAACGATTGTGTTCTCATGCTATTCTGTGCGGTGAATCTGGACCCTGCAGAATTAAATGGGAGGACAATTTTTTTATGCCAAAATTGACAAAGTATCAAAAGCGCATCACGTGGTCAACTGGGATTGGGTTCATCCTAGAACGAATGGACGCCATGTTTATGTCACTGGCACTGGCTTCAATCATCATTAGCTTAAACATCTCAAAGGCTCAGGGTGGCTTACTGCCAGCCATTACCGCCATCGGATCAATTTTCGGTGGGATTGGCTTTGGCGCAATCGCCGACCGTTATGGAAGGGTCAAAACCCTCTGCTGGACGATCATCATCTATGCCATTGGAACCGCCGGAATGGGACTTACCAACTCGTTCTGGATGCTATGTCTCTTTCGCATCATCATCGGAATCGGTAATTCTGGTGAGTATGGGATTGCGATTACCATGCTAAGTGAGGCCTTCTCAAAGAAATATCTTGGTCGCTTGTCGGCCGCTGCTGGAGTCTGCGGTCAGATTGGTTCAATTATTGCCTCCCTCCTATCTGCCTTTATTCTTCCCCACTTTGGTTGGCACGTCCTCTTCTTCATTGGGATCGTTCCCGTTATCTTAGCCTGGTTTATCAGATTTCACTTACCCGAGAGTAAAGAATTTACCGAGAACCGAAACGCCATTGAAAAAGATCCTAACCGTGATTTCAGCCACTGGACCGAATTATTCGCCACCCCGAAAGAATGCTTTCTAACGGTCAGAATCATGATTATGTTCATGATCCACATCGCCGGCTATAACGGTCTCATTAGTTGGCTTCCCTCAATTGCTCAAGAAAGAATGCACATCTCAGTGGCCGGTTCATCCCTCTGGATGATTGCGACCATCGTCGGCATGTCACTTGGGATCATGTGTTTTGGGATCGTTCAAGATCACCTCGGCAGTCGCCTAGCATACGGCATCTGGCTACTAGCCGCCGCTGCCTCGGTCTTTTTGCTGATTATCGCTTCAAATAAGTTGGAATTTTTAATCGGTGGTGGAATCGTTGGTTTCTGTTCCGACGGGATGTATAGTGGTTATGGAACCATCGTCAGCAAGCTCTATCCCACCGAGATTCGGGCAACGGCCAACAACACCATCATGAGTATTGCCAAAAGTGTCGGCAGCTTTTCCACCGTCCTGATTGGATTCTTGATGGATCGCTTTAACCTCATGGCTGTGATCCTCTTTTTGAGCGGAATTTACCTCGTTAGCTTCGTAATCATGCTGTCAATCAAGGAATTAAAACACGAAAACAAGGCGCAAATCACTACATCAGAAAACACGGAAAAGGTGGCATAATAATTTGAAAGTCCGAATTTTATCAACCAGTGACGTGCATGGATACGTGTACCCCACTAACTATACAACCCGCAATAACCACGCTTCACTTGGCATGCTTCAGGCGGGTGCCATCATCAAGAAGGCTCAACAGGACGAAAAAGACGACGAAATTGTCGTAGCAATTGAAAATGGTGACTGGATTCAGGGATCACCATTTTCAACCTTTTTGTCAGAACAGGGCGCAGACAAACGTCGTCTTCTCAGTCAAATAACGGCTGACGTTGGATATGATGCCGCTACCCTGGGAAATCACGAGTTCAACTACGGCCAACAGTACATTAGGGACACTGAGAGTAAACGGAACTACCCCATTTTGAACGCCAACATTGAGGGTGCCATTTCTAACAAGATTGCCGATCAACCGTACGTAATTATTGAGAAAAAAGGCGTCAAGTTTGCCATTCTAGGACTAACGACCGCCTTTATTCCCAATTGGGAGCGTCCCAATAATATTCAAGGATTAAAATTTAATTCAGCACTAGCAACGGCTAAGCAGTATGTTCCTGAATTACGTCAAAGGGCTGACGTGGTCATTGTCGCCTACCATGGTGGGATTGAAGCCGATCCCAAAACTGGTCAGCCAACCGAAAAGGACACATCAGAAAACGAAGGCTACCGCATTGCGACGGAAGTCCCTGGAATTGATGCCCTCATTACGGGTCATCAGCACCGTCAGTTGGCGGGAAAAATTAATGGCGTTCCCTTCACTCAACCTGGAGTTCACGGCAGTGATGTCGGTGAAATTGACCTGGATTTAACTTCTAACAAACAGCTTGTTGGAAGTTCCAGTCATCTCATTTCAACGGCTCACACCCAACCAGACTATGACCTAATTCCCGATCATCAAATCGAAAGCGAGGTGGAAGACTGGCTGGATCAACCAGTCGGCCAAACAACGGGAGCAAGCATGCTGATTGACGATCCCATGAAGGTCCGAATGAACAATCATCCCTACATCGACTTTATCAATCGGGTGGAGATGGATGCAATGAACGTTGATATCGCCGGAACCGCCCTCTTCAACGATGATATTAAGGGTTTTCATCATGACATTTCAATGCGTGAAATCATCAACGGTTACAGTTACCCCAACACCATTATGGCCGAAAAAATTACCGGAGCGGATTTAAAGCGGGCCCTCGAAAAATGTGCCGAATTTTTCGCCATTCAAAACGGTAAGATTGTCATTGACCCCAAATTCATCACCCCCAAAATGCAACTATTCAACTACGACATCTACAGTGGAATTGACTACGAATTTGACATCTCCCAACCGGTTGGCAAACGGGTGGTTAAACTCAACTATCACGATCAGCCCGTTGCTTATAATCAGGAATTAAAGGTTGCGTTAAATAACTATCGGGCCATTGGTGGTGGCGACTATGACATGTTTAACGCCCAGAAGGTAATCAACGAAAGTCCAGACAGTGCCTCCGACTTAATTGTGCAATACCTAAAAAGACACGACCCCTATGTCGCCACCATCCCGAACAATTTAACGGTCAGAAAATAAAAAGAGCTTCCATTTGGAAGCTCTTTTAGTCTACTCATCTTCATTAATAATTTTATCGATAAATTCTTTGGTTCGCTGATTTTGGGGATGGTCAAAGAGCTGATCCGGCGTATTCTTTTCCTGGATGTAACCGTTCGCCATAAACCAGACTTCATCGGCTACCTTTTTCGCAAAACCCATCTCATGAGTCACAACCACCATCGTCATGCCCTCATTAGCCAGTCCTTGCATGACATGAAGCACTTCACCGACCATTTCAGGATCAAGTGCACTCGTGGGTTCATCAAACAACATGACCTGCGGATTCATGGCAAGTGCTCTGGCCATGGCAACTCTTTGGGCCTGGCCACCAGAGAGACTGGACGGATAAACATTGGCCTTCCCCTTTAATCCCACTCGGTCTAGTAATCTCAGTCCAATTGAAGCGGCCTCCTGATCTTTGACGTGTTTCACTTTTTTAGGAGCCAGCTTTAAATTTTCTAAGACGGTCATGTTAGGAAAAAGATTAAAGCTTTGAAACACCATCCCAATCCGTTCACCCAAAGTAGCAACCTCTTTGTGGTTGAACCTGGTAAGATCCTTTCCATCAAAGATAATTTGTCCACTGGTGGGTTCTTCCAACATGTTCAGACACCGCAAAAAGGTACTCTTACCAGAACCAGAGGGACCAATCACACAGATGACCTGGCCCGTTTTAATGGTTCCGTCAATGCCCTTTAAGACCTCATTTTCCCCAAAATCTTTTTTCAAATCGTTGACTTGAATCAACGTTTCATTATCAGTTTTAGTCATGGTTCATCCTTCTTTCAAAGTAGTTCAGCACCCTTGACAACGAGAACGAGAGGATAAAGTAGAGAATCATTGCAACGGCAATTGGTGCCACTCCTCTGTAAGTGTCAGCCCGAACGATGTTTAGTTCGTACACAATTTCTGTTACTCCAATGATTGAAACGATGGAACTGTCCTTGATAATGGTGATAAATTCATTTCCAAGGGCGGGCCAAATGTTCTTAAAGGCCTGGGGCAAAATAACCGATGCCATCATGTCTTTTTTAGAAAGTCCCAAACTTCTCGATGCTTCTGACTGCCCCTTGTCAACGGCGTTAATCCCACCTCTGATGATCTCACTGACATAAGCACCACTGTTTAAGGAAACGGCAATAATGCCGGCAGTCAAAGCGGGAATATTGACCAAAACGCCTAGTCCGAAGTAGACGAACAGGACCTGTACCATCATGGGGGTTCCTCTGACAAATTCCGTGTAGGCAATTGACGGCCAGCTCAAGAACTTGTATTTCGAGAGTCTCATCAGTACCAAGATGATGCCAAGAATGATGCCGAAGAAGACGGAAACGACTGAAATAATTAAAGTATACTCAACCCCAGTGGCGAAGTATTTCCAGTAGTGCCACATTGACGTGTTGTGGGTGTTAACCTTCATGTGCTTCCCAGCGTCCTTTAGGTATTGTGGAATCAGGTTCTTTTGGTGAATCTGATCAATACTTTGATTGACGGCGCCTACAAGGGACGTGTTACCCTTCTTAAACGCAATGGCAGTCCCAACGTCGTTTTTATTTAATTTGTAACCCGAATCAACGGCCTTTAGGGAATGATCGTTTGCGACATAGGCTTGGGCCACCGGCTTTTCAACCCCGACGGCAGCAACCTTGTGGGTCTTAAGTGCCAGAACTAAATCTGGTGTCTTGTCCATCCCAACTACGTGCGCGTTGGGAATATACTTTTTAGCTAAACTTTGTTGCAGGGTCCCGGTCTGGGTTCCAACCTTTTGCCCCTTTAAACTATTTTTATTTTTAATCTTACCAGTATCATTTTTGTTGATGAGAAAATCCTGCCCACCGCTATAGTAAATCTTGGAGAAATCAGCATTCTGCTTCCGTTCGGGAGTCGGATTAATTCCGCCAATTGCCATGTCAATCTTGCCCGACTGAACGGCTACCAGCAGAGAATCAAAACTCATATTTTTAATCTTTAACTTAACGTGTAAATTTTTCGCAATCTGTTTGGCAATGTCAATATCAAGGCCGACATCGTCCTGTTTCCCATTCCTATTAACCTGAAACTCAAACGGAGGATAATCCGGAGCGGTTCCGACCGTCAGTGTTCCTGATTGCTTGACTCGGTTCAACGATTGGTCATCCGCGTGTGCTGGTCGTCGTGTTAACAAGGTACCCATTCCAACAATGACAACGACCAACAACAACTGCATGACAGTCTTTAACTTCGACTTACTCATTGAACTTCATCTCCTTAACAATTTCTTAATTAATTTTTCAAAGTGTACCACCTGTGAAATGAAAAGCAAATCTAATTTAAGAAAATTTGCTATCAAAGAACGCAAAAAGACTGAAGCCATGCGGCTTCAGTCTTTTTTGCTTTTTTTATTTTAATTCAGCTTTAGCCTTGTCAATCTGCGCTCTGACCTGCTTAAACCCGGTTCCACCTTCGGAGTTACGGCGCTTTACGGCCACTTCTGGATCAAGTTCATGATAGACATCGTCCTGGATTACAGATGAGGCTTTCTGTAACTCTTTTAAACTCATGTCCTGTAAGTCACGGTGCGTCTGAATGCAGTTTAAGACTAATTTACCAACAATTCCGTGGGCCTCACGAAACGGAACCCCCTTGGCCGCCAAGTAGTCGGCCAGCTCGGTTGCGTTTGATAAATCATGCTTGGTACTATCACGCATCTTGTCCTTATTGATCTTTAGGGTGGAGAGCATCCCGTTGAACACCTTGAGTGCCGGCAAGACGGTCTTAACCGCATCAAAGACCCCTTCTTTGTCTTCCTGTAAGTCTTTATTATAGGCCAATGGCAGTGATTTCATGGTTGACAGAAGTCCCATCAAGTCACCATACACGCGCCCGGTCTTTCCCCGAATCAGTTCGGCCATGTCTGGATTTTTCTTCTGCGGCATGATTGAACTACCAGTCGAATACTCGTCACTGATTTCTAAGTACTGAAACTCATAACTAACCCACATACTAATCTCTTCACAGAAACGGGACAGATGCATCATCAAGATGGAACAGTTACTCAGAAATTCCAGGGCAAAGTCACGGTCAGAAACAGCGTCTAACGAATTGGCATAGACCTCATCAAAGCCAAGTTCTTGGGCAGTAAACTGCCGGTCAATGGGAAACGTGGTCCCAGCAAGAGCCGCCGCTCCCAGTGGCAGCATGTCCGTGTGCTTCTCATTAAACTCAAAACGTTCCTTGTCCCGCTTCAGCATCTGGTAGTACGCCATCAAGTAGTGGCCGTACGAGATGGGCTGGGCATGCTGAAGGTGCGTATAACCCGGCATGATGGTTTCCACGTTTTCATCCGCCATCTTCACCAACGTCTTCTGTAAAGTCGTAATCTCGTCAATGATTTTGGGAAGCCGCTTTTTTAGGTATAAATGAAAATCCGTTGCCACCTGATCGTTTCTGGAACGCGCCGTGTGAAGTTTTCCGGCTACCGGACCAATTCGATCGGTGAGGATCTTTTCAATATTCATATGAATATCTTCATTTGCTTTGGAGAACTTAATTTTACCAGCGTGCAAATCGGTTTGAATGCCCTCTAAACCACTGACAATCTGTTTAACGTCGCCAGCGGGAAGAATGCCAGTCTTTTCTAGCATTTTTACGTGAGCCAGCGATCCCTCAATATCCTCGTCAGCCATTAACTGGTCAAAAGAGATTGACGAACCAAAATTATCAACCGATTCATCAGGTTGTTCGGTAAAGCGGCCACCCCATAGTTTATCGCTCATTTACTTTTGTCCTTTTGCTTTTGATTTTTAATCTGAACCTGGGAGTTCACCTTGGTTGGAAGACCCCACAATTTGATAAAGCCCTTGGAAGCTACCTGGTCGAATGAATCCGATGAGGTGTAGGTAGCAAGATCCTTATCATACAGCGAGTTCTCTGACTTTCTGCCAAGGACGGTGACGTTACCCTTAAATAACTTAACTCTAACCACCCCACTGACGTGTTTCTGCGAATCCTTCAAAAAGGCCTGAAGTGACTCCATTAGTGGTGAGAACCAGAGTCCGTCGTAGATGACCTCACTGATTTCATTTTCAACAATGGGCTTGAAGTGTGCCAAGCCTCTTTCAAAGGTCAAATCTTCGAGTTCCTTGTGAGCTTTAAGGAGCACCGTTGCTCCAGGAGTCTCATAGACTTCTCTGGATTTGATTCCAACTAACCGATTCTCAATGTGATCAATTCGACCGATTCCATTTTCACCGGCAATCGTATTTAACTCTTTGATGATATCAGCGAATTTCATGGGCTTGCCGTTCAACGCAACTGGAAGACCTTTTTTAAACGTAATTTCTAGTTCGGTTGGTTCATCGGGTGTTTCTTCAACTGGTTTGGTCATATCAAAGGCATCTTCTGGAGCACTAACCCATGGATCTTCTAGGACCCCGGCTTCATTCGCACGACCCCAGATATTACTGTCAATTGAATATGGTGAATTTAAATCAATTGGGATATCAATATTGTGATCCTTAGCGTACTCAATCTCGTCTTCTCTAGACCAGTGCCAGTCACGAACTGGACTTAACACGTCTATGTCGGGAGCAAGGGCATGAATAGCAACTTCAAATCGGACCTGATCGTTTCCTTTTCCAGTACAACCATGAGCGATCGCATCGGCGCCTTCGTTCTTTGCGACCTCAACCAATTTCTTTACAATCAAAGGTCTTGATAAAGCAGAAACAAGCGGATACGATCCTTCGTACATGGCGTTGGCCTGTAAGTCGACTGAAGCATACTCATCAGCGAATTCATCTTGAGCGTCAATGACGTATGAGCGGACGGCACCCACCTTTAGCGCTTTATTTTTAATGAATTCTGGGTCCTTGTTTTCGCCAACGTTGATGCAGGTCGCAATGACGTCATAACCTTTATCAGTCAACCAAGCGATCGCAACTGAAGTATCAAGACCACCAGAATATGCTAGAACAACTTTCTTCCTTTTATCTGACATTACTAATTCACCCTTTTCTTTTAAGATTGTTCTAAGAGTACTACGCGAATATTGATTTTTCAACCACCTTTGGGATAAAAGTCACATATTCAACACTTAAAGGTTCTCGTCAATCTCTTGATCATCACTGTCGGGAATCTTGGAGTCGGCGTGACGCATGCCATAAACGAAGTAAATAATGACACCCAACAGGAACCAAACGACCGCATAAATTTTAGCCTGAATATCGAGTCCCATAAAGACAGCGAGGGAACCCAAAAAGCCTAATGCGGGTAAGATTGGATAAAAATGAATCCGGTAAGCCGCCTCGGGGAGGGTTTTCCCTTCGCGTCTTCTGAGTGGATACATGGCCAGTGAGACCGCCATGAAGGCAATTAACGTCCCAGCTGAAATCAATTGGGCGAGGAAGGTAAACGGAAAAATGGCCCCCAGAATGATTCCAATGATGGTGATGATCCAGAGCGCATTACTTGGAATCTTTTTTTGATTCAGTTTGCCAACGGCCTTGGGCAACATTTTGTCACGGCCAAAGGAATAGATTAAACGGGAACCAGCCATCATCATTCCAATTAAAGCCACTAACATCCCGGCAACCGCCACGGCCTGCACGACGGTGGCAACAATAGTGTGACCACTTTGTCGAAGCGCCCACCCCACTGGTTCGGCGTTGTTGGTGTACAAGGTGTACTTAAACATCCCAACCAACACTAGTGAAACACAAATAAAGAAAATCGTAGCGATTACTAACGAACCGATGATGCCACGTGGCATGGTTTTTTGGGGATTCTTAGCTTCACCAGAGTTAGAGGCAATGGAATCAAACCCAATGTAGGAGAGAAAAATCGTTGAAATTCCAGCGTAGATCCCTTGCCAGCCACCAAAGACCGTTCCATCAGGATTCGGATGACTTTTCGGGAAGAACGGAACGTAGTTTTGGGCTTTGATAGCGGTCGCACCAACCACGATAAAGGCAACGATTGCCAGCAGTTTCAACACTACCAACACGTTTGAAATTCGAGTTGTTTGTCGGTCACCACGCATCAAGATGTAGGTGACAAGTGCCAACACTAAAACGGCAATAATATCAATTACCCCTCCGTTAGTACCAAGTGGGGAGGAAATTGCCTTTGGTAGCGTAATTCCAAGCGGCGAGATTAGTCCTTGGACGTTTGATGAGAGTCCAGCGGCAACAAAGGCCACGGCGATTAGGTATTCCGCAAGTAGCGCCCAGCCAACGATCCAGCCCCAAAATTTACCAAACAGGACTGAGATCCAAGAATAAGCAGAGCCGGCAAAGGGCAAGACGGACGCCATTTCAGCGTAATTCATTGCCACAAGGCCAGCTACTAGTGCTGCTAGGATGAACGAAATGACAACGGCCGGACCCGTGTACTTAGCGGCTACAATCCCCGGCAACGTAAAAATTGACGTTGACAGGATGGTACCAAGGCCAAGGGCCAAAAAGTCTTTCACGGTCATGGTTTTTTCCAAGTGTTTATCTTTAGATATATAGAAATGAAAATCAACTTTTTCATTCATCTTGTGCCAAATATTTTTCATGCTTCAAACTCCTTTTGATTACCAACCCATGTTTGCGGGTGATTTAGTTAATTTTCCGTCGTTTAATTCTTGCATTGCCTGCTCAATCATTGAAAAGGCTTTTTGTAAATCGGTTTCTTTAATTACCAACGGTGGTTGGAAACGTAAAACATTGCCACGGACGGTAATCATGATTGCGCCCAACTCAAATATCCGATAAATTAGTTTGTTAGCGGCATCACCGTCTGGTTTCTTGGTCTGCGGGTCAACAATGTCAATTCCACCGTTTAATCCATACATCCGTACATCACCAATAAAGGGAAACTGGTTTTGCATTTGCTTAAAGAATTGATTGGCCTGTTTGCCTAATCTTGCGCTTCGTTCTACCAAGTGTTCGTTTTTAATGACGTCTAGAGTAGCGTTAGCAGCGGCCGCCGACACTGGATTACCAGCCGTCGTAAAAGTATTCCCAGGTGCATCCATGGCATCCATAATTTCTTTTCGACCCGCAACAGCACTGAGCGGCAATCCGGATGCAATTGACTTTCCAATCGCAACTAAATCTGGATGAACATCCTTAAAATAATCAATTGACCACATCTTCCCACTTCGTCCGAGTCCTTGATTAACCTCATCTACGGCAAATAGGATGCCGTGATCCTTGGCGAATCGATACACCCGATTTAAAAACCGTTCTGGTGCTTTAATAAAACCACCATCACCTTGAATGGCTTCGATCTCAATGACCGCCGTCTCTTCAGCTGGTAAATAAGTCTCAAATGGCAACTTAAAAGCCTCAAACATCCGATCACTGAATTCATCATCATTTTCACCCTTTAGACGATTCCATGGACTTGGATAGGGAACCTTAACTACACCAGGTAAGAGTGGCCCAATTTTGCGTGACATGTTGAGACTAACTGCCGAAGTACTAATCGATCCATACGTGGAACCATGATAAGCACCGGTAAAACTCACAATGTATTGACGGCCCGTGAATGCTCTCGCAAATTTAATAATCGCATCGTTCGCGTCAGACCCAGAATTACCAAAAGCCACTTTAGTTGGCCCGTCAATTGGAGCCAATTCAGCTAATCGTGGCGCTAACTTAGCTTCTTCAGAAGTCGCAAAATAGGCTGGAGTGTATTGAATCAACCGGCTAGCTTGATCTGAAATGGCTTTGACAACTTTCTGATGACAATGTCCAGTATTAGTTGATGAAGCACTGGATAAGAGGTCAATGTAACTGCGTCCATCTTCGTCCGTTAAAATGGCTCCGGCCCCTGATTTAATTACAATATCAAAATATTTAATTCGTGCCGCCTTTGAATAAGCCCGCTGTTCGTGAGCCAGCGTTTCTTTATTTGTCATTTCAAACCCTCCTTAAACTATTTATTAAAGTTAACTTCTTGAAAATAAAAAAATCCCCCAGTTCACGTAACTGGAGGACATTACCTACTTACCCCCGCAGTTACCAACAAAACTGTGAGGACTTAAAGAAGAAGTTAGCTCTGACTTAAAGGCATCTTATTATCCACACAATTTTTAATCATCACTGTGACTAAAATGAATAATAAAATGCTAATCATGGAAACTACGGGTGCCGTCATCGCTAAAACTTCCTTTCATTAGTTTCACTGATTGTAAATTGAAACGACCAATCCTGTCAATGCTTTTTTATCAATTTCTTAACAAACGACAAAATAAAAACTGAAGCCAGCTTAAATGTCCAACTTCAGCTTTAACGATTATGCTTTTTTTGATTTAACTTGTTTGACATAACTATTCGCTTGCTTCCGGTTAAATTCATGTTCAGAACTTCCAATTACCACCGTCGCAAGTGAATTGCCGACCACGTTGACTGCCGTCCGACCCATATCAATGAACCGATCGATGCCAGCGATGAAGGTCAAACCAGACATGGGAACGCCAATCGTTGAAATAGTGGCAAGCAGCACAACAAAGGAGGCCCCTGGAACTCCGGCCATTCCCTTTGAAGTGATCATCAATACAATCAGTAAGGTAACCTGCTGTCCAATCGATAAGTGAATGTTATAAGCTTGGGCAAGAAAAAGAGCCGCCAGTGACTGGTAAATGGCTGAACCGTCAAGATTAAAGGTGTATCCGGTTGGGATAACAAACGAAACGATTGATGGATTAACGCCAAAGTGATCCATTTTTTGAATCATCTTAGGTAGAACCGCCTCAGAGCTGGCAGTCGAAAAGGCTAAAACAATTTCATTCTTAATAACCGCCAAAAGGTCCGAGAGTTTGAAATGACAGAGGCGAGCCACCACTCCCATTACTACCAGAACGAAGACAAGCATAGTGAGGTAAACTAAGAAAACAAAATAGCCTAACGGTAACAGGGCCTTAATTCCTAGCTCGGCCAAGGTGACCCCAATTAGGGCACAAACTCCAATTGGAGCTAAGTGCATAACCCAATTTGTAATTTTAAACATAACTTCTGAGACCGCACTCATGAAGTTAATAATGATTTGTCCCTTTTCACCGATGGCTGCGGTTCCTAAACCAAAGAAGACCGAAAAAACAATGATGGGCATCATATCACCCTTGCTTAATGACGCAAAGATGTTAGTAGGAATTAAGTTCATGATCATGGACCAGATTCCTGTATTTTTGGACTGCTTGGCAGTCGCTATGTATTGACTAATGTCCGTCGATCCATGCATTTGATGAACATTAATGTAAGTTCCGGGATGAGCGATGTTAGCGACTAAGAGACCCAAAATAATAGCAACCGTGGTCATTAATTCGAAGTAAACCAGCGTCTTTACCCCAATTCGTCCGACCTTTTTGATGTCACCCATTCCGGCAATCCCAACCGTTAAACAAGAAACCACAATTGGTAAAACAATCATTTGAATTAGGCTAATAAACATAGTCCCAATGTTTTGCATTACATTAATGGCAACTTTATTCTGATAAAAAATAACACCTAAGATAATCCCTAAGAACAAGCCAAATACAATTTGCCAACCGAGTGAAAAACGGTACCAGCGTTGTTTTTTCATAAAATCACTACCCTTATGACTTAATTGTTGGTAATTATACACCTAATTTACGGCACAAAAAAAGAGTTCCTAACCAAATGGTTAAAAACTCTGGGTTGCGTGGCAACGTCCTACCCTTGCAGGGGGCGATCCCCCAACTACTCTTGGCGTGCTGAAGCTTAACTTCTGTGTTCG
>NZ_JBWXUT010000004.1:0-169648 GCF_059901545.1 Fructilactobacillus sp. X1R3C1
GAAATTGCGACTTGATACTGTCCGGGTACTTGGTTGTTAACCTTGGAAGTATCAATCTTAGTAATCGTTGCGGGTGTTCCATCTTCGTTTGTGGCACTAGCGCCATAAGCTGCGGCGTCGGTTGGAACGTCGTCGCCGGTATAGATTGAAATGCCGTGAGCTGTAATGTTGGCTTGGTTAGCTAGAACTGTTACTGGAACAAAGAAGGTTTTGCCATTAGAAGCAGAAATTGCGACTTGATACTGTCCGGGTACTTGGTTGTTAACCTTGGAAGTATCAATCTTAGTAATCGTTGCGGGTGTGCCGTCTTCGTTTGTGGCACTGGCACCGTAAGCAGCTGGGTCCGTTGGCACGTTGTCGCCAGCGTAAATGGAAATGCCATGGGCGGTGATGTTGGCTTGGTTAGCCAGAACCGTGACTGGTACGAAGAAAGTCTTACCGTTTGATGCGGTAATGGCAACTTGATATTGTCCGGGTACCTGATTATTGACTTTAGATGTGTCAATCTTGGTAATCGTTGCCTTTGTGCCGTCTTCGTTTGTGGCAGTGGCGCCATACGATGCGGCATCGGTTGGAACGTCATCGCCGGCGTAAATGGTGATGCCATGAGCAGTAATGTTAGCCTGATTTGCTAAAACTGTTACTGGAACAAAGAAGGTTTTGCCGTTTGATGCGGTAATGCCAACCTGATACTGTCCTGGTACCTGATTATTAACCTTGGAAGTATCAATCTTGGTAATCGTTGCCTTTGTTCCATCTTCGTTAGTTGCACTAGCACCGTAAGCTGCGGCGTCGGTTGGTACGTTGTCGCCAGCATAAATGGAGATGCCGTGAGCCGTAATGTTGGCTTGGTTAGCTAGAACAGTGACCGTAACCGTCATACTTTGACCATTGGAGGCCGTGATGGTTACTGGATACTGACCCGGTACTTGGTTATTAACTTTGGAAATATCGATTTTGGTAATGGATGCTTTTGTGCCATCTTCGTTGGTAGCTCCAGCGTTATAAGCCGCAGCGTCGGTTGGGACAGCATCACCGGCATAGATCGTAGTTCCTTGAGCATGAATTGATGATTCATCTTTTACTGGATTTCCCCAAATCCATGTTCCGGGATGAGCTTCACCGTTGGTTAATTCATCTGAAGATAAGGCATTCTGACCAGGAATCACGTGGCCATTGGCGTCGACTTGAACCCAACCAGCGTATTGACTAGGAACCGCTTGCAAATGAGAATCCAACAAACCAGTTTCATTGCCTAACTTGAGCTCACTTAAACTTTGATCGTTTGCAAGCATGTCAGTCGTGTTAGTGGTTTGGGTATCAAAGTTGGAAAGGTCCAAACTTTTAAGGCCAGAGCAGTTGGCAAACATGTTACTCATCGACGTCACGTTACTAGTGTCCCAGTTGGTAATTCCACTTAGGTCCGTGATGCTTTGATCACCGTTAAACATGTAACTCATGTCAGTTGCTTTACTAGTATTTAAGTTTGAAAGACCTTTGATGTTGAAGCCGTCAGTTAAAACACCGGTTCCGCAGAACATGTAAGCCATATCAGTTACATGACTGGTATTAAAACTACTTACATCTAATCCTTCCAATCGATAAGTAGATTGGAACATGCTGTGCATTACTTGAGCACTATTAGTATTTAGCTTGTTTATACCGTAGATACGCTTCAAAAATTGATCATCTTTAAACATGTTATAGAATCTAGTTACCTTTGATGTATCAATGCCACCAAGGTTTACATATTCAAGTTTAGTTCCGGTCATTCCATCCAAACCAGCGTTGGTGTAAAACATAGCATCCATGTCGGTTACATTACTGGTATTCATTCCCGTCAAATCAACCGACTTAAGTGCATGGTTGTCTAAGAACATATTGGTCATTTTGGTACAGTTCGAGGTGTCAAGGTTGTACAAGTTTTGATAATCTTGAACACCACTCCAATAAGCGAAGAGACCGTTAGCGTCATCAACAATTACCTTGGAATTAAAGACAACGTGTTGAACGTTATAGTAGTTATTACTCAACCAATTATCATAGGAAAATTCGTTACCTAAGTCTCCACCATCATTAAATGACAAAGTGCCAGTGTTGTAGTCGTACACGTACTTAGCCGATCCCCAGTTTCCCTGTTGGGTCTGGTCTGCTAATTGAACGTTTTTGACGGGTTGAGCGTTAAATTGAACAGCTTGGTTATTTTGAACGTTGTTAGCAACTGAATTAGCTTGATCATCAGTCGTTTTGGTTGGGTCTTGCTTCGAAATCGTTGGAACAACAGCCGCTTTGTTTTGGTCCACCTGTGGCTGGTCGGCTTTGACCGGGTTAGTTTGCTGCTTCACACCCTGGTTATCAGCGTTTTGGTTGGTAGCCGGTTGATCGGTTACTTGTGATTTGTCAGGTTGAGCATTTGAAGCATCAGTCGTTTGATTATTAGTCTGTGATTGGTCCTGTTTAGCAGGCTTGGCAGCTGATTGACCATTATTGGGCTGGTCATTTGCTTGAGCGACTGCTGGTTGATCGTTACCACTTTGGTCTTGCACTGATGGGGTAACGGTGTTCTTTTGAGTCGTTTGTGATTCTGCTTGCGCATTATTTGTTGCAGATTGACTCGATTGGTCATCTGGCTGCTGTTCGTTAACAGTCGGTGCCTTATCAACCTGAGTTTGATTATTAGTTGTCGTTGGGGCAGCTTTAGTAGCATTTACAGGAACTGCGCTACCTGCCGCTTGTGCATCGGTTTTCACATTATTTGCAGCCGGTTGAGCGGTGGTATCAGCACTTACTCCGACGGCTAAACCAGACACGGTAGCAAAGGTCACCAGCCCGGCGACCATCCACCGCTTTCCAGCTTTATACATTTTGAAATGTTTCTTTGGATTACTTAACATAAAAACTCCTCCCACTCCATTTAAAAACACGCTTTGTGAAGTAATAATAATTACAATCACGGTCGTTAAGGTCTATTGCCAATCAAGTAATTAATTAATACTTCACAAGAATAACGTGGTTTGAACAAAATTCACGAAGTATTTTATGAACAATTTATTAAAAATTAAAATAATAGACGGAACAATTCGTAGAGTGGCACTAATTTGCGTACATCATCACAATTTAGCTGGTTTCAAAATATATGTTACATAATATATTATTTGTAACTTTTAGTGTTGCTTGTAGGTAATTTGTGAAAAATAATTATATGATTTCCATAATAATTTAATAATCATTGTTCGATTGTAATTGCCGTCTGATGTGCAATTTCTCTGATTATAATTTTTATTCCATGATAAAAATTGATGTATCACAACATTATTAGCAATTCAAATATGAGAACAAAAACAAAAAGAGTTCACTATCATTTTTGGTAGTGAACCCTTTTGAAGTTGTTATAAACGATCCTAAGGACTGGTAAAATAAATATATACTATGTGATGGGTGATGTGAACGTGACCAAACCAATTATCAGAAAT
This sequence comes from Fructilactobacillus sp. X1R3C1, assembly GCF_059901545.1. Taxonomy (NCBI): domain Bacteria; kingdom Bacillati; phylum Bacillota; class Bacilli; order Lactobacillales; family Lactobacillaceae; genus Fructilactobacillus; species Fructilactobacillus sp. X1R3C1. Next base: position 3,474 of record NZ_JBWXUT010000004.1, read on the forward strand.
ACCTACGATGCAATGATTATCTTATTAGCAATAATTTCCATTGTGCTGACCGTTCTTCAGTTCTTAAATAAGCTTAATCTTGACGCTGAACCATACGTGGCTATTGACGATGCCATCTGGGTGATTTTCACCGTCGACTACTTCGGTGGGCTCTTGCTTGCCAAACCAAAATGGCAGTACGTAAAAACTCATCTGTTTGATTTACTCGCAATCATTCCGTTTGGGTACGGCTTATCTTTCTTCAAAATCTCTCGGGTAACCCGATTAACCCGCATCTTCCGACTTTTCAGGGTCGCGGGTGTCCTTGGTAAATTCAAGGAACGAATCGAACGGTTTCTTAAAACCAACGGCTTTATTTACCTATTACTCATATGTACGATTATTATCTTGCTATCTGCTGGCCTCCACTCCATCGTCGAAAACACGTCGCTCACTAACTCGATCTGGTGGGCCATTGCGACCACCACGACCGTCGGCTATGGTGACATTAGTCCCAAGACTAAGATTGGCAAGGGAATCGCTGTCGTTTTGATGCTGGTCGGGATTAGTTTTGTGGGGATGTTGACGAGTACCCTCACCACCTTTTTTCCAAGGAAACAGACCACGGACCCGTTTCAGAGGCAGATGAAATCCGCAAGTTCAAAAAGTTGATGGATGATCACATCATTACTAGAGAAGAGTTTGAACGGAAAAAACGGGAATTGTTGAGAAGGTAGCACATTTTTATCATCAAAAATAAATTAATTTATCATTATATACAATGAAATAGAAAAAGTGTTTTAAATGCTTCCATACTAGTGCATTATAGTAAATGTAGTAAGGAGGTGATGACTATGGCCTCTAAAAACAACAAAAGACTTAGATTAACGGCATTTGAAATCAGCTTCAAATTACCTTCTCTAAGTCTCACATTTGTTTTTAAATGGTAATTCATTTAGGGAGCGATTCACGCTCGCTCCTTACTACACTTTTAGTATAACACACTATCATCAATTACATATGGGAGGTATGACATGAAAACGAGAGAATGGAAAATTGGAAAGCACATAATCATCACGATGACACCACATCGGCCAACGTATAAAGACTGGCTCGGATTAGCCTTAATCGTCTTCATCATTGCTTTGATTATTTGGTGGCTCGTTTAACTCCAAACTGAATATGATTAAACCAGCGCTTTACGCGCTGGTTTTTATTTATTGAAATAAGACCAACTCACATAATTATCATTTTTTACTTAAAACAATTGTATTATAAAAGTCCTTATAGTATTATCAATTATGCAAAATAATTTATAAGCAGAAAGGACTTATGTTATGAGTAAATTTATTAAGTATGATAATTGTAAGGTATCAAAAGATGATAGTCATCAGTCGCACGTGAATCCAGTAAGGCTACATAAACGTTGGCTAAGGATTACTACTAGAAGCGCTTTGGTAGCGTCGGGAGTGTTTGCAGTGGGAGTATTCAACAATACTGCTAGTGCAAACGTCCAGACGCAACCCACTAGTCAACAACAAAATGACACATCTAATGCCGTCTCAACTGATCAAAATCAGGTCACAAATGACAAAACGGCTGTAAACACCGACCAAAAGAACGTCGATTCCGACTCTCAAGCCGTAAGTAATCAACAAGGGGTGGTGAACAAAGACCAAACTGCCGTTGACCAGGCCCAAAAAGAAGCGGCCGATGCCACTCCCGAAAACATCAAAAAGACTCAGGACCAAATTAATCAGACCGATAACGACATTAAAAAGGACCAAAGTCAAGTTGATAACGATCAAAAAGCCGAAAATGACGCCCAGGCAACCGTGGAAAAAGATGAGAAGAACGCTGATAATACTCAGCAGGCCCAAAACCAAGCCCAGAGCGCCGTTAACAACGACCAGAACCAGTTAAACCACGATACTGACGCTCAAAATCAAGCGCAAAGTGCCGTTGACAACAACGAACAGAGCACCAAGGACGCCCAACAAAAACAAGACCAGGCTAAGCAACAAAAAGCGGATACCCAGACCACGCTCGACAACTTAGACAAGTGGAAAGCTGCCACTAAGAAAAAGCATGACGAGGCCGAAAACAACGTTAAACACGATCAAGATGCCGTCAACAAAACGAACCAAGCAATTAGTAACGCGCAAGATGACATTAATTCGTGGAACTCGACCCTTAGTGACGCGCAAAGTACCTTAAACGACGAGAAACAGTCCGAGAGTGCCTTTGAGCAAAGCATTCACATTCCCGCTGGTATGACCTTACAGGGATTTCAGCAATGGAAACAACAACATCCAAACGAAAACGCCTCCGACTGGTTCAACCAGTTTGATAATGCGGCAATGGCCGCCAACCACTATCAACCGAGCGACATTGCGAAACAGGATTATGTCTACGTCGAGTCTAACAGTAATGGCCAGGAAACCCCGCAATTCACCAATAATCAAAAACTCGAAATGGCAGAATACGTCCAATGGCTCATTAACCAAATCCACAAACAGTTTGGTACCACGGACATTGCAATCGGTGGTTATAGTATGAACCAATTTGTTGACGACTTGATGAACGCTTATAACCAAGATGATTGGAACATTAATAACCAAAATGGTTATGACGTCAATGCCATCAACAACTTGGCAGCCAAGTATGGGCTGAAAGTTTACCCCGGAGCGGATGGTTATGAAATCGTTACCCTTGGTGACATGACCTTTGACAACTACACCACTATGGATACCATCTACTCCAAACTTTACAGTATAATTATGAACTTGCTGTTTAATGACAGTAAGGCATCGGATGCCCACGAGATGAGTCTTCTAGGTCTCGACCCGCAGACCGGAAACGTCAATAACGACAAGTACCTTGGCATCGGTGTTGATAACTACGGTCAGGTTCACTTGGTTTTGATTAGCCCAAGTCAAATTCAGGATTCAACTAAATTTAGTGTAAGTGATACATTTATTGCGACTCCCGAAAAACTGGAACGCCAAATCAATGACACGCTCGAATTAATCTCGGACTGTAAAGGAGCAATCAAACGTAATCAACAAACGCTAGAAAACTCACAAAACAAGCTGGGACGCTTGACCAATCAATTAGGTAACGATGAAAAACAAGTTACCCAGTATGATCCGGATAAATGGTCCGCTAACATTCACAAAGCCAAGACCGAAATCAACGACTTAAACAAGCAGATTGCCCAGCAGCAACAAATCATCGACCACAACAACGCTGCCCTTCCTGGCCTACAGAACAAGTTAGCTCAAGCTAGACAACGGGTCGCAAACGACACTAACCAACTCCATAACGATCACGACGAGTTACAAAAGGCAACGGCCGCTAACGAACAGGCTCAAAGTGACTTAGACAAGGCTACCCAAGACCTCATCAATAAACAAAAGGCCCTTGAAAAAGCAGAAAAGCAACTGCAAGATGACCAAGCTAAACTGGCCGCTTTACAAAAACAACTGATTAATTATCAAAATGAGGCCAATAACTTAGCTAACGCCAAAGCTAAACTAGCCAACGATAAGGCGAAGTTATCCGACCTTGAAAAACAAGCGGCAGCAGATCAAGCCGCTTTAAACAAGGCTAAGAGTGACCTAGCAAAGGACCAAGCCGAATTGGCTCATGACGAGCAGGCTGCTAACCAAGCTAGTGGTCAAAACACGACCAAAAAGGCGCACGCTCAAATCATTAACCACGCCATTGACCGCGCCCAACGGACCACAAAACCACGGGCAGCTTACATCAACCATACGGAAATGGTTCGTCCTGAAAGCGTCCAGGTCAATGCGTCTGGCGTAACCCCGTTAACCGAAGTTAAGTACCGCATCAGTAATCAAGCTGGTTCTCGTTTAACCATCTCACCGCTTGCTTATCATCAATCTGTCAAGGCTAATAATCTGACGAACCAGAAGCAGGGAAATTCAAACGTGACCCTTCCTCAAACCGGTCAATCAAATACTAGTTGGTTGTCAATCGTCGGACTTCTCATGGCTCTGATGGGCATCTTTGGATTAGCTGACAAGCGTCGTAAATACCTCAAATAATCTTTCACACATTGATATCCTAATAAGCTCTAGTGATGATCACTAGAGCTTATTTTTAATGGTGGTAATGGTATTTTATTTTAAATAATCGAAATTCATGAAAAATTGCTCCCTAAAGTGCGTATCTAAATAATGAACAAACAAAAAAGGAGAAATATCATGGAATTAAATGAATTACCACTGAATCTATGTGAACCACTTAAACGAAAGATGAGAAACGAATTCGCGGTCGACATCAATTCGATTTTACCGTCACAGGTGAACCGGAAACTAACCACCTACACCATCAACTGGGATTCGGTCCTGTTGCTCATCAATTTAAAGGACGCCCGCAATCAATTTAATTCCCTCGTCGTCGACCGTGTCTCAGGCTTTACCCTCGTGAAGCAAACTACCAACGTCCTGATGAAAGAGTTGTGGCAAAAGAACCATTTGTCCCTTGATAAAATCAAAACGCTGGCGAGTCACTGTCAGATTAACAAAAACATCCCGTACGTTCGAAATGACGTCCAACTCCTGCGCTTAAAGTCCATTGACCACTGCAAGCGCAACACGTCGTGGATCGCCTATCACAACCTCAATCATATGATTCGCAAGGGCGACGACCGTCTGGAGTTGTACTTCAACGACCTTGCCACTCCGATCTATCTGGACGGCTCTTTTCCCTTTATCAAGAAACAGGAGGAGTACTCCTACAAAATCAGAAGTCTGGAGGAAATGATATCCAGACAAGTGAATAACTTGTTTGGCTGTCAAGATAATGGAAATTCTAACTATCACGGTCCGACTTCAGGTGGATGCGGCTGGGAAGACTTAAGTAATCTATTGAAATAATTTAGTAGTCTTTAACGTACCGAAACTCGTGATGGTACTTGCAACCAGCTAACTTCTGCGCCAGTTGCTTACTGCGATAGAAATGACCACCCTCGTTCATGTCAACGATCGGATTCACCCCGTTATTGACGAACGTCAACATGTCAACGTGGTAATCGTCGACTTTCTGACGCCGTTCTTGGAGGTAAATCCCATCACCAGTTGATTGCGTCCAACCGTACAGATTAACGGTGGCCGCCCTTCCCTTTGGACCTGATTGCCACGGAATGTAACTCATGTTGCGTAATAACGACCAATTTTCGGTCTTTTTTATGTAACTATTACTAAGTTTAGTGCGATTACCAATTTCTTTAAAATGGGGCTTATACTTGGTTTGATGGATCGTGACACAATATGTATCTGGTTTGGAGTCGGCTCCATAAATAGTCGCTGAACTCGTCCTTTTCGTGTTGCGGATGATGCTGTACCGATTGGTTTTAGTTGAGTACGAGTACCAAGCTCCGCGAAACTTTGATGGAAAACTGGCCATGCTCATGCCCTTACTGATCTGTTTCTTGTGATGATGGTGCAAAGCAACAAAACTCGCACCAGCTAAGACGATCACTAACAGTATCAATACTCCAGTAACGATGAAATACTTTTTCTTTTTCATGGGCCCCTCCTGATTAAAGTTAAGTAATTAATATCAATGGATAATCATTACAGTTTAAGCATAGCTCACTGCGTGGTAAGGTGCCAGATGAAATCGTTATTATCCAAATTCTTGAAGGAGGACTTATTAATGAAACTTAGAAAAGTCGGAAATAAAAATGTAATTACAATTCCAAAAAGATTTAACTATCCTTTAGGTACTGACTTTGATATTAAAAAAGAAAGCGATGGGTCATTAAAATTAACACCTAAACATCGAAATCCATTTGAAGGATCATGGTATCTAGATGGACTAGATGAAAAGCAAAGGAAAGATTTTAAACAAAAGGAAGAGTCTGGGAAAGCAATGGGAAAGGAGATAATTAAATAAGTACTTGCTGGTAGAATATAAAAGACTCATATCGATACTAATATCGATATGAGTCTTTTTCTTACTTTACTTTGTTTGAATATGAAAAATAAATAGTAAATTATTTAATACATAACAATCATGTGGCACTTCATATAGCATTTCAAATTATGAGAGTATTTTTATATAACTTTTAAACACCTTTATAATCTTTATTGTTCCAAATAGTTAACGCATTATCCATACTTACATAAAGCAAATCTATAATTAACTAACTGTTCTTATCAAATAGTTCTACTAGTGGTTTCCAATGATCAGAACTAGTCATATTTTCATCCCATTCGGTATTATCATACATTAAAATTCCATTTAGTGGCCGAACAAAAGCAAATTTAGCACCATTAGCTAATGGACTATGTACATAATCTTTTAAAGACTGAAATTTTGATCCAGCATACTTGTCAATTTGAGAACCTTCTCCCCCCTTTGTTTCAATTATATAAGTATCACCATTATATAGTTTTACAAAATAATCAGGATAATAATCTCTTACATTAGAATCATATGGAATAGAAAAATAATTTTGTCCATGATCTTTAGATCTATATACCCACTTAATTGCGTCTTCCTTTTCAGCAAATTCTTCAAACATTCTTTCTGGATAAGTTTGTTTCACAAAGTTTGAAGTTGAATATCCTCTATAAACATTCTTTTTTAGAAGTTTGCCATGTTTACCGTTATCTAAATAACCATCTCTTGATGGCAAATACATTTTAACATGGTCATATAAATTTTTACTATCGGAATCAAATAAATTAGTTTGAATATAATTACTCATCTTTGAATCCATTTTTCTTACTACATCTTTAATTCTATTCGCATTATTTATAACAAATGCATATCTATCTTTAGGGGACAGACTCAATAATTTATATGATGAAGATCCTTGATCATCCATCCCAAAGAGTTCCTTAATAATACTATTCACTTTTTTGATATCATTTCCGACATGTAAATAACGAATTAAAATTTCCAATGAAGCATCATAGCGAAAACCCCAAGAACGTGTACTCTGAATAATTAAATTTGCAGGGACAGTGGCAAGATTTACATAATCAGAAATTCTGGTTATAGACCCAGAACGAATCCCAGTTTTAACAGTTCTGCCAAATATCCACCCAAATTTTTCTAATTTCTTTTTATTTTTCTCAGGATCCTTTGTTAGACTAAATTCATATCTAAATTCATCCTCTAAATCTTTAGTAACGCTATTTAAATCTTTAGTAACTTTATTTTTTCGTTTTAAAGAAACAAGATTAAACATATAGGGATCTATCTTCTGACTTCTTCCCATCTGGACTAAACTAGATCCAGAATGTGACTTAATAATATCACTAACATAATTACTATCATTAGAATAGACAAATGAATTATCAAGTAATGAATTATCATAATGCTTTTGTTCTGGCATTCTCCTAGTTCTTCCAATTGTCTGAACCTTAAAGGTGGCCGATGAATTCAATCTTAAACTAACAAGTATTTTAGCTCTTGGCGCATCCCACCCTGTTGAAATCGCTTGTTTCATTAATAAAAAATTAACATTTGAGTTATTATCTTTAACATTTTCTATATTCTTTTTTTTCTTATCCAACCAAATCCCAATATTATCACTCGATTCACCTAATTCATTAACTAAGTATTCTGTTACTTCTTTCACTTTATCATTAACTTCATCACTATAACGATTTTCATCTGGAAATTGTATTAAAACTAGAGGATTAATATCTTTAGATAGTTTTTGATACTCATTTTTTATGTCAATTCTCTTTTTATATGATGCATCTATAAAATCAGAATCAGCTCCACTAAAGATTTGATCTGATAATGGATTATCAAATTGATCATTTACTAAAACACTTCTTGTTATCAGCCCTGAAGATATTACATCCTCTTCAGGAACTTTTACTTTCCTAGCTTTGTCATCTTCAATTGGTGTTGCACTGGCTTTAAATGTTTTAATTGGATTAAACATACCAATTATTTTATTAGATTTCTCTGTGTCATTATAATGTTCCTCATCAACTACAATAACAAATTTTATATTTTCATTAGCCGCATCTTCAACAACTTGTTCTAAGTTTTTCTTATCTCCATCGGCCATGGCTATATTTCCCTTTTTCGTTACCTTCTCCCAATTTAAAAAGGTTACTGTGTTTTTTCTAAATCCATCGGCCAATGCATCATCAAGTAATTGAGCATGGATTATATTTGCGTTATCAGCAGTCTTATTCCATGATTGTTCTTCTAAGTCACCCGTTCCAGGTGTTAACCAAACAAAAGCAATATCCTTAGTATCATCATTCGAAGCGATCTTATCCATTAATTTAATTAAGATAGCAGTTTTACCTGATCCAGTTGGCGCTTGTAATATAATGTTTTTATTGTCACTTACATAAGCATTTAACAAATTCATAACAGCAGAATTTTGAAAATCTATATTCTTAAAGGACATTAGTCGATCAACTCCTTAATTTCATTGCCATAAAATTCATCTGGAATATCAATAATTTCAGCTCCACTATTGTCATACCCTTGTTTCTGATCAACTGACAACATTTCATGAACTTGTTTACGCATATAAATTTTATTTTTTTCATTTAAATCTACTTTGTCTACATCACTTCTATCTATAACAATAGCAATATTGGACCCCTTCAAATTAGTGAAATTCTGTAGTTCAATTAAAGGCTTAATATTTTCTAAAAAAGGTCTTTCTGAAATCACTTCGTCTTTTTTAATTGAATCATCTTTGAAATATTTTAAATTTAATTTTAATTTTTTACTGATATTTTTCATTCTTTTATAAGTAACACTCTCAGCTATATTTCCCTCGTTATTTGTAGCAATAATAAATTTACGATGACCATTATCCTCATTATTTAATTCAGATACTGCATGCCCAGTCGTACCAGAACCGGCAAAAAAGTCTAATATAATAGAATCTTTATCCGAAACCATTTTAACAAGTTGTTTAATTAAGCGTACAGGTTTTTTCCCATTTTTGAACTTTACTGTTCCTTCTTTAGATACATTTCCCATATCTAGATAAAAGTTGTTCCACCAATCTCCTCTAATGGTTGTTGGGCCATAAGTAGATTCAAAATCATCTGATTTACCCATCTTTTTAGATAATTGAATTTGTTGTAGAAATTTTCCGTTGTCTCTCTTTCTTATATAATAAGAACGTGTTTTTGATTTATATTTATACACAATACCGGGAATATAACTTTCTGGTTTTTCAATGTTAATTGCTCTGTCCTCACGAACAATTCTATCAGCATTACTATTTATAAAAGACTTAGTTAAAGGAGAATTATTATAATATTGACGTATTTTAGAATTACTTAATTTTTTACCTGTTTTAACTAATCCAAATGATTGAAGTTGATTATAAATACTTTTATTACTTTCAAGAACCTCTGCTAATGGATGTTGAGAAAAAGTGTTCTCATCTATTTTTTCTAATATTTTATTATAATGTGAATCATAATTAACACTATCTAGTATAGGATGTTTTATTATATTTTTTTTACCTGATTTTGAATAGACTAATATATACTCACCATTTCTAACTATATTGCCACTTTTCGCAGCTCCAACCTTTTGTCCTTGAGTAGCTGACATTTGTACATGAATTGTAGTGACATATCCATTTGGTAAAATTTCATCCATTAACAATTTTAATTCAGCATATTCATTATTATCAATACTTATAAACATAACTCCATTCGGACTCATAAGTTCTCTAGCAACTCTCATTCTATGATTCATAAAACTTAACCATTTAGAGTGAATATACTTGTCATTACTATTAACAAACTGATCGTTATACTTAAAATCTTTATGTCCTGTATTATATGGAGGGTCAATATAAATAACATCTATTTTTGCATGTAAAGATCGATTAAGTAAGTTTAAAGTAACTAAATTATCTCCTTCTAGAAGAAAATTATATTGATTATTATTTGAATCTTCACTTATTTGTTTAGATGGTATTTCTTTAAAAAAAGGGATACTATCTTTTAATTCATCAAGTACTTCCTCAGCATGGCTTTCCCATACCAATCCAAACTTCTTCCTATTAAGCAAATGGAGAACTTCTCTTAATCTTCTTTCATCTGTCAATCTCTTTTCATTTACCGCTTTATCCAATAGAGATTTTATATATTCTATAGCTTTTTTTTCATCATTCTTATAAGGTCTATCATCAAAATTATCACTCAAAATTTATTCCTCACAATTATCTATTTTCAACTTTAATATAAGTCTATCATTACAATTAAAATAGTTAATAATTAAATTCTATTAATACGACATTAATTTTATAAATTAAACAACAAAGATTAACTTAAAAAACTTTATAAAGAAGCAATCATATGCTAGCATACAAATATATTCGAAAGGCAAGTTAGGGGGATAATAATGAAAGAATTCCGTGGAAAAGTATTCATTGACTTTAAAAAAGCAACTCAGGAATATTCACTATTCAACCTTATCTAGCTAATGAAGTTAGTTATTACCACTACTTAGAAAATATGAGTAAAAATGGCTTCGAACAAGTCTCTTTAACTTCAGACTTAATAATTAAGTTATTTAAAATGCTATTTTATAAAGATGATTTTACGTTAACTAGTATAGAATTTATGGAACATGATTCTTTTTTTTTTGAGAAAAATATTAACTCAAAATTAAAAACATTAAAACAGAAAAAAATAAACAAAATATAATAGATATACTAAATAAATTAACCACATTGAATAATAAAAATTGTATAGAAATTAAAGAATTAACATCCAACGATTTAGAACATGATAGTCATGTAAGAATTAAAAATAATGGAATAATTGGAATAAAATCCAAAAATTATAAGTCTATCAAACTTGAAATTAATTTGTTTAAATGAAACAAATTAATTTCAACAGATTAAAATCTATATTTTTCAAATGTCTTACCTATTCAATTCCAATGCTCACTATTATCGGAACTTTAATCCTATCATTGTTTATTGACTGGACTCGGTTCTGGAACCCCTTTCCAAAAAATACATTTGAGGTTAATTACTCTATTAATGGTGGTATATTAACTATCATCTCTGGAATTATTAAAAAATATTTTAACAAAAATAGTAAAGTACTAGTTAAACTTAATAAGAGTAAAAATGCTATTAAACAAATTAGTAACAATCCCAATAATTACACAATTAAATTAACAATTGATAATAAAAATCTAGTGAGTATTTACGTTTTAGTAAAAGTATCAGATTATAAATTAAAAAGAAAAAAAGAAAAGCAAAAACTTTTGATTCAATTTCCCAGCTGGGTTAGTGCAATGTGTAAAGAAACTCATTCAAATAAATATGGAGAATTGTTTTAGATCTACCAGAGGGAAATAGTATTGTAGTTTATCCGATTTGGAATCTTTTGTTGTGAATAATATTTGTTTAAATTTAAAAACAAAACTTGAGGTACAATATAAAAGTTTAATATTTTAATGACTTATACCACAAAGATGCCAGTAATATAAGCCTTTTTCGATTTCACTTGAAGATAAACCGATCAACATATTTATGAATGATTTCCCTAAAACTCTATTAACTGTGCTAAATAAAGCTTAACTAGAATCTTTATAAATAAAATTTTTTGTTATTTTCTAATTTTAAATTACATAATATTTTCATAACACTAGTATGAAACTTTTTGTTAACTTATTATATTAGGTAAAGTGTAAATAATTTAATAATAATTAAAAGCAAAAAGAACTTATACAAATATAATATTCGTATAAGTTCTTTAATATATAACTTTCATAAGTATGTGTTTACTTATTTATAAAATTGTTATGCCTTTTTTGTAGAAACTGATTGAACAAAGAAAATCCCACAAAAAGCAACTACGGCTGCAACAATAAACATCGCTGGCATTGATTTCCCAACCAATGGAAAAATAATAAAACTACCTATCGAAGCAATAATTTGAGGAAGACAGATACTAATATTAAACAGTCCTAAGTAAGAGCCCTGATGTTTTCCACCAAGTGTATCGCTCAGAATAGTAAATGGGATAGTATTCATAGTAACAAATATTATTCCCAAAAGTGAGTAAGAAACGATTAACAACCATTTGTTAGTAATGAAGAAAACTGAAAGGTAGCCTAAAGCCCCCAAAGCAATTCCTAATTTGTACATAAATTTTCTTTGCCGTGGCTTGGTTTTTGCAATGACTAGACCCCAGCCAACACCAACTAACGAAAAAATACCAAATAAAACACCGTACCAATTACCTGCAGCTTGATATGCAGCAGAAGTTGGATTAGTAACATGATAAACATTTTTAGCAATTGCTCCAGTACTATAAGTCCACATATACTGCATAGGGAACCAACAGAAAAACTCAATTAAAGATAATTGCCAAAAAGATTTTGGTGCATTTTTTAATAAGGTAATAAAACTAGGAGTTTTTTTGTTTTCCTCAATCGAAATTCCATGATATTTAGCATATTGAGTTGGATTATATTCATGCACAGAAAATACTGAAAATGTAATGGTAATCAATAAAATAGCCGCCGTAATGTAACAAGACCAAATTACTGAATTCGGTACAGAACCTCGTTTGCCCACATTAGAAACCCCAAGAAATGTTAAGATAAATGGAAGTAATGTTGCTAGAATTCCGCCAATACTACTAAAGTTTGAAGACCAAGACCAAGCAAAGTTTTCTTGATCTTTATTAACCATATCACTAATAACCATTTTTAATGGTTGCATCGAAGCATTAGTCGCTAAATCCATAAATAAAATAGAAAATGCTGCAAAAAACATAGCAGCTGTAGAACCATATCCAAACCCTAATGATCCTGAATTTGGTAACAAAATTAACATGAGAGCTGCAATTGGTGCAAATACCATAGTGTATGGCATTCTTCTTCCAAATCTAGTCCATGTCATATCTGAATACTTTCCAATTAGTGGTTGAACAATCATTCCAACTAATGGTGGAAGTATGAAAAAATATCCTAAATTAGTTGGATCAGCACCAATCGTTTGGAAAATTCTTCCCATTTGAGAACTTTGAATTGATCCAGCCATATTAATACCAAAACAACCTAAGGTTAATGCTAATATTGACCAAGTTGCTAAATTTGGTAAATGTTCCGTCTTTTTATCAGCCATTGTTTTTCTCCTTATATATTTATAATTATTTTACTTTCTCCATTAATAGACTCAATAATCTTTAATTTTTTGATTTTTAAATCAGCAGTCATAGTAGCTTTATTATTGTTATTTCTAGATGAACGGACAATTTTAAGACTCGTATCATCTGTTTTGCTTACGTTAATAGATCCTTCTAAATCAAAAGATTTACTTTTATTTCTAAATCTCAAAATATTAAATAAGTTTTTTACAACTGGTCGATTAATATTTTCCTCAATTTCTTTTTTGGAATAATAATGACGATTTATATTACGACCCTCTTTAGTTTTTTCCAAAAGATCAATATCATTCTTACCAGCTAACAATCCAACATAATATATTTGTGGTATTCCTGGAGCAAATATTTGTATTGCTCTAGCTATTAGATACGACTTATCATCATTACCAAGTGCAGAATAGTAGGTAGTATTTATTTGATATATATCTAAATTGTTATATTTGCTACTTGAATATACTTTCTTAACATTAACCCCAATCTTGTACATTTCATTTTTAGTAAAATCCAATTCTTTATCTGTTAAAATACCTTTGCCATCAACTACTCCAATTCCATCGTGGGTATCTAATGTTGTAAACTGCTTCATTGGACTATTTTTAAGCCACCAAATCAAAGGATCAACATTTCCAGAATATAAACTGTAAAGAACCACTATAGGAAGAGCAAAATCATAACTATAATAACCATGATTTGTTAGTTTCCTCACAATATGATAATTTTCATGTATTTCAGGTAAAATTTTAACCCCACGCGGTTTTACTATTTTTTCAATACTATCAAGAAGTTCCCAAATATCCGGCTCAACAAAAAAATCATTCGTTCCAACTTTTTTAATTGCATATGCAAATGCATCTAATCTAATAATCGATGCTCCATGATTCATTAAAAATGTTAATGTATCTTTAATGAATTTTTGTGTTACTGGTTTGGTTACGTTAAGATCAATCTGTTCATCGCCAAAGGTATTCCAAACCTTCCCTAACTCACCATCATCGAAATAAAATTCTTGAACTGGATCTTTTGGCTTGCGTTTATAAATCAGACCCAAATCAAATTTTTGTGGATTTTTGGAATTCCAAAAATCATCCCAATTAATAAACATATCCTTATATGGAGAATTGTTATGATTTTTTTTAAAATCAATGAAATACTTGGAATGCCTTGAGATATGATTAATCATAAAATCAAACATTAAATAATACGAATTGGATAGATCTTTAATATCATTCCAGTTCCCAAATTTAGGATCGACTTTTGTATAGTCTTTTGGTGAAAATCCTCGATCAGCTGAAGATGGGAAAAATGGTAGAATATGTAATCCACCAATAACCTTATCCATATATTCATCCAATATATTTTTCAAATCAGTTAAATTGTTACCCAAACTATCTGGATATGTTATTAACATTACTTTATTAGTTAGTTTCACGTCCTATCATCTCCTTATAGAGAGCTGAACCCCATGGGGCCAAAGTGATTTTCTTGTCATCATATTTATTGGTACCAACAAATAATATCTGTTTTAATTTCATTTCCTTAGGAAAAACAAACGACGCAACATTGGAACTTAAATTAGTAATTATTAAATAACTTTTATTATTAACGCTTCTCGTATATACATATAATTGATTATCATTTGTATCTATTAAATGGTAATCACCATTTAACAATATATTGTCATTTAAACGTAATTTGATTAATTTACGATAAAAATTTAAAACAGAATTTGGGTCTTGATTTTCTTTAGCTACATTTTGTTTTAAATAACTGGGATTCATAGATATCCATGGTTTATGATTACTAAATCCAGCATATTTATTACTATTCCATTGCATAGGTGTTCTAGCGTTATCACGGCTCTTACCGTTTAGATGCTTCATAATTTCACTAGTAGGAACACCTTTTTTTATTTGTTCATGATAGTATCTAATGCTATCCAAATCTCTAAAATCATCTACTTTATCAAATTGAACATTACTCATTCCCAGCTCTTGTCCCTCATAGATAAACGGTGTTCCTTTCATTAAGAAATACATCATTCCTAATGTTTTAGCAGTCTCATCTTTATAATTCTCATTTCCATCCCCAAAGTATGAAACCGCTCTTGGTAAATCATGATTTTCAATAAACAAGGCATTCCAACCACTATCATTAAGTCCGTATTGCCATTTAGTAAGAACTTTTCTTAATTTCGATACATCAATTTTCCCAATATCAAATTTTTCCCAAAAGCTAACATGATCAAATTGAAAGATCATACTAAAATAGCCATTTTTTTGATCAACCCATTTTTTAGCTCTAACTAATGGAACGCCACCTGCTTCTCCTACAGTCATTAAATCATTCTTTTTAAATTGATCACTTAAAAATTTTAAGTACTTATCAATTCCAGGAACATCATTCATAGCTTTATCGGGATTATCAACATTTTCAAATGTTTGTAATTTTTTTAAGTGTGAAATTGCATCTAATCTAAAACCATCCACTCCTTGTATTTTCCACCAGTGAATAATTTCAGCAACTTCTTCATGAACTTTTTTATTTTCCCAATTTAAATCTGGTTGTTGTTTTGCAAATAAATGATAATAATACTCATTAGTATCTTTGTTATATTCCCAAGCTGATCCACCAAAAAGTGATTTCCAATTATTGGGTTCCTTATTGTCAATATTTGGCTTCCAAATATACATATCATGATGTTGATTGTTCTTGCTTTTTCTTGCTTCCTCAAACCATTTATTTTTGTCAGATGTATGGTTAATTACTAAATCAAAAACGACCTTAATTCCAGCTTGATGAAACTTATGTATCATGTTTTTTACATCATACATTGTTCCATACTGAGGATCGATTGCTTCGTAATCGGATACATCATAACCATTATCAATATTTGGGGAAGCAAAAAAAGGTGATATCCAAACAAATGTAACACCTAATGATTTAATATATGGAATTTTATTAATAATTCCATTAATATCTCCAATGCCATCATTATTGCTATCATTAAAACTTTTAGGATAAATTTGATATCCTACAGCATTTCTCCACCAATTATTTTTATTAATTCCTACCATAACTCAAATTCACCTCGTTATTAATTATTTTTGCAAGCGCTTTCAAAGAACAATAATAATTCCATAATTATAAATGTCAAATAATTAGAATAAATAAATAACAAAAAAATTAAACGATAAATATAATTTTTTAAATATAGTGTTGATATGCTTTTAAGTATTACTTGTTGTTAACATAAATATTAAAAATCTTATATTCATATAAATTTCAAACACAAAAAAGGATTTACATTGGTTATGAGCCTATGTAAATCCTTAAATATAAAAACTTCCTAAAATATATAATCTTTGTGTAATATCTTATATTATTAATATACTTATCAAAATATAGATTGATGATACAGGTTCCTATTTACTCAAGTAAACTTTTGTTTCATAAGGACGTAACGTATCTTTGAAATCAGCGTAATTTCCAATCAACTTTTCAGCGTCCTCCGGTACATCATAATCACGTTCCACCTCGTGGTCAGTGAAATTACTGATAACTAACAAAGTTTCTCCTTGATAATGACGCTTGTAGGTGAAGACTTCCTCATCGTCTGGGTCTAGCAGTTCAAAGTCTCCTTCAATGATAATTGGGTTATTCTTCCGCAATTCAATTAACTTCTGATAGTAAGCAAAGACCGAATTTGGATCGTCAACTTCATCCTTTGCGTTAATTTCTTTATAGTTCTTGTTAACCGCAAACCACGGCGTGCCAGTGGTAAAGCCAGCATTCTTGGAATTGTCCCACTGCATTGGCGTTCTCGCATTATCCCGAGACATATTGGCGAGATATTCCATCATCTTAGTTGGTGAAACAATCTTCTCTTGTTTTACATATTGATTGTAGGCATTGATTGCCTCGATATCCTCATATTGAGTTAGGTCTTCTTTGTGAGCGTTGGTCATACCGAGTTCTTCACCTTCAAAGATATATGGCGTTCCTTGCATCATATGCAAAGTCGTTCCTAACATTTTTGCAGCCAACTTCCGATACTCTGGTTTGTCAATCGCAAACCGACTCACAGCTCGGGGTTGGTCATGGTTACTCCAATACAGACTGTTCCACCCCTGGTTGTGCAACTTGGTCTGCCAATTATTGAAGACTCGCTTCAAATCAGTCAATTTTACGGGCTGATCGTTCCATTTATTCAGTCGTGTGTCAGGATTGGGTGTCAATTCAACGTGTTCAAATTGAAAAACCATGTTAAGTTCATGCGCGTCAAAACCAGTGTATTCCAGTGCCTGTTCTGGATTAGTTCCTGACATTTCACCGACCGTCATGATGTCATATTTTGATAAGACATCGGTATTCAATTCACGCAAAAACTCATTCAACCGTGGTCCGTTCAAAACCCCTGCACCCGGTGCCGAATATTTAGCATTGGCAGCTTTCGGCATGTTTGGCAATCCTTTGGGCTTGGAAATCAAGTTAATGGCGTCCATTCGGAAACCATCGACGCCCTTATTCAACCAGAACTTCATCAGACTTTTAACTTCTTCTCTGACTTTGGGATTTTCCCAGTTCAAATCGGGTTGACCGTCCGCAAAAAGATGGAGGTAGTACTGACCCGTTTGTTCATCATATTTCCACGTTGAACCGTTGAAAAAGGAACCCCAGTCATTTGGGGCGTGACCGTCAACTGGATCACGCCAGTAGTAGTAATCACGGTACGGATTGTCTTTTGATTTCCGACTTTCCTTAAACCATTTATGCTGATCGGATGTGTGATTAACAACTAAGTCCATCACAATTTTAATGCTCAGTTCATGAGCCCGGTCTAATAACTGCTGAAACGAATTCATGTCGCCGTATTTCGGGTTAATTTGGCGATAATCTGAGATGTCGTACCCATTGTCTTCTTCTGGTGATTCATAAATCGGATTAAGCCAAATGACGTTGGCACCTAATTTTTTAATGTACGGTAGCCGTTCTCTAATACCATTTAAATCACCGACTCCATCACCATTACTGTCTTGAAAACTCTGTGGATAGACCTGATATACCACTGCATTTTTCCACCATTGTTTGTCTTTCATCATTTCCACCTCTCAAATCAATTTTCACCAAGAATAGGCTCATCAAGGTATGGTTTGATGAGCCCATTTTTATTTACTTAAATAAATTCTTGTTTCATAAGTGCGCAACTCACTTTCGATATCATTATAATTCTGACGGATTTCTTTTGCATTTTCCACCATTGATAGTTTTTCATAACAAACTCCTAAATTAAATCTTATTTTGAAGTTACAATTGGTTTCACGTGAATAGCACTAACGGCTAATACTCCAATCAGCATCATAATTCCAGCTACCAAAATCATCCCCGGCATTGATTTACCAATTAATGGTAAAATCACAAAACTGGCCAACGATGCGATGATCTGTGGCATACAGATACTAATATTAAAGAGTCCTAAGTAAGCACCTTCGTCCTCACCGTTTAAAGCCCCAGTAACGATTGACAAAGACTCAGATTGCATTGCCAAAAAGGAAATTCCGATTAAAACAAAGGCTACCACTGAAAGAGCTTGGGAATGAATGAATGACAACCAAACAAATCCAACCCCACCGGCAAACAATCCAATTCGATACCACATTTTACGTGAATTTGGTTTAGTTCGTGATAGAACCAAGAAACCAAAGATAGCAGCAGCCAGTCCCTCAATTCCTGACAAAATTCCAAACCAGTTCCCGGCTGCTTGGTATGCAGCAGAAGTTGGATCAGTAACGTGCCAAATAGTCTTAGCAATTGAACCAGTTCCATAGGTCCATAAGTATTGAAAAGCAAACCAACTAAAGAATTGGACGAACGAAACTTCCCAAAACGGGCGAGGAGCAGTTCTTAACAATTTAATTAAACTACTCTTAGTTTTTTGACTGTTAACGTCAATCCCATGGTATTTAGCGTAGACCGTTGGACTGTATTCGTGAACCGATAATACCGTATACAATGACATGATTAAAAGAACTGCAGCAGCGATGTAAAAAGACATCTTAACCGATAACGGAACCACACCTTTTGGGGCAACGTTAGAAATTCCAATTGCCGTTAAAATAAATGGCAATAACGTCGCAAATACTCCACCTAGATTGGCATAGGACTGCTGCCATGACCAGGTCAAATCCTTTTGATCTTCATTTACCATGTCACCAACAATCATCTTGGAAGGTTGCATACATGCATTTGACGAAACATCCATCACAGCAATTGTGATAGCACCAAAAAGTAAAGCGGCAAACGATCCGTAACCAAACCCAAAGGATCCAGCGTTTGGCAATAATACCAACACGATGGCAGCGATTGGAGCTCCCACTAGCAAGTATGGCATTCTTCTACCAAACCGATTCCAAGTGACATCTGAATATTTCCCAATTAAGGGCTGTACAATCATTCCAGCCAACGGTGGTAATAGGAAAAAGAATCCTAATTTAGTCGGATCGGCACCAATGGTCTGAAAGATTCGTCCCATTTGTGAGCTTTGAAGCGAGAATGCCATACTGACTCCGAAGAAGCCAAACGTCATCGCAAAAATTGTATACAAACTTAACCGCGGAAGGGTGTCCTTCTTAGGTTTTGATTTTGATTTATTCATAACCATCCTCCTATTGCTTAAATTGTTGCTTTTTAACAAATTCAATGTGATCACAATTTCAGTATAACGAATTGCTTGACTATGTAAAGCGCTTACATACGCAACAAATTAACGATTTGGGCCATTCACACAATTTATTTTATAAGATAAAAAATCTTGACTTACCATATGAAAACGCTTACTCTCAAAATAGAAATCACTACAAATGAAATGATTTCTAAGGAGATGTTTTAAATGACCCAGAAAATAACTTCAACTAACAAAATTATTAGTAATTTAAAGGATAAATTTCAAGACTTGTATTCACAGGAACCGACCAAGGCGTACTTTGCGCCCGGCCGAATCAACCTGATCGGTGAACACACCGATTACAACGGTGGTCACGTCTTCCCTTGTGCCATTAGCCTCGGAACGTACGCCGTGGTGACTCCGAGTAACGACAAACAAGTCAACATCTATTCGGAGAACTTCCCGGATACGGGCGTGAACTCTTTTCAAATCGATGACCTAACAATTAACCACGATGATGGCTGGATTAACTATCCCAAAGGGATGTTTAAGGCCTTTGCCGACAAGGGTCACAAGCTGGATCATGGTTTTAACATTCTAATTTACGGCACTTTACCGGACGAGTCGGGGCTATCATCCTCTGCTTCCATTGAGATGCTGTTTGGCAAGATTTTAAACGACCAGTTTAACGACGTCTTCTCGGGACCAGAACTAGCCAAACTCGGACAGCACGTTGAAAACACTGACATTGGCGTTAACTCTGGCATCATGGACCAGTACGCCGTTGAGATGGGCAAAAAAGACACGGCCATTCTGCTCGATACCAACACGATGAAGAGCGAGTTCGTTCCGATTAAACTCGGAAACGATAAAATCGTCATCATGAACACCAACAAGAAACGGGGCCTCAAAGATTCCAAGTACAACGAGCGCCGCCAACAGTGTGAGGACGCCTTAAAACTCGTCAACAAGGTGGCCGACTTCTCTTCGTTTGGTGCCATGTCAAATGATGAATTCGACGAGTACACCTACACCATTAATGACGCAACGTTGTTGAAACGAGCCCGTCATGCGGTTTCCGAAAATCAACGAACCTTAAGAGCCGTGAAGGCTTTACGCAACAACGCCATTGCTGAATTTGGTCGACTGGTGAACGCATCTCACATTTCCCTTGAATACGACTACGAAGTCACTGGTCCGAACTTGGATACGCTAGTTCATGAAGCTTGGAAGAACGGCGCCGTTGGATCGCGAATGATCGGTGCTGGCTTCGGTGGGTGTGCGATTGCAATCGTTCCATCTGACCAAGTCGCAAACTTCACCAAAAACGTTGGTGACACCTACAACTACCGCTTCGGCTACGACGCTGACTTCTACATCGCCAACATCTCGGATGGCCCTAAAGAAATCCAGATTTAGGTGAGGTGAACAACATGGAAAATCTCGTTGAACATTACGCGGACCAGGTCATTGATACCGGACAAACGTACCGACCCACGGATCGCACGTATCTCATAAATTATCTTTACCATTTGGTTGGTGAAAAGAACGTGTCCAATCCGAACTTATCTGACCAATTATTGGCAACGGTCGACCAGCTAATCGACTTGGCCATTAAGAATGGTCAGATTGACGATACCCTCAAAAACCATGAACTGTTAGAGGCGGAACTGACTAATCTCTACACCCCACTTCCAAGCGTCGTCAACGACAAGTTCTGGAACCTGTATCAACAAGCCCCCGACCAGGCCACAAACTATTTTTACAATTTAAGCCAACAAAATAACTACATTAAAACCGCTCGCATCAAGAAGAACATGCTCTGGGACATTGACACCAAGTTTGGGGATCTGGAAATCACGATTAACCTGTCGAAACCGGAGAAGGACCCCAAGGACATTGCCAAGGCCGGTCAAAACACCCACTTTGGTTATCCCGAGTGCAACCTGTGCGCTCAAACCGAGGGTTACTACGGTAATTCGCAAATTCCGGTGCGGGTCAATCACCGCATCATTGATGTTTTAGTTGGCGGAAAACCATGGGGCTTTCAGTATTCACCGTACTCCTACTTTGATCAGCACTGCATCTTTTTGGATGATGTTCACGAGCCGATGAAAATTAGTGCGCAGACGTTTTTCAACCTAACTGAAATTGTTTCGATGTTCCCTGCGTACTTTATGGGGAGTAATGCGGACCTACCAATCGTGGGCGGTTCAATTCTGAGTCACGAACACTACCAGGGCGGCTATCACACCTTCCCAATGATGAAAGCACAGACCCGGTTCACCTTTGACCTGGACCAGTATCCAGACGTTAAGGCCGAGGTCTTAAACTGGCCGATGTCGACGATTCGCCTGACTGGGACCGATAAACAGGAACTAATTGATTTTGCGACCCATATCTTAAATGAATGGCGCAAGTATTCGGACCCGTCC
This sequence comes from Fructilactobacillus sp. X1R3C1, assembly GCF_059901545.1. Lineage (NCBI taxonomy): Bacteria > Bacillati > Bacillota > Bacilli > Lactobacillales > Lactobacillaceae > Fructilactobacillus > Fructilactobacillus sp. X1R3C1. Next base: position 25,721 of record NZ_JBWXUT010000004.1, read on the forward strand.
GTCGACGTGCGTGCCGAAACAAACGGGACACCGCATCACACGGTCACACCGATTGTCCGTATGAACGAGCAGGGACAGTTTGAGGTCTACGTGGTTCTGCGTGATAACCAGACGTCCAAGAAGTATCCCGATGGCATTTTTCATCCCCACGCCGAATACCAACACATCAAAAAGGAAAACATTGGCCTGATTGAGGTGATGGGACGTGCCATCTTGCCCGCTCGTCTGAAATCCGAACTGGCCGAGGTCAAGAAGTATCTACTTGGTCAGCCTAACGACATCGCGGATTATCACGTTGCCTGGGCCAACCAGATCAAACAAAGTTACCAACTCAATCCCGACAACGTCCAGGACGTGATTGACAAAGAAGTCGGGATTACCTTTATGCACGTCTTGGAAAACGCCGGGGTCTTCAAGCTCGATGACCAGGGGACCGCAGCGTTTCAAAAATTCATTCACACACTTTAGGAGGTTATTATTATGAATTGGCTAGCGATATTAATTGGTTTAGGACCAATGGTCGGTTGGGGACTTTTCCCAACGATTGCTTCGAAGGTGGGTGGAAAACCCGCCAACCAAATCTTAGGTGCCACCCTTGGAACCTTAGTATTTGCGGTCGTCCTGTTTTTCATTGAAGGATTAGCCCTTCCTGGCTGGATCAGCACCACCTTTGGGATTATTTCCGGACTTGGCTGGGGCTTTGGTCAGATCATGCAGTTCAAGGGTTTTAAATTAGTTGGATCATCACGAGTAATGCCGATTACCACGGCCTTTCAGCTGATCCTGACGTCGCTTTGGGGAGTCTTTGTTCTAGGCGACTGGACTGGCATTATCGGAAAAGTCTTAGGATTTACTGCCCTAGTTATCGTAATCCTTGGTGCGACTCTCACCGCTTGGGTCCAAAACCCAGAATCCACCAATAAGGGTGCTTTAAAGAAAGCTACGATCTTTCAGCTGATTGGTGCCCTGGGATACTTAGTTTACTCAGCCGCTCCACAGGTTGTCATCATGCCATCAATGAAAGCTTTATTGCCAAATATGCAAGCCATGGACGGGAACCATGCTTTTCTTCCCCAGGCCATCGGAATGGTACTATGTGCCGTGATTTACGATTTGTGGAACCTAAAAGACGAAAATGTCTTCATTCAATCCGTTTCATACAAGAACATTCTCGCTGGATTATCGCAAGGCTTTGGTATGTTAATGTACTTAATATCAGCTCAACCTGACATGAACGGATTGGCCACTGCCAACGTTCTGGGTCAACTAGCCGTCCTCGTTTCCACTTTGACCGGGATTTACTTCCTGCACCAGAAGAAGACGCCAAAGGAAATGACTCTGACCTACCTTGGGTTAGTTCTCATCGTCTTTGCTTCGGCCATTACGGCATTTATTTAATTAAATTGAAATGGTATCATAGAAGTAACGAGGCTCCCTGCGTTAGTGGGAATGGCACCATCTTGTCAATGTCTCCACATTAGCGAGACCTATAGTACCAAAAAGGCTGGAACCAATTTAGGTTTCAGCCTTTTTATGTAGTTTTATGGATAAAAAAAGAGCTCATCAGCGACAAGCCGACGAACTCTTGATCATCAATCCTACCGAAAACCGGTGATCATGTATTACTTGTTATGAATATATTATAACCTAACCAGATAATAAGTCAATTATACTGTATAATAATTAGAGTGGGAAATGATTTACCGAAAATCTAACTGTTCCCACTGGTGAAATCATGTATTACTTGTTATTTATTATCGTATCTATCACGATTAGTACTTTATCACATTTAATCATTCGATTAATTGATATATTACTTGACCGTTTAAACAGACACGATAATTAAAAAATGCAGCTTCCTAAATGGGAGCTGCATTTTTTAATGCTAAAGGCAAACGAAGTCATCAGCAATAAGCTAACGAACTTTTACTCATCAGCCCTATTAAATCGATGAGTTGATTGCATAATCTTCATTTGTTATTATACAGCATAATTATGTTAAATTAACTATTATTTCAAATGATTCGTTTTTCCATTTTTCAATTGCTTCTTCGAATGTTCCAAGAACTTCAAATTCTCCCCATTTCCTAAGACAAACAGATTCTCGATCATGCTATCATATTTCTTTTTTGAAACGAGCACCGCCGAATCACCATTCTCACAATGAATTGTAACCTCTTCATCATCCTTCATAACCCGATCCATGTATGTTTCAAAGTTCACTTTGAAATTATTACAATTAACCACTTTCATGTAGTATCATCTCTCTTCATACGTAAAAAATGAAATTTTTTATAGTGATGATTATACCATATAGAATAAAAAGTAAAACTAAAAAGAATGTCTTTAAAAAAGACACTCTCAATAATTGTTAAATGCTGACTAAAATTAATATTCTCTTTTAATCTTAAATCTCGTTCTTAGACTTACCCGTCGTCAACATTTCATGAAAATTGTCGTAACTAACGGTAATCATGTCCGTCAAAGCCGGTTCCGTAAACGAACCAACGTGCGGCGTCACAATTGCGTTAGGATACTTTTTCATTAGGTTAACGACTTCCTGGTTCTTAATATTGTCGATCCCTTTGAATTCGTGACCAAAAATGTTAGCTTCATCAATTAACACGTCAGAACCATATCCACCTAATGTGCCGGACGCAAGAGCATTATCGACGGATTTTAAGTCAACCACTTGACCACGAGCCGTATTAACCAAAATGGCATCGTCTTTCATTAAATTGATTTGGGCGGTACTGATTAAGTTATCAGTTTCACCTTTAGTGTAGGGAACGTGCAGTGAAACAATATCAGACCGCTTCAATAATTCATCAATGGAGACGTATTCATCGATTTCAGGAGCGTCAACCTTGTGACGGTCGTTAGCGAGCACGGTTGCACCCATCCCACTGTACAAACTAGCTTCAGCACGGCCAATGCGACCCGCACCAATAATTCCAACGGTACTGGAATGAATCTCCCGACTAAAGTACGAATCGTTGACGATAAAATTGCCGTCGTGAGTGGCGTTGATTTCGAAAGCTACTTTACGAAACAGACTCATTCCGAGGGTCATCGCAAGTTCAGCTACAGCGTAAGGCGAATATCCGGGAACGCGAGCGACCTTGATGCCAAGTTCCTTGGCAGCCTTCAGGTCAATGTGGTCGTATCCAACCGTACGCGTGAAGACATACTTAATGCCCCAGTCAGCAAACTTCTGTAAATTTTCTCGGTTAGCCAGACAGTTCCCACGAACTAACACTCCGTCTGATCCCTTGGAATCAATGGCGTTGTCGCGATTTAACATTTCCGAAACCAGGTTCAATTCATAATTGTATTTATTCAAATCTTTGAAGTAACTGACTTCAACGGGACGTACCCCGTACGCAGTAATTTTGAACATTTTATCACCCATTATTTGATAATCCCCGAGTTATTGATAACTTCCAGCAGTGCAATCCAAATCGGCATCATGATCACTGACAGAATGGTCGACAAGAACGACGCGTTCGAAGCCAAGACTGGATCCCGATTGAAGCTAATTGCGTAGGCCGAAGCAACCGTGGCAGTTGGGGTTGCCATCATGATAACAATCGTTGCGATGGCCACGTAGCTCATTGGCATAATGCCCAGCATTGAGAGAGCCGTCAAGGCAATCAGGTTGAACAATGGCACAATGATAACTTTGTTCCAACTGTAGTACCAAGAAAGCTTGTTAGAAGCAGCCTGCTTGAACGAAATCGAACCTAGAGTGACACCAATTGATAACCAAGCCAGTGGAGACGATAGTTGAGCTAAGTAGTTCAACGGCTTCCAGAGCCACAAGGCGGTTTGGTCAATGCGGTAGAAAGCTACACTACTGGTACCTTTTCCAGGAATACCGTTCAACATCGTTTGAACTGTTACATGTGGAACATAATTTTGTCCTAACCACAGAAAAAGTCCGAGGAAAGTTGCAATTACAACAGGATTAAGGAACATTTTCTTGATGTTTTTCATTTCCATCTTCAAACCTGACATTCTGATGTAGGCGTATGAATAAAGGAAAACCCGGTAACCAATATTGAAAATGGAACTGTACATGATTCCCTTCGGTCCAAAGACCGCCCCAACGATCGGAATTCCAAAGAAAGTCGTGGAACCAAACGTGGTTAAAATTCCCATCACTTCTTTTTTATCCTCGTCTTGTTTGGGATAAAGCAGTGGCGCAATGAAAATCAAGATGATGTAAATGATGAAACCCCACAGGAGGACATTCATTCCTTCTTTTAAGGTATCATCGTTGATTGGTTGCATGAATGAATTCAGTGCCAAAGCTGGAATGGCGACGGTCAAGACGACCTTTGACAACATCTTCCCGAATTTATCGGTAAAAATGTTCTTCTTACGTAAAAAGAAACCCAGTAAAATAATGAAAATCGTTGAGGTGATCGAACTAATGATTCCCGCATTAGTGACGGTCTTCTCAATTGCTTGCATAACGTTCATGAACGTTAACCTCCAAGTAGAATATTATCGTACGCACAGTAAAGTACGTAAAAATGAAATTTTTCACGATAATAATTTTACCATAGGGAATAAATGGAGAACAAGGAAGATTTTTATTTGTAAAATTATCATAGTATGCTATTATGATTATAGATAGCGAGTATCCCTGCGATAGTGGGACCTGAACTATTATTGCGAGTGTCTCTGCGATAGTGAGACTTGGTTATTTATCGAGTATCCCTGCGATAGTGGGACTTGTAACTTTATCTTTAGTGGGGTTGAAGCCGGGGTGGTTTCGACCTTTTTATATGTCTAAATAAGGAAAAATAGATGAAATTTTATACAATAAGTGACCATTATATTCACTTTTTACAGAATAAATTGAAGCATGTTAAAAATAACCATGGAATCAATTATATTTCTGAAGTAGATTATATTGGCACAATTATGAAAATTAAAAATGAAAGTAATTGTTTTTATTACTATTATGTGCCACTTACGTCATATCATTCCGACAATAAGCATCGAATAAACGCAATGAAGGCTAGACGTAGAGTCATTACTACTTTAAGAGAATTAAAAAACGACACCAACATACTTGGTTATTTACTCTTTAATAACATGATTCCAGTTCCAAAATCAGAACTTACTGAAATTAAAATAAAAGCAAGTCGTAAAAAAGATAGACTCCTATTAAACGAATATCTGTTTCTTAAGAAAAATGAAGATAAGGTAAAAAGTAAGGCTCGTACGGTCTATAGAAAGTCCAATGAGCCTGTTGAAAACAAATCCAATTCTTTCTATAAAAGACATTGTTTAGATTATAAATTAGCTGAAAAGTTGCATGATGAGTATCTAAATAGAAAAGAAGCATGACTTGAACATTATTAGCTAAAGTCATGCTTCTTTTCTATTTCATTTCCGCTTTCTTATCCTTCTTCTCCATTCTCATCTTTTCCTTGTGCGTCTTCTTGTGCTTCATCTGGAGATGTGAAGTGATCTCTCGATGATGCAACATATCCAACTGGTTATTTGATGAGCAGTAGAACGCAATGAAGAAGATTAGGGTCGCAAGCAGTGCGTACACGGCTCTTCTAAAGTACTTAATGAAGACCGTCTGATCCCAACTATAGTGCTTCCCTAGCGCTACGACGAAGTAACGAACCAAGTAGTAAACAAACAGGACAAAGGCAATCACAAAACCAGCAACTGACAAAATGTTTCTAGTGGCGACGGCAAAAGTTACGACAGCAACCAGCATACATACAACAAAGAAGCAGTACGTCCAGCTCTTGATATAACTCTTATCATCAGCCCGACCGCGATTCGTCCAATACAAATAACAGGCAATGATTAAGGCAATCACTGCGATAATCAATAAAATTGGTTTAAACATCTAATTCCTCCTTTAAATTTTATCTCCCAGGACACAATTTAAACTGTGAATCAGCATTCCGATTACCATCATATACATTGATACCATACTGAAACCCATGGCTAACACCACGAAAGTCACAATCCAAAAAACAACTAAAAACCAATTAACAAATCCTTTAAAACTCATTATATTTCATCTCCGATATCCTCTTGTGATTACTTTCATCATACCATTAAATCGCCGTGAGCTGAGGAATTTGCTCAAGTTTTTACATCCTCTATTTGCCCACAAAAAAGAGCTCTCAATGAGAGCTCTTTTTCTTACTTATTAAAGTTGAACATCGTATTTGTCGAAGAAGTCTTTAAGTGGTAACAAGCCTTCGCCACCATATTCTGCGAAGAATTCTGGTAATGTGTAAGTCTTGTTGTCATTCTTGTCCTTCTTGTAGTTTGGACTGATGGTTTCAACGATTTGACCATTTTCAATCTTAACGATCAAATCTTCAACTGGAAGTCCACGGTCTTGGTTAATCTTTGCGTCAATCAAGAATGGGTGACCAGCTTTGGTAACCTTAACGGCTTTGTCAAAAGCAGCTGGAAGTTCAGAAACGTTGTGAACAGTCGTAGCGTCAATTCCCATTCCCTTAGCGATCAATTCAAAGCTTTGACCTTGAAGTTGAAGGCCGAAGAATTGCATTGGTAAGTCTTCTTGTTCACCTTCGATGAAGCCTAAGTCTTCGTTTGAAGTAACCACGTTAATAACTGGAAGTTGATACTTCGTCAAAGTTACTAAGTCTTGGATAACCATTGAAAGGGCACCGTCACCAGCAATGTTAAAGACTTGACGATCTGGGTAAGCTTTCTTAGCCGCAATGGCACCAGGAAGTCCAGAACCCATCGTTGCGAACAATGCGGAAATGACCCATTTGTTAGTTGGTTGAATGTCCAAGTATCTGAAACTGTTGATGATGTTGTCACCAACGTCGATTGAGAAGACGGCATCTTTGTCGGCTACTCGGTTAATTTGTTTGTAGATTGGGGCAACTGGCATGGTTGAGTTAGCGTTAGTCATGGTGTCCTTCAAGTGCTTACCAAAGTCCTTGAATTCTTCCATGAAACTACCATTACTCTCATCGGTTTCGTCACTGCCAATGTTTAACATCTTGTGAATGTACTCCATCCAGTTAGCTTGGTCAGCAACGGCGGCCTTGTAGAATGGACTTGGAGCAACTTTTTCACTTTGAGCCAATGCCTTGTCAACAAATGAGCCCGCGTCAGACCAGATTGGGAGGTCAACTTCGTGGTGACGACCAAGTTGGATTTGAGAGTCATCAATTTGGATGTAAGCGAATTTGTGACTTGCATAAACTGATTTAGCGAATGGGAAGTCACCACCAATGGCGATAACTAAGTCAGCGGTACTCAAGATTTCGTCAGCGTCCTTTGATGCGGCACGGTTGGCGGTTCCTAGGTTAGCTTCGTAGTTGGCGTCAACGTAGCCTAAAGCTAATCCATCCATAATAACTGGAATCTGGAGTTTCTTTGAAAGTTCGATTAACTTGTCGCCATTGCCCTTGATTCCACGACCAACGTGGAGCACTGGACGTTTAGCATTCTTAATCATCTTAAGGGCTTGACTTACTTCATCATCGGTTGCGACTGGTTCTGGAGCTGGCTTGTCGTAAGTCTTTGATGCAGAACTGTACGGAACATCTGGAATTTCTTCAAAACCGAAGTCATTTGGAATGACAACTACGGCAACACCCTTCTTTGCGTATGCTTCATGAATCGCACGGTCAACAACGTGTGGCAAGCTTTCAGGAGTCATTACGATACGGTCGTAAACCGAAACGTCAGAGAACATTGGGGTCTCTGGAAATTCTTGGAAGTAATTGTAGTTCATGTTGTCATGACCAACTTGGCCAACGATGGCAAGGACTGGAGCGTGGTCTTCTTTGGCGTCATACAAACCGTTTAGTAAGTTGACCGCACCAGGACCAGCGGACCCAAAGGCAACTCCGATTTTACCAGTTAGTTTAGCGTGAGCAGCGGCCGTTAATGCACCAACCTGTTCGTGTCGAATTTGTACGTAATTAATGTTATCTTTTTCTTGATCGAGCGCAGCAAGCGTTGAGTTAATGGAACCACCAGGGTATCCATAAACGTCCTTAACGCCATATGATTCAATAACTTTAAGCATTGCTACTGCTGCAGGAATTTTCTTTACATCTGTCATAATTTCTTCCTCCCAAAAGTACTTAATTCTTTTGTTGACCCTAATATACTCCCATATGAAAACGGTTGCAATAAAAACGCTTGCTTAATTTATTAAGTCTTTTTAATGTAAATCACGAAATTAACAAAAGGCAATAAATTCCCAATTTAACGGCAATTTGAGCGTGTTATTAGTTATCTTTTGGCGCGTCATATGTAATAATACTAGTAAGGAGGTGAAAAACATGAACTTTTCTGGATTAGTTGAAACTGGCGATGGTCGTTTGATTAACGTGAACAACGTGAACTCAATCCATCCCCGCGAATCAGAAGGTAACATCATTTCATACCAAGTTACCTTCAACAACAATACTACTGAAGAAATCGACATCGATGCTTTTGAAGCCCTTAAGAACATCGCTTTGAACAAAGATAACAAGTAGGATTGGCAATACTTAGTAAAAAACAGGTCAACTGTGAGGTTGACCTGTTTTTGTGTAGTTATATTTTATTACTATTTAATTTTCTTTGCATATATAAACTTGGATGAATCAACTTGATACATTTTGATATCATCTCTATTAAAATCATTAACTTTATTTCTTGTAATCAATATAAAATCACTAGAAGAATTTTTAGCCTTAACTTTGTAAAACCTATATCCTAATAATGCCCATAATATATTAAACTGAAATGAGTCAGTAAATAAAAAATAAAATCCTTCAATAAAGAATAATATACAATTAGCTAATATAGATGAAAAATTAGTTATATCTAATGACAATAATGGAATAAGACAAGTAACAAAATAATTTAAAACATCCATATCAACAGATTCATAACTTTCAATTGAAAACACATCTTCATCATTACTATTTTTTCCAATATTCCATAACTGATAAATAACAATTAAAAAAGTTATCAAAGATACAACAGAAGTAATAATAATGGCTATCCAAAAACATACATTTTCTGTAAATAGCCTATAAAGACTAGGAAAAGAAAAACTAGACATATTTTGAAAAAAAAGCATTATAAATAATATAACGTATGATGAAATGAAAATAAAAATACGCTTTAAAAAATATAAGAACCCAGTCAAATTGATTTACCTCATAACACACCTAATTTTTATCTTCTTTTATCTATTCCAGGATGATCTTCTATCAACGTCCTATAATAAGCATCTTGCATCAAATGAACTATATCAGACAATTGTGATTTATGATATATTATTCTGTCATCGCGTATTTCTAATCCTAGATCAAACATTTCATTTATAGTTTGAACTCTATCTAAATGGTTCAAGAATTCAGTAGAATTATCATTATCAGAAATCTTTGCAATTCTTCTGATAATACTATTATTATCAAGTGCATCATGTATTAAATCATTAAAATTATCAATTCCTTGTTCAAAGTCTTCTCGATGATCATCAAAAAAATTCTCTGCATCATGTCTAAACCCCTCTTTTAGGTCAAGTACCCTTTCAAAAGAAATGTGATTAAAAATCATTATTCCTTCATCAATTCTAATGAAGTCAACCTGATCATCAGTCCCCAATAAACTTTGGGGCGAAAGATTCTGAAAATTATTTTCTCTAAAAACACCAATAAATCCCTTCTTAAATTTCTTAAAATTAATCGTTTTTCTAAAAGCATATAACGTATGTGTTTCACCATTTCTAGTTATGTAAAATTCATAGATAAAAAAATCATAATTATTATCATTACCATCAACCACAGGATTATTCAAAGAATTTATAACTACATCCAAGTTAGTATAATAATCTTCATTTGATGAAATAGTCTCAATCGTACCATCAGTTGCTCCTAGAATATTATACTCATCTCTTTCCTTATTTCCATTTGAAGTAAGGACTTGTGTAGTTATTTCTTTTAATTGATTCATAAGATCATCTGGACATTGAACGTCATGACTTATATATGTACCATCATTTCCCCTTTTTACTGCATGTAACCGAACATTAGAGTTTTCAATAATTTCACTTAACTCTGTAAAGTTTAAATTGTTCATAAAACTATCCTCCTACTTAATAATATATATTAAATCACAAGCTAAGCATAATAACAATAAAATCACTATTAACTCAACATATAGACAAGTGCTTTTCTTGTGAGTGAGTGATTGATCATTTAAAAGTTTCACGTGAAACAAAAAATCCTCCAAACATTTGGAGGATTTCATCGTATTTTTAGACACAGTGTTCAATTATTTCTCAGGAATTTCCCACTCGTGGTCCTGATTGTGTTTCTTCATGTAATTCATGAACTGCTTGGAGTTATAGGCCTTCTTGACGTCTTGCGCCCACTTGGTGTGCTCATTCTTCTTGTTTACAACAGCCAGCAGCATGTACTGACTCTGTGGATTTTCCTTCAGCAGCATTGAACTAGCGGGGATCTTAGCACCGTATGTGTCAGAACCAGGGATGATGGCGTAGTCCACGCTGTTTCTGGAACGTGGTTCGTTGGCCGAATCCATTTCATCAAATTTGAGGTCGTACTTGTTGTCGATGATGTCATTTTTAGTGGCCTTGATGGGGTCCACGCCCTTCTTCAACTTAATCCATCCCGCTTTTTCCATTACTAGAAAAGCTCGTGACATGTTGGATGGATCGTTTGGAATGGCAACCGTGTCACCCTTCTTGACGTCTTTTAAGCTGTGCTTTTTTGCGGGGTAAATCCCGGTTGGAATCGTTGGCACCTTGGTTAAGGCAACCAAGTTCCCGTGATTTTCCTTGTTAAAGTTATTCATGTAGGCGCCGTGTTGTTCAACGTTTAGGTCAACCTGACCCTGGTTTAACGCCATGTCGGCATTCAGTAAGACGGAGAATGACTTATTTTTAACCTTATAACCGTCTTTTTCAAGAATGGGTTTGATGCCCTTCATAAACAGGTCACTGTAAGGACCGGGCGAACTTGCTAAAGTAATGGTCTTCTTGTTTGACTGTGGTGCATGGGCCTTCTGGTATGGTCGGTATACAAACGTATATCCAAATAAAATCACGATAATTGCGACTAAAACGGTAATCCAATATCTCTTCTTCATCCTATTTCTCCCCTTCAACTAAGTAATCCTGTTTCTGCCAAAACCTTGTTAAACGAAACAATTAAAAAAATCAGTTAGACTATCCAATAAAGTTAGCCTAACTGATCCTTTTTCTCCACGTAAATAGAGTAGATTAGTATATTCGATTGAGTTGGAATTCACCAATCTCAGCTAGACTAACAAAATGTTGTATCTAACTGAGCACAAAAATTACTACACTTAGATACAGGCGTTTGATCAACACCCGCATCTAAAACTACGAACGCTGACCTACATGTAACAAGTACAGCAACAGTAAGTATTTTGATAGTTCGTAGTAATCGTTGTCATTGATTTCATCCCTTTCTTATTTTGCATTAATTTAACCACAGAAATCGCGAGTTGTAAAGGATAAAGTTCACAAATCATTTTATAATATTATTAGCTCCTTTAACAATGTAGGATGATAATGACTCAAGTCCTGTAATAATAGACTCAACATATTTTAACAAAACATCTAAATGTATATTTTGAGTACTATTTATAATTAAATTATTAACATCACCTATAGTTTTATTTATTTCAAATAACTTTTTATTGACTGTATCATTAAAATTCTTTACTTTATCTATTTTCTTCTGATCAGTAGTTCTTGTTTGGTAAACATGATTTAATGTCGTAAACGTATCAGAGTCTTTCATAAGAATTTTGATTAATTTTTCGACACTAATATTATTACGATCTAAAGAATCTCTATTGAAATATCCCTGGTGTAAATCTCCAAGTAAACTAATATATAAATCCGAGATTGATAATAAATCACTAGAAATGCTCATATAACCTTTAAAATTTTCAGTGGAAATTGCTGAATCAAAACTGTTCTGTCTTTCTTCTTCCAGTTGATTTTTCAATAGTTTATTTTGATGATCCATTTGTTTTTTTATATTTTTATTTTGAGCTTCAATTTGTCTATTGACATTCTCATTTTGAACATTTATTTGTTTTTCCAAAGAATTAGCTTGATCTTTAATTTGTCTATTTACTTGCCATACAACACCACAAATACCAATAATAGCACCAAAAAAACTTGCCCATCCATCACCAGTAATTCCAGCTTTAATTAGAAACCCGATTACTACTAAAATACTGACTATTACAACTACTATTTTCATCCAATATTGTTTTACAACCCTTAATCCTTTACATATCCAATTACAAACTTTACTTATCCATTTTAATGCTTGATATTTAAAAGAACCACAGTTTTTATCATTCTTGCAGCATGACCACTTCTTACTCATTACTCAAACCACCTTATCCATTAATACATCAAAGTATAGAAAAAATCATGTGAATTGTCTAATTTAATAAAAATAAAAAGCATCCGACTAATCGAATGCTTTTTACGTATTTATGCTTTATTTGCTTTCTTCAACTTGCGATGTTTCAGATACAGCATCACCGCGATGGTCACGGGAATGGTCAATACCACTCCAATGGCGGAAATCAACGTCATGATTAACTCCGACGCAAAAATCTTGTCGTTCATGACCATGCCGATACTGTAGTGCAAACGCGCAAACCAGATGAACAAACCAACTAACTCCCCGTAGAAACTAAAAAACAGGGTGTTAAAGGCCGTTCCAACAATTTCTTTTCCAATCGAAACCCCGATATAACTGAAGTCTTTATCGGAAATCTTGATGTTATGGTCCTGAATCTCAACTAAACCGGTGGCCATGGCAACGGCCGCTTCGGCCACCGCTCCCAGGCAACTCAGAATCGTCATTGCGCACGAAACGTTTAGGAATTTCACGCCAATTAAGAGCGACATTCCTTCCAAATCTTCGGTATTTTCGGGTCCAAAGCCTTGCACCTGCGCCCAATGTTCCACTGGAATGATCAATGCAATTACGATTGCCACCACGATTAACGAGGTCACAAACGCTACGTCGGCGTTCCGGCCTTGCTCATTACCGAAGTAAATTGTAATGACGAGGATAATGACGGCGTTAACCAGTGTGACCCAGAGGTACGGAATGCCGAACGCAATCAAAACGACGGACATGAAAACCAGTCCAAAGTTACATAGTAACCCAATGAAGGCCACGAAACCCTTGGAGCCCCCTGCCAGCAGCATTGCGAAAAAGAGAATGATTAATAAGACGGTCATGGTACTCATTTAATCACCTTCATTTCACAAAGTGCACTCGCAATCAGGCTGGTAATCGGCACCGTCAGCGTAATCCCAATCGCGCTAATCAAACTTTGAATGATCCCAAGTGACATAATCATTGAGAACGAGTAGCCCCAGCTATTGCCGTTTCTTAAAAACAGCACCATCATGGGAAAAGTCCCAGCAACGAAGATCAGGAACAAGACGTTAATCAACGGTCCCATGATTGACCGCCCGATGTTTTGACCATTCTTTAAGAGTTTCAAGAACGAAAGACTGTGGTCTTCTTCATAAACCGCAAACAGGCTGGACGTGATATCGGCTGAGAGGTCCATGATGGCCCCCAGCGACCCAATCATACAACCAACGAAGTAGATTGGCAGTCGTTTTTGGGTCACATAGTCCATCATCTCAAAGTTCATGCCCCGCTCGTGCGTGACTGACAGGACAATGAACGCAATCAGAATCGCGACCGCGGTCCCTAGAATCGTGGACGAAATCGTCACGACCGTCTCCTTTGACACCCCAAAAATCAGAATGGCGGTGACAATCGTGAAAATGACCGACAAGATGGCAAATAAAACAAACGGATTGAAGCTCGTTCCCACGTCAATTGAAACCGCCAAAAAGAACAGGATGGCGTTAATGATGATACTCAAAAGCGCCATGGAGCCACTAAACTTCAGAATCACCAGCAACAGCATCACCGTTAGCCAGATTAAGAAAACCACCGCGGTGTCCCGCTTAAAGCCATTGATCAAAATCGACGAGGGCTTTAAATTCTTGTTAGCAACGTGGATAAAGACCTGTTGTCCGGCATGATACTTCATGTCGGTCGCCCCGGCACCAGAATACTGGTTGTTGGCGGTAATTGTCTTCCCCTTGTACTCCCCGTTTAAAACTTTCAGCGTCAGTTTCTGATTCTCTTGGTAATCATGATTCTTAAATTCATCAGTTTGTGAAGTGCGACCGTAGTTATGCACGTTTACGACTCGAGCCACCGTCTGTTTGTACATTGGTGCGTCAAAATGGGTGAAGGTCACGGCGACGATCCCCGAGATTAGCACCAAGACGATGGCGAGCCAACGAATCTTTAGCTTTGGATGGATTCGTTTCAAATTCTCATCCCCTAATTATTTACGTTCAGTGTATCATACTAAAATTAAGTTTCGCTAAACTTACGTATTTATAACTAGACAACAAAAAACACCTCTGAATTAAATCAGAAGTGTCATGAATTTTATTTAATAATTACCAAACGAATAGTCCGACAATTCCAGCCGAGAGTAATGATACCAAGATTCCGGATAGGATTAAGTATCCAACGTTTCTGGAAATAACGTCGTTCTTTTCCCGACTTACAAGACCTTTCAAGCATCCAATAACCATGCCAACGGTACTGAAGTTGGCAAAGGAAGTCAAGAAGACACAGAGTTGGGCTTGGTAGTGAGCTGGGAAGATGTGTAAGTTGTTGATATGGGGAGCAATGGCACCCATGACCACGAATTCGTTAGTTACTAACTTGGTTCCCATGTACTGAGCAAACTGGAAGGCGTGGTTAACGTCCATCCCCATCAGCCATGCAAATGGGAACATCACGATTCCAAGTAAGTGTTGAAGTGACAACCAAGGATTAATGAGTCCCAGTAACTTACTAATTAAGTTAGCAAGAGCAACGAAGGCAATGACGTTGGCGGTAATAATTAATACCAACTTACCGGCACCTAAGATTGAGTCACCCAAAAATGAGAAGAACGGTTCTTTCTTGGGTTTTTCCGGCTTATCAGCAACCGTTTCCTCAGCAACCTGTTCTGAAGGTTCCGTCATCGTCGCAATTGTGTCTTCTTCAGGCGTAACGTGAACCGGATTCAGTAGTGAAGTCACGATGATGGCGTTCAAGATGTTAAGCGGGATCGCGGTTAAGACATATTGACCCGGAATCATCTGGGTGTACGAACCAACGATCGCAGCGGTGATACAAGACATCGACATCATGGCGACGGTCAAGAGTCGTTCACTAGATAATTTTTTGAGTTGCAGACTAGAAACAGCTAGGGCTTCAGTGTTGCCAAGGAACATCATTTCAACGGCGTAAAATGATTCGAACTTTGGTTGTCCCGTGACCTTTGATAACGCAATTCCGATCCATTTAATGATAAATGGCAAAATCCCAAAGTATGTAAGGATATCAAACAACGGAACAATCATTAAGATTGGAAGCAGTGCTGAAGTCACAAAGTTCATCTGTTTGACGTGTACCCAGTTGGGAAGTGCAAAGGCAATCCCAGTGTAAGCAACCTGCACAATCCAGTTGAATCCTTCAGCGGCACCCTTGACAGCGTCTCGACCCCAACTAAAGCGAGTAAGGAGAAACGCGATGACTAGGTTTAAGACTAAAACGACGATGACCGATCGCCAGTTGACGTGCTTGTGATCCTTGGAAAACAAAAAGGCAATTCCGAGGAACACGGCGACCCCAATGATGTTAATGATTAGATAGTAATTCATCGAACTTTCTCCTCCATTTTATATGCAATGTTCGGATATTGTCAGATAACAAAATTCGAACAACCTGTTTTTTATAATAATAGTATTAAACATTAACAATTTCAACCTTCATCGCGGAAATGGTTCACGGATTGGTTAATTTTCCCGTAAAAAAAGACTAATTATCGGTTAAAACCAACAACTAGTCTAATTAATTTATTTCTTTTCTCGTCGTTTATCAATGCGTTCGTCGTACCACGTAAAAATCAGGAGCAACCCAATCATAATCAGATTGACAATCGACTGCAGGACCTGATCTGGAACTAGTCCATACATTAAGACGGTGATCAAAAACAGCACCAGGTACTTAGCCGAACGCAGATACTCCTGGGTGTAGACGTAGCGCGCAAACTGCATAATTGACAGGATGGCGATGATTAAAAACGAACCATCCCGTAGAACGTGTTTGGATACATCAAGTTTCATATGCGTCAGTCCTAAACCTGATCAGTTGGTCGAATCACGATTTCGTTGACCGAGGCATCCTTTGGCATGTCAATGGCGTACAGGATGGATTGCGCAATCCGTTTGGGACTAAGCGGCGTCAAGTCGTATGACTCAAACTGCTTCTTGATGTCTGGATCGGTAATGTGATTAGGCAATTCGGTATCGACCGCACCGGGTGAAATCATGGTAACTCGAATGCCAGACTTGGCATTGGCTTCTTCTTCTCGTAATGAATCACTAATCATCTTAACGGCCGCCTTTGTGGCACTGTACACCCCACTGTTAATTCCAGAAGTGTGAGCCGCCACCGAAGCGGTGTTGATGTACTGGCCACCACCTTGACCACGCATCGTATCAAGGGAAGCAGTAATGCCGTACAAAACACCCCTGATATTGACGTCAATCATGAGATTCCAACCCTTGACGTCACCCTTAATCAGTGGTGATTGGGGCATCACACCAGCATTGTTCATCCAAACGTCGATGCGACCAAACTGGTCAACCGCAGCGGACGCCAGGTTTCTGACCTCATCGAGTTTGGTGACATCGGTCTTCTGAATGGCAGCCACGCCACCGTCAGCTTCAATATCTTCCTGAATCGCACGTAAGCGGTCCTCTCTTCTAGCGCCCAACACGACCTTGGCGCCGTTCTTTGCCAACAACTTGGCGGTCGCTTCACCAATTCCACTAGAAGCTCCCGTAATTACAACTACTTTATCTTTAACAGCCATCTTAATTCTCCCTAACTATTTTAAATTGTTAAGTGCAGTTTCGATACTCATGTCACCACTGTGCATGATGATTACCTTGTCAAAGGCATGTTGGTTATTTAAAACGTCAAACAAGACCTGTGAAACGTCGTTGATTGAATTTGAACCAGGTTGGTCATCATTAAAGGTTACTTCGCCGGTTCCAGGGGTCTCAAGCAAGGAACCCGGTTGTAAAATGGTGTAGTTCAGGTTGGTGTCGTGAATTAACCAGTGGTCGGCCATGAACTTAGCAGCCTGGTAGTCCTGTAACTTGGCGTAGTGTTTCTTTCCTTCCCACTGGTCTGGTTGAAGCGCAAAGGCTGAACTGAGCATGATGTAACGTTTGACGCCGGCTTTTTCGGCGGCCTGCATGGTCTTGATGGCTCCGTAACTGTCAACTAGGACCACGTTGTGTCCACCAGATCCAGCGGTGAAGTAGATGGCATCAAAGCCCTTCATTGCGTCGGCCATTTCGTTAACGCTCATGTCGACGATGCTAAACTTCATGGTGTTAATTTTGGGACGTTCCTCAACGGTGTCCACAAACTTGACTTCTTCAGGATGACGAGCCGCAATGGTAACCGAATCGTCAGTGTTTTTTTGAAATTGTTTTACTAGGTCAGAACCGACTCTTCCGGTTCCACCAATAATCATAATCTTCATAATTGAAACCTCCTATATACGTCTAAAGCATAACAAATTCAACTAAACGTTAATAGCGATATGCATGTGAAGTTTATGTTAAAGCCAGCGTTAATCGTGCCACCGTTCAATCACATAAAATAAATAAAGATAGACATTTTTATCATGTATGATATACTATGTTTGTACCGCGTAGGCGGTAGTTTTCAAACAAGATGCACTACTCCTTTCTATTTGATGGTTATGACCCACAAGTACCATGAAGTTCCCTTGCAACTACTTTTGATAGTTGCAAGGGAACTTTTTGTTTTAAAGACTAATCATGACATTGGATTACCTCTAACTAGATAAGAATAATCTTTGACATTTCGTTCTTAAATGCTAATATCAAATTGGAAAAATGGTTATAGTCCCGCGGACCACTTAATAACAACTAAAAATCACCCAAAGACTAGTTCATAGTCATCGGGTGATTTCTTCAGTCGTTACTTTTTAATGACCGTTGCTCGACCGTTTTCCTCAAAATCGGCAACGTTATCTAATGATGTAATCACGGCTTCCTTGTCGGTGTTTTTCACAAACTGCATCGCCGCTTGAATCTTGGGTTCCATCGAACCCTTACCAAACTGACGTTGTTTTAGATACATGTCCAGTTCGTCAAGCGACACGTATCCCAGTTCTCTTTGATTTGGTTTACCGAAATTAATGGCCGCCTGGTCAATGCCAGTCAGGATAATTAACTGATCAGCATTGACCATTTGTCCGATTAACGAAGCCGTAAAGTCTTTATCAATCACGGCTTCCACGCCCTTGACATCACCGTCATCGGTCATGACGACCGGAACGCCTCCGCCTCCACCAGCAATGACAGTGAACCCACTGTCAACCAGGGTGCTAATTTGTTTCGCCTCTAAAATGCTGATGGGATGAGGCGATGGAACGACCCGTCTGAATCCGCGTCCGGCATCTTCGGCGAATTTCCAGTCCGGATGTTTCATTAAGACGGAATTAACGTCCGCGTAAAACGGACCGATGGGTTTGGTTGGATCCTTAAACGCTGGATCATTGGGATTGACTAATACCCGCGTGACAATGGTTGAACTAGTCATATCATTGTCTGAGAGGGCATCCCCAATCCACAGTCCTAACTCACCTTGAGTCATCGCTCCAACCACGTCAAGTGGCATTGGCGGATTTTCCTTCGTGCTACCGTTTAGTTCTTGGAGTAACAAGTTTCCAACCTGCGGGCCATTGCCGTGAGTAATCACTAACTGAAGGTTCTCAGTTGAATTACGCACAAACTTCACGATTTTTTTCGTGGTTTTTTTTAAAGCTTCTCTTTGCCCTTTTGCAGTTGGATCATCGGTTAAAATCGCATTGCCACCTAGAGCTATCACGATTCTCTTCATTTACGACACTCCTATCTTTCCCATAAATAGAGCAATGACCGCCCCAATGGCAGCAATCGTTATCAATGCCATCATGATCCATTCAAAGGGTGTGATTTTACGTCCTTGATTCTTGATTGCCTTGATGTAGAAACCAAAGCCTAGAACGTATGCAATTGAGCATAACCACAAGAATTGTAGTCCCGCCACTGCGATTCCGACAACTTCAAACAATAGAGCTAGGATTCCCGGCATCATTTTCTTAACCGAATGAGCCTGAAGTCCAGCCTTAATTTGATCGGCACCAACCAGCGCGTAACAAATCACAATCGCTGCCGTACACAGCGAGATTGCCAGGTTGTACGCCTGATCGGTAAATAGTAACGAAATCAAAACAATTTGTACCAAAATCTGAGTTAACCATAATGAGTGTGAAGGTGAATTGTGCTTGTTTAAGTAACCGAACCACCGGGGTAGTAGCTTCTGATCAGCTAGTTGTGACGTCGCTTCAACCGGAAGCATGGTCCATGACAGGAGGGCACCGACCATGGTGATTATAAGTGAGATACTGACAAAAGCCGCACCTATTGGTCCAATCATATCTTTAACAACGTAGGTCAGGGCCGGGTTGCTCAACTTAGCTAGTTTGGCTTGGGGTAAGTAACCATATGGTAGCATCGCAATCACGATGTTGATGATCAAGAGTGAGATGGTGCCAATAATGGTCGCCTTGGCCGCATCAGAACGCTTCTTAGCGCGTCCTGCCATCATCGTGGCACCTTCAATCCCGATGAAGATCCACATGGTGGTGATGATACAGCCCTTGACTTGATCAAATACCCCCATTGCCGTCGCCGGACTATACGTGAAGTTAGTACTAAAATTAGCCCAGAAGTGGGCGGTGAAAACGTTAGCTTTGAATAAGACAATTCCTAAGATTGCGAAAGCAACCAAGGGAATTATTTTTATTACGGTGATAATGGTATTGATGAAAGCCGCGTTTTCAATCCCCATCGTTACTAACCACGTGAGTAGCCACGTGAATACCGACGCAATGATTACCGCTTGAATTGAGTTGCCTGATCGAAAAACCGGAAAGAAATAACCGATCGCTGACATCATCATGGTGGCAAACGCAATGTTACCAAGCCATGCCGATAGCCAGTATCCCCAGCCCGATAGAAATCCAGCAAAGTCACCAAATCCATCTCTGGCAAAATCGGAAATTCCAGTCAGTTCTGGTTTATCCTCACTTAGAGACTTCAAACTCATTGCTAGTGCAAAAATTCCGACTCCCGTAATAATCCACGCAACCAGCGCGGGTCCCGGAGTGGCCGCTGCCGCAATCTGTTCACTGGCATTATAAATTCCAGCGCCAATCGCGGAACTAATGACCAGCATGATTAATCCAAATAATGAAACTCCCTTTTTATTTCCCATATAATTTACGCAATCCTCTCAAATCCTAATTTAGGACATGATTGTATCATTGATAATCCTATTTATGCTTTAGTAAAATTTAATTTTCGTTGTACATACTTAAGTCGCCTAAAGTGGCGGCCATAATTGCCATGATCGAGTGCTTGCGGTTGCCAGCTTCAACGAACTGGCGCCCGTAAGGACTTCTAAAGACCTCGTCGGTTACTTCCATTTCGGGACTGTTTAGGCCCTTGTACTTTTTAACTGCCTCTTTGGCAGTGGTGGTGTTGCCGTCATGGAAGGCTGGTAGACAGTGCATGAAAATCAATTCATCGTCAGGGGTGCCCGTCTTTTTCATTAAGTCCATGTTGACTTGGTATGGTAGTAGTTGGTCAATTCGTTGTTGCCAGTTGTTTTCACCCATTGACACCCAAACGTCGGTGTAGATGATGTTAGATCCTTTGACCCCTTTGTCAATGTCAGAGGTAATCATGAAGTGGGCTCCTGATTCCTTGGCGTACTTTTCCGCTAAGTCAACCACTGATTTTTCGGGGTGCAGTTCGTCTGGAGCCACGATGTGAACGTTCACACCCAGCATCGAACCGGTCACCAGTAAAGAATTAGCCACGTTATTTCGCCCGTCACCAACAAAGGTCAACGTGAGCCCCTTTAAGTGACCGAAGTTTTCTTTCACGGTCATGAAGTCAGCAATCATTTGAGTGGGATGCCACTCGTTTGAAAGACCGTTCCAAACGGGAACTCCCGAGTACTTGGCCATGATTTCCATGTCGGATTGTTCAAAGCCCCGGTACTCAATCCCGTCAGCCAGTTCGCCAAAGACTCGAGCGGAGTCTTCTACCGATTCCTTTTTGCCGAACTGACTTGAGGTTGGATCAATGTAGGCCGTGTTTCCACCTAAGTCGTCACCACCAAGTTCAAACGAAAGTCTGGTTCTGGTCGAAGTCTTTTGAAACAAGAGCACCAGGTCCTTGTCGTGTAAATACTTGGTTACCTTGCCGTACTTCTTGTGTTCGTTTTTCAAGTTAATGGCAAAATCAATCAAAGCTTCAATCTGGGCTGGTGTAAAATCAGACTCCTTTAAAAAAGAACGTCCCTGCATTGATTTTAATTCCTCTAGTAATGTACTCATTTAATTTGCTCCCCCTCTAATTATTTTTATCAAGTGGTTCACGAATGATTGGTTGTGACATACAACGAGCTCCACCACGGCCACGCGATAGTTCTGAAGACAAAATCTCGTAAACGGTAATACCGTGTTTCCGCATCACATCAATCGTGACCGTGTTGCGATCGTATGTGACCACTTCCCCAGGGGCAATTGCCAGGTTATTTGACCCATCGTTCCACTGTTCACGTGGAGCGGCAACTGGGTCACCATTACCGGTCTCCATCATGTCAATCTCAGATAATCCAAGAACTTCCTTGAGTGTATCCGGCAGACTTTCACGATGTTCCATGTTGATGGTATTGTTTTTTCCGGGATGAAGGATGTTAATATTCATCTTACCACCGTTCATGATCCCTGGATATACGGTAAATTGGTCGTAGTTGACCATGGTGAAGACCGTATCTAGATGCATCATGGCATGGTTATGCGGAATTTGAACCGCCACGATTGTGTCAAAATGTGACTTCGGATCTTCAAAAAGTTTGTGAGCCAGTTTTTCAATCGAACGAGTTGAGGTTCGTTGCGAGCAACCAATTGCCATGACGTGATCGTTTAAAACGAGTTCGTCACCACCCTCAATCCGAGCATCATTATAGCGGTCCAGCCAAACGTCAACTTTTCCGGCAAACCGTGGATGATACTTCATCACGTACTCCGTGATGAGTGACTCCGGACGCCGCGCCTCAAAAGTCATGTGGTTAATCGTTAAACCAGATCCCATCGAAGCTTGCGGATCCCTGGTAAAGTACGCATTTGGTAGTGGATCCAGTAGGAAGGGATCAAAAGCGTTCGTCCCGGCCACGTCGTGCAAACTTGGGTGAGTAAAATGAATTTTATCTCGTCTTAGGCCGGCATAAATCGTACTGACCAAGTCGTGAATCGAGAGACTCTCAAAGTAGCGCTTGATGTCCTCTGCCGAACTACCCGTGTAGTAGTGTTCACTTAGGTAAGTTGACTCAAAATCATCCCTTACGTCATCCTTTTTTAAGATGTCTTCCAACAAATCCTCGATGTACACAACCTCCACTCCATGATTACGGAGTAGATTGGTGAAATAATCGTGCTCTTTGTCAGCGATTTTTTTATACGGGATGTCATCAAACAACATCTGCTTCATGGTATCCGGAATGACATTTTCAATCTCTTTTCCGGGCCTGTGCATTAAGACAGACTTCAGCTGCCCAATTTCAGAGTTCACTTCAATTGCAGATTTCATAATAATCCTCCTTAAGATTGTTATTCATGCTTATGGTTAAACGATTTAACCACCCATATCGTACGGGGTTTCGCAATTTATAACAAGCATTTTAACCGACTAGAAAAAGTTTCCTAGTCGTACGTCAATAATGATAACTGTTTCACAAATTTTGTCAAATCGTTCAAAGGTCGATAATTTGTAAAAGCGGATATGTGTTGATACACTGGGAAAGTTAAACATTTTTATCAAATTTTAACTAACTTTTTAATAGTTACATGTTTAACAATCGTCGCATCAGAAAAATCCTCGAACGTAATATAACTTGGCTCTTAATTAATTAACTTTGTTGAATGTACTGATTAATGATAATCCATTATTAGTTGATACTTAGACCGTTTAAATCAGCCTTAATCGCCAGTGCTTGTCAACCATCTAAAATAATTAAAAATAATCTCGCTTTTGTTTTAACGCAATGGTATAATTAGTTCGGTAATGAGAAGTACCAATCAATCTCTTTTGCCATTTTAAAAACATACCTGTGCACCAAATCTATTGAGAGACCTCCACGTCTACTCGGATTTGGTGTTTTTAGTAAAACAGAAAGGAGGTTACTTGAATTGACAGTCTTTAAGGAACTACTTGAACTAGTGATTTTGGTGTTACTGATGGTCTTAACCTTTTTTCATCCCAATCCTTGGGTGGGAATTGGCCTAAACGTCCTTTTAATCTTAATCTTGTGGCTCTTCCCCGAGGGAAGTAATAAGATTAACAAACTCTTCAAGTACATAATCACAGCGGTCTTCTTGATCTCGATTATCCTGATCGTCTTGCAGATGATTTTTCAATAAAAAAAGGAGCACTTCATTTTTTGAAGTGCTCCTTTTGCGTATTTATTTATAGTCCTAATTACCTAAAAGCTTGGTGTAAGAAGCAATGTCACCTACCGCATCCTTTAACTGTTTGGAATAGTACTCTTCTGATGGCGCATTACTTACAAAATTGCCATCCTTTTCAAAGTTGTCGTCAATGTGACCAATCATGGTCATGTGTGGCAACATTACCATTCCCAACATAGATAAAGTGGGAAGAATGCCTAAAGCGGAAGCTTGACCAGACAAGGCACTGCTAGAATACGAAACAATTCGGGCAGGCTTGTCAGCCGTTTCAAAGCCAATATAATCAAGGGCGTTCTTAAACGCACCAGAAAGACCGTTGTCATAGACTGGTTCGATAAATAGATAACCGTCACCAGCCTTGATGTTATCAATCCACTTCTTGGGTGCCCCCGTTAATTTCCGGTCAGGATCACCCATTGGTGGTAGTGGCTCATTGAAGATTGGTAAGTCTAAATCACCAATATCAATAAAGTTCAACTTGACCTCGTTGTCAGACTCAAGTTCTTCTGCGTTCTTCTTTAAAAAGTTAAAAATTCCGGCACCACTAGAATTGGATCGGGCACTACCTAAAATTACGTCAACTGTTTTCATTTAATCTCTCTCCCTTTACTCACAAAAAGTAAGTTAATATGTACTTTAATTCTATTTAATTTCCGAAATAAAAGCAAGCAAAAGGTCCGCTTCGTAGTTGGCCTATCACAATTCTTTATAAATTAGTTAACTTTCATTACAATCAAAACCCACTATACTATAATAAGGTGAGAAGTAGATGAGGGGGAAGTAACATGAAGAATTGGCTTAATAAGATTCTCAAATCAGTCCATGGCGATTCTAACAAGAAGTCATCGGATCATGCCGAGAATAAAAATCAAAACACTCCAAATGAAGCAAAAAACAGTGATAGTAAGCAAACCACTGAACAAAACCAAGATCCAAAACAAATCAAAAACGATAAGTTACTTGGAACAAGCAACGCCATTGATAAGTGATTCTTAAGCAAGATGATTGTGATTGATTCAGTTGAACACTATACTTTAGTTAGTAGATAATTTGTAGGAGGTACTAAAATGACGAAAAAAATGGAAGTCCAAGTTTGGTCCGATATTGCATGTCCATTCTGTTACATCGGACGGGCCCACTTCAAGTCCGCACTAAGTGATTTTGACCATAAGGACGACGTTGAGGTTCATTACAATAGTTTTGAACTTGATCCAAACGCATCTGGTGAACCAGAAACCATGGCTGACCACATGAGTAAGGAAAAGGGGATGTCAAAGGAAAAAGTTTCCGAATTCTTATCAACCATCACCGAACTGGCAAACGAAGCTGGTTTAAAGATGGATACCGGAAAGATTAAAGTAGTGAACACCTTAAAAGCTCACCGTTTACTTCACTTTGCGGGAACCAAGGGTAAAGAATCCGAACTGATGGACAAGTTATTTGAGGCTTACTTCGCCGACGGTTTAAACGTTGACGACAACTCCGTTTTAGTTGACCTTGCCATGAGCGTTGGTTTAAACCAAGACGAAGTCAAATCTGTTATAGACAGTGATAAATTCAAGGACGACGTCCGAGCTGACGAAGCCGCCGCTCAACAAGTTGGAATTAACGGAGTTCCGTTTTACATTTTCAACAAGAAGTACGCCGTTTCTGGTGCTCAACCGGTAAAAGTCTTCAAGTCCGCTTTAGACAAGGCTTGGGATAGCTTTCAACCAATTGAAATGGTTGGTGGCGATGACGACCAACAAAAAGGCGCTAACTGTGAAGGCGGAAGCTGCAGCGTTGACCCAAATGATAATAAAAATTAATTAAACTAAACGGTCCACTGGATTTTTCCAACGGACCGTTTTTTATTTAATCAGATGGAGGTGTCTGCCCCAGAGTTCCACAAACGGACCCGAACATAACGAGATGATGACCGTCATGATTCCAATTGGACCAGAAACGAGGAACGCCAAAAACATGAAAAGCACATCCTGAATCACTCTTACTAACCAGTACGGCATGTGCAATCTTTGAGAGAAAATGGGAGCAATCGCGTCATACGAGGACACCCCGAACTTGGCCGACATGTAAACGGCAATTCCGACCGTGAATATCAGGAATCCAAGGACAGCGAACAACAATTTCAACCAGAAGTTATCGAACACCAAGTAGGCACCGAACCAGAGCGTGAAATACTGAACCCCGTAACCCACCAGCATATTAATCAAAGTCCCAAAACCAATCTGATGGTAATCCAAAATCAGCACGATGACCAACAGGATCATGTAGTCGATGAACTGGATGTTACCCAAGCCAAGCGGTAAATGGTGCGATAATCCGACACTTAACGCGGTAAAGGCGTCCATTCCTAAGTTTTCTTTCCGCATCAACGTCATTCCCAAAGCGATAATCGCCGTTCCAATAGCGGTAATTAGAACTTGAACCAGAAAACGCAGCACCCGATGCGAATTTAAATTTTTCATTATTAATGACATCCTTTCGGCGTGTACGTGTAATTGAAGCAAATATCCATATTTTACAAATAAAATAATAAAAAAAGCTAATCATAACTGATTAGCTTCACCACAGTAACCACACCTAACTTGCGAACATGGAAAAGATGATCCGAACATCTCTTCCCTTTTAAATCCATAATTATTATAATCTTAGTTTCTAATCAAAGTCAATCAGTCTATTTATGGTACGGACTGCCGCTATTAATCATGAAAGCCCGATAGATTTGTTCGGTCAACACTAAGCGCATCAGCTGGTGCGGTAGCGTAAAACGACCAAATGACAGTTCAAAGTTAGCCCGTTTTAAGACCTTACGAGCAAGTCCCAACGACCCACCAATCACAAAGGTAATGTCCGAGTGACCGTACGTTGCGAGATCCTTGATTTTCTTCGCAAAGGCTTCAGAGGTCAGTTCATCGCCTTGAATTGCCAAAGCAATCACATACTCGCGGTCTTTAATTTTAGCCAAAATTCGGGTTCCTTCTTGCTCCATCACCTCGTCCATTTCCGCTTGACTAAGGTTCTCAGGCGCCTTTTCGTCGGGAACCTGAACAATCTTAAACTTGCAAAAACGAGAAAGTCGTTTGACGTACTCATTAATTCCGTCTTTGAAGTATTTTTCCTTCAATTTTCCAACTACCACCAATTTAATGTTCATAAGTCGACTCCTTTAAACAGACTATCCACAAAGTTATCCACAGGTACCTTCACAAACTATCACGTTTCTGGAGAATTTAAAGACCTGTTAATATTTCGATTTTGTCAACAACATTTTTATTTATCCACAGAAATAAACAAGACATACGTTCGTTAACGCAATTTTCGTTGTTGTGATATCAACGTTTATCGCGTTCTTTTTTTAATAAAATTTTGTTACATAAACTTATGCACACTTCCTGTGGATAACTTCTCGATACTTTTCCACTATCATTAAAAGCCTCAATTACAGCTTTTGTGTTTTCACAATGAGTTTATCCCCAAAGTTATGCACAGACTTTTACCACTTGACATTTCCAACCACGTATTTTCTGATTATTAATTTTTTTTAAACCAATTTTGTTCGGAGTTTACCGTCAATCCCTCTATCACGGAACCCATAAGTATCGTTACAATCATCACAACTAAAATTCAGGCTTTAAACGGACAATTGATTCAATTATCGCATTAAGCTATCCGAATGTCAGTTCACTCTTTTCAAACAAAAAATGTTCGCCGCATTTACTCTACGACGAACATTTTTTAAATTACTGCTGTTTTGCTTGCTGATCTAGCGTAATCTCAGCCGTTTTCATTTGCCCATTATGATAATAGGTAACGGAAATCTTGTCGCCAACGTTATGCTCATACAGGATGTCACGTAACTTACCCTGATTGGTAATGTCTTTTCCAGCCAACTTGGTAATCACGTCATTTTTCTTGAGACCCGCATTAGCGGCTGGTGATCCACCCCTAACGTCCATCACCACAACTCCATTGGTAACGTTTGAAGGGAGCTTTAAAATCGATTTCTGCTGCTTAACCGAGATGTTAGCTAGGTCCACGTACTTAATGCCTAGTTCGGGACGAATTACCTTTCCGTTCTTAATGAGCTGGTTGATAATCCGTACGACCTCGTTACTTGGAATGGCAAAACCCATCCCTTCAACACTGGTACCGGAACTATCTTTCGACAATTTCATGGAATTAATTCCCACTACTTGACCAGCGCTGTTTAGGAGTGGTCCTCCCGAGTTTCCGGGATTAATGGCGGCATCGGTCTGAATAACCGTTGCGTCACCGGCACTGGCGTTCTGTTGCCCATTCTCGGTGCTAGCCTGCGGAACTTCCCGCTTCTTTGCGGAAATGATTCCCTCAGTCAGAGACGAAGCGTACTCAGAACCAAGTGGCGATCCAATCGCAAGGGCGGTTTGACCCACCTTGATGTCGTCAGAATTACCGAAGTTAGCCACCTTATTGACACCATCGCCGTTAATCTTAAGAACGGCAAGGTCGGTTACGGCATCATGGCCAATTAGCTTAGCTTCCTTTTTCTGGCCGTTACTCAAGATGACTTCCAGGTTGGACGAACCAGACACCACGTGATTGTTGGTCACAATGTACGCTGAGCCGTTATCCTTATTGTAGACAACTCCAGAACCCTCACTAATCTGTTGCTGATCCTTTTGGTCTTGGCCACCATTGTCTCCGCCATTTCCTCCGAACACGCCACCAAACATACCCTGAAGTGGATCAGAGTCACTGGACTTGGTCTTCTCGGTGTTAATGACCGAAACAACGGTATCCTTGTTGTCCCTAAAGACTTTTTCCGCCTGATTAGAGGCATTTACCCTTACATTCTCAACTTTTGCGGTTCCGCCACGATTAGAACCCGCAGGGACGGATTGAGTTCCTAGAGACATTCCGCCGTTATACCACGAAATCCCACCATAGGCAATTCCACCGCCCAATAGACCGGCTACTAGTGCCACGATGGCAACTGTTAGTAGCGGATGTGTTCTCTTCATATTTACACCCCATTTAATATTATTCTATCAAATAGTTTTTAAAAAAGTATCAATTATTCTCAAAGAGTTATTAAATCGGATGGTTTTTCGACATCGGTGTCAAACAAATTGAAGTCTTGTCCGACCCCAAAATCTTCATTTTCAAGCATGGAAGCGACGGTAAGATGAGCCAGTGACTTCATGTTGTTATGGTGACTGCGGTGTCCGATGAAGATGTTCTTAGTGTCACGTCCGATGATTTTCATCATGGCGTCCGCGCCGTCTTCGTTTGATAAATGTCCCTCATCACTCATGATACGTTGCTTGGTTGGCCACGAATAGTCGCCGTTTCTCAGCATTTCCACGTCATGATTACACTCTAAAACGTACGCGTTGGCGTCTCTTATGACCCCTTCAATGTGATCAGAGACGTAGCCCGTATCAGTCAACACCACAAAACTCTTATCGCCGTCGTGAAAATTGTAGAACTGGGCGTCGGCAGCATCATGGGACACACTGAAACTTTCAACGTCCAAGTCCCCAAATGACTTAGTGGTATCGGGATCAAAAATAAACTTTTGTTCCTCAGGAAATTTTCCGATCTTGTTACCCATCGCGTTCCAGGTCTTCTCGTTCGCGTAGACCTGCATGTCATACTTACGCGCCAAGATTCCCACTGATTTGGCATGATCGGTATGTTCGTGGGTCACAAATAACTTATCAACGTCGGTCAAACTCCGTCCAATCGAATTCATGAGGTTCTCAATCTTTTTGCCCGACAGTCCGGCATCAAGTAAGACCTTGTGCTGGTTCGTCTCAATATAAGTAACGTTGCCGCCACTTCCGCTCGACAATACACTGATTTTCATTGGATCTTCGCTCAACTTATTCCCAGCTTTCTAATTATCTTCTGTCCCACTTGTGATTTTATTTTTAAAGTTCTCCTGAACGTTTTCGGTCTTTAAGACCGACCCAGTGAAAGCGTTAATCCGCCTTATGGAAACGTCCTTGGAGTTGCGGGTCTGGATGGCAATGACCCAAGTAGGGATGTAGACCCCATTATTATTAATGTTTAACAATTTAGTGTACGATCTTCTAGTCCAAAGCACCCTGGAGTTGTTGGGAATCTCATTGTACTGGTAGAGCCAGATCAGTGCCCGTTCTTCCGAAATGGTCTCAGAACTCTCGTGTAAAATCTTGATGTTATTAAGCGCCGTTTGCGTATAACTCTTAATATTCCCATCGTCATCTAAATAGAAGATGATTCTGGCATTATTGTCCATCAAATTACTCGTCAAAGCCTTCTGAATGTAGACAATCTTACTTGAATTGGACTGGTTTTGGTCGTACTCATAATCCTCACCGTTAATCACAAAACTCTTTCTTTTCATGAGTGGATCCAGTGTGTTCTGTGGGTTCCGATTATCAATGTCAATTGGCGTCCGCAACGTACTTACGACCGCTCCATTTTCAAAGCGCGCGTCCTGATTTTTCAAATTACCCATCTCATTTGCGAGATTACCATCATTAGAAGCGGAAATGTAGTAACCGTTAGAGCGCTTATTAGAGAGCTTGCCAACGGAAATTTCATCCCTGCGCATTTCTTTTATAATGGTGGAGTTCGCACTGTTTTGACTCGTGTTCTCTGACTGCATGTTTTGGTTTTGAACAATCATTAGGACCAAGAAGACGTCTAAAATAATGAAAGCCAGCAAGAAGATTTCTTGAATTCGCTTAAAATTCATTAGAAGCTCTCCTTTCCGGTCCCATTGCCAATCAACTGGGAGTTAATCCAGGTGCCGTCGTAATTAACGAACCATGATGGCTGCAAGGTGATTAACTGCTTATTGTTCTTTTCGGGAACAACTTGGTAACCAAGGGTGATGGATCTGACCTTCTTCATGTCAATTCCCTGAGCGGATAGTTGGTTTAAGATTGTTCCAGTACTTGGAAGGGTGGTACTTTCGGCGTTCGTTGGAATTGGGATTTGGAAACTTAAAAGTGAAAATTCATAACGATTGGCTCCACCATTTCCCATCTTAAACGAACACGTTCCCAGTCGCTTCTGATTGAAGACCGGATAACCCTCCACAAACGTTCGGTAGGTGACGGTGTTTTTGACCGGATTATAACTGTCAAAACGAGCATTATCCAGTGGAATTCCTAGTTTATTAGCGTAACGATAAGCTGAATTTAAAACATCCTCATAGCTGTGGCCCCGCTTACTTTGCTGGTAGTCCTGATAAATAACGTTGTCCTCATTGTCAAAGTTTAACGACTGGTCCCGACTACTGTAGGTCGTACTCTTCTTTCGGTGCTTAACGCTGGTATCCGTCGTATTACCCAATACCCGATTAATGTAGGCCGTCTGGGACTGTTCTGCGAGTAAATACCCGTAATTACGCATCTTGACCTGGCTTGGGTAGAAGAGAAACGGGCGATCGTTTAACGTCCGCATCTGAACGTCCACGCTTTGAACTTTCGTAGTAAGAATGTTCTGTAACTTGGCTAAATTCCGCTTTTTAGTGGTGACCTGGTACACGTGGTAACCGTCATCGCCTAGCAGGTAAAAGTGGGTACTGTCATTTAGTGGGATGACCATGCGATCAACGTTGAAATCATTCTTTTTCACCTTATGATTAAAAATCTTACTTAACAAATTAACTGGAACTTCGCCACCATAATTCAGCATCAGCGAATTTTCAGAGTTAAGGGTATCGATATACCGCTTTTGGTTATCCTTTGAGACCTCTTTGATTGACTTGACCTGATAGGTCTTGATGTTTTTGACGATTTCACCGGTCAAACTCGTGGTCTCACTTGTGAGCGACTTCTGTTTCCCACTCCTAGTGGTAGTAATAACCTCGGTGGGAGAATAGATATCATAACGATTCTTCGAAGAAACTTCGCTTTTAAGCGTAGCAGACTTATCCTGATGCATTCGACTCCCAAAGCGAGCTGGATTAACCAGTAGCGCCACGATGAGCACTAAACTGACTAGTACGGCAATGCACAGTGAAACCGGTAAAATATAAGGTTTAAGCTTCTCCTTCATCCCAAAGATCCTCCTCGACTGGTTCGTTTGGTAGTGAAATATAGAACGTTGAACCCTTTCCTTCAATACTATCGACCCAAATATGGCCACCAAAGGCTTCCACAATTTCCTTAGAGATTGCGAGCCCAAGTCCACTTCCACCTTGAGCCCGTGAACGAGCTTTATCGACTCGATAGAAACGATCGAAAATATGTTTAATGGCTTTTCGTGGCATTCCTAGTCCCTGATCAGAAATACTCATGATGATGCGGTTGTTCTGTTCGTACAGCCGACAGGTAATGACGCCACCGTCTGGTGAATATTTGATTGCATTATTCATAATGTTATCAATGACCTGGGTAAAACGGTCGGTATCGATGTCAGCCCACAGATCCTGCTTAGTAAAGTCCCGTTTAATGGAATAATTCTTCTTTTTCGGATCGTCATCGGTCTTAATGATCATGTCAAAACGATCCAAGATGTAGTTAAAGAGCTTGTTGATGTTAACTAGTTCCGTATCGTACTTCTGGGTCCCAGAATCCATCCGCGATAGTGTCAAAAGGTCGTTGATCATTCGAATCATTCGGTCGGTCTCGTCCTGAGTGACCTTCAAAAATTTGGGTGCCAACTTTTTATCCTTCCAAGCGCCGTCCTGCAAGGCTTCAATGTAGGAATGCACACTGGTTAAGGGCGTTCGTAGTTCGTGTGAAACATTGGATACAAACTGCTTCCGATCGTCATCAATCTTTTGTTGCAAGGTGATGTCATGGAACACGCAAACAAGCCCATTAATAAAGCCGGATTCACGCTGAATCAACGAAAAATGAGCTGATAAAATCAGCTTATGGTCGTGATCAGAAAAGTCCAAGTTGACCTGTCCTGGGTCTTCAATCAAGTTTTTAAGGGTGAACCGGTCGCGTAAATGCAAGACATCTAGGATGGACTTACCGATGACCTGTTGCTTACTAACGCCTAGAAAACTAAGCGCCTCATCGTTGATGATGATGACGTTTCCGCGACGATCCGTGGCAACCACCCCGTCGGTCATGTTATCTAAGACCGAATCCAGACGCCTTCGCTCTGACTCGGTTGACTCCTGAGACTCTTCCACCCGCACTGACAGGTTGTTGACGGCCTTCGCTAGTTGACCCAACTCGTCATTTCCGTAGACCTTAACGTGCCCCGAATAATTTCCGCGAGCAATCTGTTCCGTCTGCTTCTTCATCGCGTCGATTGGCTTCGTAATGGCCCGAGAAATAATGAACGTTAACAGTAGTCCCAAGATGATGGCAACGATCGCCGCAAACAGATAGATTAAGGTGATACTGTTAATGTTTTGATAAACTGGGTTCAGATTAGCCCGAACGTAGACGACCCCTTCCATGTTGTTCTCGTTTCCCTGACTGTTAATCAAGGGTGTAATCATGGTGTAGTAACGGTTCCCATCACTGTAGGTGTTTTTCTCGATGGTTTTACCGTTATTTAAAGCGTTCTTGATATCATTGTCGGTGGTCTTTTGCCCCACTAACGACTGGTCGC
The DNA here is from genome assembly GCF_059901545.1 of Fructilactobacillus sp. X1R3C1. Taxonomy (NCBI): domain Bacteria; kingdom Bacillati; phylum Bacillota; class Bacilli; order Lactobacillales; family Lactobacillaceae; genus Fructilactobacillus; species Fructilactobacillus sp. X1R3C1. The sequence continues at coordinate 59,051 of NZ_JBWXUT010000004.1, forward strand.
TACTCTGATTGGTTCCACGGATGTTTCCCCTGGAATCCACCACCAGAATATCATCAGAATTGTTGGTATCAACGTCTTCCAAGATCGTCTGGATCTGCTTATTAGCCTTGGTTTGATTCTTTTTGGCTAACTGCTTTTTAAGGGATGTATTAACGTAGGGCTTCAGTTGGATGGAGTCCTTAAACGTATTCAAATTTTGGTACTCGAGTTGACGCACAAAAACGGCACCCACTACTTCCAAGGTAATGATCATCATTAAGGCGAAAACTAACGCAATCTTAAAATGAATGGACCTTAAAAAGTGCCAACGTCTTTTCTTCTTCATTACATGAATACCTCTAAACTAATCAATTTGGGTTATTCTTCTTTTTCGGAATCCCGCAGGTAATAACCAACCCCACGTCTGGTTACTAACCACTTGGGGTGACTTGAATCATCTTCAATTTTTTCTCGTAAACGACGTACGGTCACGTCGACGGTTCGAACGTCACCGAAGTAATCGTAGCCCCAAACCGTCTGAAGCAAGTGCTCTCTGGTCATCACTTGACCAATGTGTTGGGCTAGATAATGAAGAAGTTCGAATTCTCGGTGGGTAAGATCAACACCCTTTCCGCGTTTAGTAACGGAGTAAGAGTCAGGATGAATCACCAGGTCACCGATTTCGATATCGTGATTATCGTCTTTCCCTTCCCCAGCTGAGCCAGTGATGTTCTGCCGTCTCAAGTTGGCCTTGACCCGTGCCACTAATTCACGGTTGGAAAATGGCTTAGTAACGTAATCATCGGCACCGAGCTCTAGGCCCAATACCTTGTCGAGTTCAGAATCCTTGGCAGTCACCATGATAATTGGCATGTTGTGGGTCTTTCGAACTTCCTTGGCAACTTCTAAGCCATCGACCTTTGGCAACATGAGATCAAGAATAATGAGGTCAGGCGTGTTACTATCAACCTTATCAAGGGCCTCTTGCCCATCGTGTGCGACGTCAACGTCAAATCCTTCTTTGGTTAAACTAAATTTTTCAATGTCTGTAATTGGTTTTTCATCATCGACAACTAGAATTTTTTTCTTCATAATATTATTTGTCTCCTTTGAACTGCTGGCAGTCCCCATATCAATCAAGTTTGGGATCAAGACTTATTTTACGCTCAATCCTAGTTAAATTGTAACACATCAAATTACTCGCTTCACGTTATTCAACAACTGTTGTTAATTAATAACAGCTCTTTTCAGTATTTCTTCCGTATCTGCAATTTCGCCTTTTTTTGTAAATTAGTGTTGCATGGGGTTTTGCGGTATGCTATTATAATGAATGTACTTTTGATTTGGGCAGTTAGCTCAGCTGGCAGAGCAACGGACTCTTAATCCGTGGGTCCAGGGTTCGATCCCCTGACTGCCCATCACATATCATGATCATGGTTAACGCCATGATCTTTTTTTATATCATTAATTTCACTAAAAAAGGAAAGACCATCTTCGTTAATTGCGAAGGATCCTTCCTTTTTTATTTTTTAATTGCTAAAATCTCGGTTAAAATTGCTAGAACAGCACAAAAGCCGGCCATCGCCAGACCAATCCAAATCAAGCTTTGATCCTCAATAAACGGAACGAGGATCAAAAACATTGCCGCCAAAAAGGCCAAGATTAACGATAGGACATGTTGCTTCTTCACGCTTAACACCTCTAATCCTTGAACACCATGGGATTACATCAATTGTTTCACGTGGAACAATTATCATTTAAAACAGTGAAGTCTGTTGATAGGCAACTTCATCTACTTCTTTCAACTGATTAATCACAACTTGGACACCTTTGGTGGTAAAAGCCGCGTTTACGTATAGTTTATCCGCTCCACATGGTTGAGGCAAGTTAAAATGACCAATTTTTGGTACCATTAACCGTTTTTTAATACTCAGGTCACTGGGGCTATTATTTCCCTTGAGCCATTTGATGGTGTAGTGATGGACTCTTAAGAACTGGTAAAACTCATGTTTCGTCATTTCCATCCCACTTACGTGTAACTCACCGTAAACGTCATCAATTGATTTAGTGATCTGATTCTGCTTTAAACTATTTCCGTAACGCAACACGATTGGTTTTACCTGCTGCTGAATCCAGCGCATTAGTCGGTCAGCACGTGGATAATTACTAAGGGAAGCAAGACGACACGTTCCTAAAACGGTTAATTGGTTAACTCCATTTTCATCAGTCACTAGTTCACTGTCTGAAAGTGAAACCATTTTGGGCTTCAATAAATTAATTACATCTAAGTAGTCAAAATAGACGTTCGACCCATTGAAACTAACGGTCAGTGAGTGCCCACGAAAACCACCTACATCAATTACGTGCACGTTCTCACCTCCAACTAGTCTTTAATGTCGTTTAAGATCCATACTGAGATTGCCGCCAAAACCATGGTAACCGCAGCAATCGCAAAGATGTTAGCAATGGATCCAATTGCCATCACAACTAGTGGACTAGCAAGTGAAGCCACAATTTGAGGAATACAAATTTGAACGTTAAACAGTCCCATGTACACACCAATGTACTTTCCTGGAATCTCACGGGTTACAAAAGTCAACGGGTAGACCGAAACGCCAGCCCATCCAATGCCAATCAAAATAAACGCAAGCACCTGCAAGAAAACGGTGTGGGAGAATGCTGACATCAAAAAGCCGACTCCGCCAATTACCAAACTAATTGAAAAGAGCAACTTGTACTTTCGTTGGGGGATTCTTGATAGTAAAAGTGAAAAAATAACAGCTGATAAAGCATAAACGGCCGATAAAATTCCAAATAAATTACCACCGGACTGATAACCACTGCTCATCGGATTGGTTGTGTTGAAAACGTTTTTGGCAATGATACTCGTCCCGTACATCCACATGTAGGCAAAGCCAATGTAGGCAAAAAGTTGGATGATGGATACCACCCAGAAAACGCGTGGGGCATCTTTTAAAAGCATCCACGTACTCTTTTTGGCCCGTTCGCCATTCTGCTCCAGTCCATGATAGTCATTAAACTGTTTAGGGGGATACTCATCAACCTTCATGACGGTAATAAACGTACAGAAGATTAAAACGACCACCGCAACGTAGAACGAAAAAATGACTGAATTAGGAATCATTCCTTTACTAGCGGTGTTACTGACCCCGAGCTCGGTGAAAACCCACGGCGATAGGCATGCCAGCACACTCCCAATGTTTAAGAAAAAACTCTGAATTGAGTAGGCAAACCCACTCTGACGTTGATTAACCATATCACCAATCAACATCTTGTAGGGTTGCACACACATATTGAACGCAATCATCAAAACCAACGTGATGACGGCGGCCAGTGAGATCGTAATGATGCTCGGCCAGCCAAAATCACCAACGTTTGGTAAAAGAAACAGGGTAATGGCGGAAGCAACGGTTCCAATAATGAGGTAGGGAATTCTTCTTCCCCATTTTGGCACCCAGGTTCGATCGGACCACGCTCCCACTAACGGTTGGACAAATAATCCCGCAATTGGAGGAATAATAAACAGAAGCCCTAAAAGACTCGGAGAAGTCCCGAGGGTCTGAAAAATTCTTCCCAGTTGCGAATTCATTAAGCCAAACGCCATTTGGACTCCAAGAATTCCAAAGGATAGAAACCAGATTGCGGCCGTGGTAAGTTTTGGCAACCCTTGTGTCTTTTCATTGTTATTCATTGAAAATCCTCTCAATCATTCTTAATTTTAATAAAAAGACCACTTACTCTGTAAGTGGCCTTTTACTGTACACCATCGTTTGAAGCGTATGAAATCGATGAAAACTTATTATACGATTTAATAAAGAGCAGTTTAACCGTTCCACGTGGACCCGAACGGTTCTTTTCGATAATAACTTCAACTTCGCCAACGTTATCATCGTCATTTTCAACATCGGAACGTGGATCTTGGTCATCATCGTCTGAATCGTGTTCATAATAATCCTCTCGGTATAAGAATGCAACAATGTCAGCATCCTGTTCGATTGACCCCGATTCACGGATATCAGACAGCACCGGACGCTTGTCCTGACGCTGTTCCACTCCACGCGAAAGCTGAGATAACGCAATCACTGGCACCTGTAATTCATTGGCCAGTTTTTTAAGTTGTCTGGAAATCTCAGACACTTCCTGTTGCCGGTTTTCTTTATTACCACCCTCAATTAACTGGAGGTAGTCGACCACAATCAGCCCTAAGTTCCCCGTTTGTTTTGCCAAGCGACGACAGTTAGCCCGAATTCCAGCCATTTTATTGCCGGGAGTATCATCAATGTAAATGTGGGCCTTAGAAAGACTGCCCATCGCGATGACTAGGTTCTGCCATTCCTCTTCGGTCAACTGACCCGTTCTAAGGTGATTGGCGTCAATGCTACCTTCGGCACACAACATTCGGTTCACTAACGATTCGGCACTCATTTCCAAACTGAAAATGGCCACCGTCTTGTCGGTCTTGGTTCCCACGTTTTGCGCAATGTTTAGCGCAAAGGCGGTTTTACCAACGGCCGGTCTGGCAGCTAGAATCATCAATTCGCCGGGATGAAGTCCGGTCGTCATCTTGTCGAGCTCATGATAACCAGTCGCAAGTCCCGTGATGTCGTCGCCACCATTTTGAGAAAGTTGGTCAATCTTTGTAAATGATTCGTTTAAAACGTCCTTGATGTTCTTAAATCCCGACTGATTACGGTCCTCAGAGACGTTCATAATGTCACGTTCGGCATTATCGAGGAGGTCTTCGACGTCTTCGGACTGTTCATATCCCTGAGTGGCAATGTTAGTAGCCGTCTGAATCAAGCGCCTGAGCACGGCCTTATTTCTTACAATTTTCGCGTAGTAGACCAAATTAGCGGCCGTTGGGACGGCGTTGGTCAGATCAATGATGTAAGGCACACCACCAACGTCTTCCAGTTGGTCCCGCTGCTTCAAAAGATCGGTCACGGTCACGGCATCAATGCCCTGATCGTCATCATTTAGATCCAACATCGCCTTAAAAATTAATTGATGCGCTCGCTTATAGAAGTCATCTGGATTCAGATATTCCATCGCGTCAACTAAACCGTCGGTACTCAGAAAAATGGAACCCAAAACGGCCTTTTCGGCCTCAATATTTTGTGGTGGCGTATGATCATTTAAAGTATCGTTGTTCATTATCGACTCTTTTCTAACTGCAACTTACGACTATTTTTCGCTTACGTGAACCCGAATTTGAGCGGAAACCTGGGGATGAACCTTAACGGGAACATCGGTGTATCCCATGGTCTTGATTGGTTCACTTAATTCAATCTTCCGTTTATCCAGTTTAATGTTGTATTGATCCAAAAGTCCCTGGGCAATCTGTTTACTGGTAATAGAACCGAACAAGCGACCGTCAGATCCAGCCTTGGCCTTCAGTTCAACGACGGTTTTGTCATTTTCAAGTTCTTTTTTCAGTTTCTTGGAATCTGCTAGTTCCTCTTGCTCGTGCTCCTGTTCAACGTGTTGTTGAGCCTTTAATTCACTGATAGCCTGCTTGGTAGCTTCTTTAGCCAAGCCCTTCTTAATCAAAAAGTTGTTAGCATACCCGGATGGCATGTCCTTAACATCGCCCCGGTTACCCTTGCCTTTAACATCGCTTAAAAAGATTACTTTCATTTTAAATCCCTCCTTGTTTACTAATAATTTAACAGATTTAAACTAATTCTGCTATTGGTCGGTTTTATCATCGTTATTAACGATTTTATCAATGGCACCTAGCAGTGTCTTCTTAACCTCTGAAACACTTTCGTCGGGAATTTGCGTAGCTCCCGCTGATAAGTGGCCACCTCCACCAAGTGCTTCCATAATCAACTGAACGTTAATGTTACCATTACTTCGCGCCGAGATTCCAATGTTCCCGTTCGTCCGCTTAAAGACGATAAACGAGGCTTCCACTCCGTCAATCGTCAGTAGCGAATCAACGGCTTGCGCGGCAATGACCGAATCATATTCCTTATCATCCTCAGCGGTAATCAGGGCCATGTTCTCATCAATCTGTTCCATCATGGAAATCAGGTGGTTTCGGGCCATGTAATTATTAATACTTTCCTTCATAAAGTCGGCCATTTCGTCAGCGTTGGCACCAGCTGACCGCAGATAGCTCGCCGCATCAAACGTTCTCGTTCCCGTTCTAATCGTAAAAGATTGGGTATCAACCACAATCCCACTCAGCATGGCGGTCGCTTCTAACTGGTTGATTGGATCGGCGTCCTGAGACTGGTACTCAAACATCTCGGTAATCAGTTCGCAGGCTGACGAAGCGTAAGGTTCAATGTAAACCAGGATCGGATTCTCTGGGAAGTCCTCACCACGCCGGTGATGGTCGATGATGACGACGCGGTTCTTTAAGCGTTTGTAAAGGTCCCCAGAAACACCCATGTCAGGTTTAGAATGGTCAACCATAATCAGCAAACTGTTGTCAGTTGCCTTTTTCAACGCTTTATCTGGAGTAATAATTGATTCTTTAATGTCTGGATAATCATCAATCGCGTTTAATAACCGCTTGATGTCTGAGTGCGGTTCTTCGTCATCCATCACAATCCAACACTGCTTCCCGTTCATTTGGGCAATCCGTCTAATTCCCATGGCGGCTCCCATCGCGTCCATGTCAGGCTGTGCATGACCCTGAACGAAGATCTGATCCGATTCTTTCATTAACTCTTGTAAAGCGTGGGAAATCATTCGCGCCCGGACCCGAGTTCGTTTCTCCATTGGGTTCGTCTTTCCACCATAGTAGCGGGCTTCTTTGTCCTTAGCCTTAACGACCACCTGATCTCCACCACGACCGAGGGCTAAATCAAGGTTACTCTGAGCCTGGTCGGCTAAGTTGTTCAGGTTATTATCATCGTATGAAATCCCGATACTAAGGGTCAAAGGAAGGTTCTGTTTCGAGGTATCCTCTCGAATCACGTCTAAAATCTTAAATTTATCCGCCTCAATTTGATTCAACGCGGAAACGTACAACAGAATAAAGTAATGATCGGCATCAATTCGCTTTAGAAAAATCCCGTATTCCTGCGCCCACGAGCTCAGTTCGTTGGTGATGTAGTTTCTAAGGTTCGAGACGTCCTGGTCGCTCATTGACTGCGTAATTTCGTCAAAATTATCCAGAAAAATCTGGCCGACCGCAATTTTACCGTTTTCGTACTTCTTTTCAATCTCAGCATAGCGGGTAATGTCCATCATGTAGACGGTGTTGTACTCTCTTTGAATCAACATATCGAACATGTGACCGCGCCAGGTGACCTCAATCGGCTTGGTCTGGTCAAGGTTGGCCTGAATGATGTCAAAGAGGTCTGGAGCAGAATGGTCAAGTGGATATCCGACCACCTCCGTACTATCAAAGTATGGCTGTAAATATGGATTAATCCACTCCACCACGTGGTTATCATCAAGGATTAAGATCCCAATCGGCATCTCAAGTAGTGACTCCTGTTGTCCGCGCATGATTTGATAGGACAAATCATTGATGTACTTATCGGATTCTTCACCCACGCGGTTCATCGTGTTAATGGTATAGACGAGTCCCACACAAGCAATCAGTAAAAGAACGATTCCGATAAAGAAGTTGTAGAGAAAGGCAATTACTAGTCCCAAAATCAATGAAATTGCAATAAAAATCGTAATTTTTCTTAATCGTGTATTTTTTAAAAATGGCGGCAACGTCATTTGTGAAAAGAATTTCTTCATAGTAACTCCCATCTTTGCTCCATTATAGCTTCTATTTTATCACATTGAGGCAACCCAATAATCGGATAAAAAAAAGACCTAACTAAATTAGTTAAGTCTCAAATTCTTAATTAGTCACCAACTACGAATGGCATTAAGCCCATGATGCGGGCACGCTTGATCGCAATGGTCAACTTACGTTGGTTTTTAGCGCTTGTTCCGGTAACTCGACGAGGTAAAATCTTACCACGTTCTGATACGAAACGTCTTAACAAATCAACGTCTTTGTAATCAATGTATTCAATGTGATTAGCGGCGATAAAGTCAACCTTACGGCGACGATGGCCACCTCTTCTTTGTTGAGCCATGTGTAATTCCCTCCTAAAACATTAATCAAATCGTTCCATTAAAATGGAAGATCGTCATCGGAAATATCAATCTGGTCTCCAGAGTTAGCAAACGGATCCTTCGAATTGTCGTTGCCCTTGCTATTGTTAGGAGTGGCCTGACCACTCGTCTTTGGAGTTCCAAATGGATTTTCGCTAGGATCGTGATTGCCACCGTTGTTAACTTGACCCTGCCCATTTCCGTTCTGTGAACGTGGTTCAAGGAGGGTGAAGTTCTCAACGACTACTTCGGTAACATAAACTCGTTGACCCTGCTTGTTTTCGTAATTTCGGGTCTGAATTCGACCTTCAATTCCAACCAGGGAACCCTTATGCACGAAGTTGGCAAAGTTTTCAGCTGATTTGCGCCAAATGACACAGTTGACGAAGTCAGCTTCCCGATCACCATTTGAGTTAGTGAAACGACGGTCAACAGCTAGCGTAAAAGTACCCACTGCTGCGCCGTTCTGGGTGTATCGCAAATCAACGTCTCGTGTTAAGCGTCCAGTAAGAACTACTGTATTAATCATACTGAAAAACTCCTTTCATTCTAAATTATTTGTCGTCTCTTCTTACGATCATATGACGTAAGATGTCTTTGTTAAACTTAGCAAGACGGTCAAACTCGTCTAGACCTTGGTCGTTGTCGCCTTCTTCAACGTTAACAATGTGGTAAGTACCTTCATTGTAACCGCCGATTTCGTAGGCAAGACGACGTTTTTGCCAGTCTTTTGAATCGATTACGTTTGCACCGTTATCAGTCAAGATCTTATCGAAGCGGTTGACCAAGTCAGTCTTGGCAGCATCGTCGATATCTGGTCTGATGATGTAAGTAATTTCGTATTTGTTTTCCATGAATTACACCTCCTTGTGGACTGTCGGCTCTCCAGTGATTTGGAGAGCAAGGGGAGTCAATTAACATCTAATTAAACTCACAACGATTGATTATATCATTGATTGTTTTTTACTTCAACAGGACATTTGAGACGTTGACTTGCGATACATGATTAAATACGAAGCTTTTTTAAATCTTTTTTTAATCACCATTATAAATTGAATTTTTTACGACCACGTAATCAACTTTTCTAATGGCATCAATGTCTTTTCCACCAGCATAAGAAATTGATGACTGCAAATCTTCTTGCATCTCCCGTAAGGTGTCGTAGATGCTGCCCTTAAACGGAACCAGCAACTTCTTACCCTCGACGTTCTTGTAAGCACCCTTTTGAAATTGCGATGCGGAACCAAAGTACTCTTTGTATTCCTTACCGTCTTTTTCAACGTTTTTACCGGGCGACTCTTCGTGGCCCGCAAACATCGATCCAATCATGCACATTGTAGCACCAAAGCGAATTGATTTCGCAATATCACCATCGGTCCGAATCCCACCGTCAGCGATGATGGGCTTTCTGGCACCCTTCGCACAATACCGAATGGCAGCTAATTGCCATCCTCCCGTTCCAAAGCCGGTCTTAATCTTGGTAATGCAGGCTTTCCCGGGTCCAATTCCAACCTTGGTAGCGTCCGCTCCGGCATTTTCAAGTGCCCGCACGGCTTCTGGCGTTCCAACGTTTCCAGCAATCAGGAAAGTGTCAGGCATCTGTTCTTTGACGAATTTAATCATATTGATAACCGAGTCCGAGTATCCGTGAGCAATGTCAATCGTAACGTATTCAGGAAGCTGGTTGGCTTTGACCAACTCTTTAATGAAGTCATACTCGCCAGGCTTGACCCCAATGCTGATAGAGGCAAAGACCCCGTCAGCGTGCATCTTTTTAACAAAATCAAGTCGTTTCTCAGGTTGAAAACGGTGCATGACGTAAAAATAACCGTTTTTTGCAAGGCTTTCGGCTAAATCAGCATTAATGACCGTTTGCATGTTGGCGGGTACGACCGGAATCTTGAACTTACGGCCACCAAATTCCACGGAAGTATCACACTCACTTCTAGAATTGACCACACACTTATTCGGAATCAGTTGAATATCTTCGTAATCAAACACGTCCATCTTCATAACTCTCCTTGATTATTTTACGAACTATTTTGTCAAATTTAGTTTAAATGTTTCAAACACAACCAATATCATAATCGAATTGCACCATTTAATCAATATGAAAGTGCCAATTTACGAATGTTAACCATAAATTTAGGCAAAAAAATAGCACTACCGTTAACGTAGTGTTATTTTAAAGCATTATTCTTCGGATTGATCGGTAGATGAAGCTGGTTCATTGACCTTTGATTCATTCTCTTCATCCTTAGCAACGACTGCCATCGTCGCAACTTTGGCATTATCGTCGACCCGGATTAAGTGAACTCCAAGGGTGGCACGACCGGTTTCTGAAACGTTGGAAACGGCAAACCGAATCATAACACCCATGTTAGTGATTAACATGATGTCTTCATCACCAGTCACGGTACTTAATCCCACTAGGGGACCATTTTTCTTAGTAACGTTTGACGTCTTGATTCCTTTACCACCGCGACCCTTGATCGGGTAGTCGGAAGCTTTCGTGCGTTTCCCATATCCATTTTCAGAAATGACAAACACGTCACTGTCAGGTGTCAAGATGGCCGCTCCAACCACATAGTCATTTGGTCTGAGTCGAACTCCTCTCACTCCTGAAGCCGAACGTCCCATAGAGCGAACGTCATCAGCTCTAAAGCTAACGGCGTATCCCAAATGAGTTCCAATGATCATGTTGTCGCCGTTATCCACGATGGATACGCCAATCACTTCATCATTATCGTGTAAGTGAATGGCCTTTAAACCATTCTTTCGAATGTTCAAGAAGTCAGAGACTGGGGTTCGTTTAACCGTTCCCAGTTTCGTTGTAAAGAACAGGTACTTGTCCTCGTCATTATGCTGGGACGAAATACTGATAACCGTTTGAATCTTCTCATTTTGACCCAAGTTTAAGAGGTTAACAATTGGAATTCCCTTCGCGGATCGTCCGTACTCTGGGACTTCGTAAGCTTTCATACTATAAACTTTGCCAGCGTTCGTGAAGAACAAGAGTCGATCATGGGTTGCCGTTGACAGGAGATGTTCAATGAAATCGTCCTTATTGACACCCATTCCTTGAATTCCACGACCTCCACGATTTTGGGCCTTGAACTCGTCGGTTGGTAGTCGTTTAATGTAACCGTTGTGGGTCAAAGTAATTACGACGTTTTCCTCTTCAATTAAATCTTCGTCCTCAATACTGGTAATTTCACCAACCAGTAATTCGGTCCGCCGTTTGTCACCAAACTTCTTCTGAATCTCAAGGAGTTCATCGTAAATAATGCCGTTGATCCGATCTCGACTGTTTAAAATGTCTTTGTAATCTTTAATGTTAGCCAGTAATTTATTATGCTCGTCGGTAATCTTGCCACGTTCCAGTCCGGTTAATCGAACCAGCCGCATGTCTAAGATGGCCTGCGCTTGCTTGTCGTCTAAATCAAAATTGCTAATCAGTTCGTTTTTGGCGATATCGCCAGTCGCGGAATTACGAATAATCTTGATGACGGCGTCAATGTTGTCAAGAGCAACCAGTAACCCTTCCAGAATGTGAGCTCGAGCCTGAGCCTTACGTAAGTCAAACTTCGTTCTTCTGGTAATAACTTCCACCTGATACTCCAGGTAGTACTGCAGAATTTGTTTCAGACTCAAGACTTTCGGCGCACCATCAACGATGGCTAGCATGTTGAAACTAAAGGAGGTTTGCATCAGGGTTAACTTGTACAAATTGTTCAAGATAACTTCAGCTGAAGCATCCCGTTTGACATCAATCACAACCCGCATCCCGTCCTTATCGGACTCATCGTTAATGGCGGTAATACCTTCAATTCGTTTGTCCCTTACTAGTTCAGCAATCCGTTCGATTAACTTAGCCTTGTTGACCATGTACGGCAATTCAGTCGCAATAATGCGCTGTTTGCCGTTTTTTTGTTCCTCAATGTCAACCTTAGCCCGAACAATGATACTACCACGACCCGTTTCGTAGGCTCTTCTGATTCCGGATTTACCCATGACCACTCCCCCAGTTGGGAAGTCAGGTCCGGGCAGAGCTTCCATCAGATCATTGGTGGTAGCGTCTGGATTTCTCATCAAAATGTGAATTGCACTAATTACTTCGCTTAAATTGTGAGGTGGAATGTTAGTGGCCATTCCAACCGCAATCCCAGAAGCTCCGTTTAAAAGGAGGTTCGGAATTCTAGCCGGTAAGACCACTGGTTCACGTTCGGTGCCATCGTAGTTAGGCTGAAAATCAACGGTGTCCTTGTTGATGTCTCGCAACATTTCCATCGCAATCTTGGAGAGTCGCACCTCGGTGTAACGCATGGCAGCGGCACCATCACCATCGACGGAACCAAAGTTTCCGTGTCCGTCAACTAACATGTAACGATAACTAAATTCCTGAGCCATTCGAACCATGGCCTCATACACGGAACTGTCACCGTGAGGATGAAACTTTCCTAGAACATCCCCAACAATTCGCGCGGATTTCTTGTAAGGCTTATCCGGTGTAACTCCTAGTTCGTGCATATCGTACAGGATTCGACGATGAACCGGTTTTAAGCCGTCACGAACGTCAGGAAGCGCACGGGACACAATCACACTCATTGCATAATCCAAGAATGATGATCTCATCTTCTTCGATAATTCAATGTTTTGAACTCGACTTGGTTTATTATTTTCTTCATTTGCCAAGAGATTTTGCCTCCATTCCTTGTTAAATCAGTCAATTAACCTAATTGTTTCACGTGAAACAATTTATACATCCAGATTTTCAACAAAGGTTGCGTTATCTTCAATAAACTTCCGTCTTGGAGCCACCTTTTCACCCATTAACATGGTGAAGGCTTCTTGAGCAGCCGAAGCATCATCAGAAGTAACCCTTAGAAGCCGACGATGATCTGGATTCATGGTGGTGTCCCACAACTGCGAGGCATCCATTTCGCCTAAACCTTTGTATCGTTGAATTTGTGGTTTTGGTGAAGCTGGTAGTTGAGCTAATAACTCCTGGAGTTCTTCATCAGAATCAACGTATCGCTGGAACTTATTTCCTTGACGAACTCGGTACAACGGTGGCTGGGCAATGTAGACGTATCCAGCATCAATCATTGGACGCATGTAGTTATAAATTAAGGTTAGAAGCAAAATCTGAATGTGGGCCCCATCAACATCGGCATCGGTCATGATGATTAACTTGTGGTAGTTAACCTTACTAATGTCGAAGTCACTGCCAAAGCCAGTCCCCATCGCGGTAAACAAAGAACGAATTTCTTCATTAGCCAGAATTTTTTCCATCGTGGCCTTTTCAACGTTTAAAATCTTGCCACGAATTGGCAGGATAGCCTGCGTCAGTCTAGAACGACCTTGTTTAGCGGAACCCCCGGCCGAGTCACCTTCGACAATGAACAATTCAGAGACTTTCGGATCCTTACTAGTATTATTAGCTAACTTCCCGGGTAAACTGTTGATTTCAAGTCCGCTTCGTTTTCTGGTTACTTCACGAGCTCTTTTCGCTGCGGCTCGCGCTTTAGAGGCCACGGAACCCTTTTCAACAATCTGTTCGGCAATCTGAGGATGTTCCATCATGAACTTGGAAAATTCCTGACCGAAAATGTGGTTCGTAGCGGTTCTCGCATCAGAGTTACCAAGTTTTGTCTTGGTCTGACCCTCAAATTGAGGATCGGGATGCTTAACCGAAACGACCGCGGTCATTCCTTCTCGAACATCGTCACCAGAAAGGTTCGGTTCGCTATCCTTAATTAAATTGTTGTTTCTCCCGTAGTTATTGATAATTCGGGTCAAAGCCTGCTTGAACCCTTCTTCGTGGGTTCCACCCTCATAGGTATTGATGTTATTAGTAAACGTCAAAAGGGTACTGTGGTAATCGTTAGTGTACTGAATTGAAACTTCGACCGTGATGCCATTTTCCTGACCCTCAATGTAGATGGGATCCTTGAAGATTGGAGTGCGACCCCGATCGAGGAATTCAACGTAGTGCCGAATTCCACCTTCGTAGAAGAAATCGTGTTCCACGGGTTTTTCGGGGCGATCATCTCTAATTGTGATTCTTAACCCCTTGTTTAAAAAGGCCAGTTCTCTGACACGCGTGGTCAAAGTCTTCATGTTAAAGGTCGTGGTCTCGGTAAAGATGTCTGGATCGGGAACAAAGTGAACCTTAGTTCCGTGAGCATCTCTGGGTGCGTCCCCAATGACCTTCATTGGCGTCTTGACGTGACCCCTTTCAAAATCCATGTAGTACCGCTTGCCACCTTTAGTAACAACAACGTCCAGTTCCTTTGACAAGGCGTTTACCACTGAGGCTCCAACTCCGTGAAGTCCACCAGAAACCTTGTATCCGCCACCACCGAATTTACCACCAGCGTGGAGGATGGTGAAGACGGTTTCTAGTGCCGACTTACCGGTATCTTTTTGGGTGTCGACGGGAATCCCACGACCGTTATCAACGACCGTAATACTGTTATCCTTTTCCACGGTAACGTTGATTTCGTCAGCAAAACCCGCCAACGCTTCGTCAATTCCGTTATCGATAATTTCCCAAACTAAGTGATGGAGTCCCTGTTCGTTAGTGGCTCCAATGTACATTCCAGGACGTTTTCTGACCGCTTCTAGTCCCTTTAGGACTTGGATTTGACTAGCGTCGTACTCCCCGGCCCGTTCTCTTTTTGCTTCTTTTTCTTGATCAGTCACTACAATTCCTCCTCAACTAAGTTACTCGGATACAATGACTCCCTTTTCAATGTGAAAAGTCTTGGGATTGTTGATTAAATCAGATGCGACCCCACTCATACTTGTGGTGGTTAGAAAGGTTTGAACCCGATCCTGAATGGCAGTCAGCAAGTGGGTCTGCCGACTTTCATCAAGTTCAGACAAAACATCATCAAGTAGTAAAACCGGGTACTCGCCGGTTTCTTCTTTCATTAAATCGATCTCGGCCAACTTCGTGGATAATGCCGCCGTTCGCTGTTGACCCTGTGAACCAAAGGTGGAGACATCCTTGCCGTTAACCATGAAGTGTAAATCGTCACGATGCGGCCCAAAGATCGTCGTTCCTTGCCTCACTTCTTTATCTCGATTGGCCTTAAATTTAGCCAGCAGACTCTGATAGATTCGTTCCACTGACGTTAAATCGGCCTTTTTTAGCGCGGTGACGTACTTAAATCGCAACGTTTCCTTTTGTTGTGAAATTTCGTAATGGATGGCCGAAGACCATTTCTGTAATTTGGCAATCAGTTGGATGCGTTGGAAAATAATCTCGGCCGCATACGCTGAAAGCTGGTCTGACAATACATCCAGGTAGACCAGATCACTCTGTTTGTGAAGTAATAGTTCACGTAAATAGGCGTTTCGTTGTTTCAAAATTCGACGGTACTGGGTCATGTTGTATAAATAGCGATTACTCATCTGGCCAAACTCCATGTCCATAAAGTGCCTTCTAATCTGAGGCGAACCCTTTACAATCGACAAATCTTCGGGAGCAAACAAAATCACGTTCAGCTGCCCGACGTAAGACGATAGCTTGGGCTGTTCAATGTGATTGACCTTAGCTCGCTTGCCATTTTTACCAAAATCAAGCTCTAGTTCAGTGGTAGTATGGTTCTTTTTAACTCGACCCCACAATTGCGCATGGTGTTCTTCCCAATTAATCAAATCACGATTGGTAGTGGTCCGATGACTTTTGGTAAGGGCGAGCGCGTAAATTGCTTCAAGTAGATTGGTTTTGCCCTGGGCGTTTTGTCCAAGTAACACGTTCACTCCATCTGAGAAATGAACGTCAGCATCTTTATAATTACGAAAATTGCGTAATTTCAATTCTTCTAGCTGCATGCTTAACCCTACTTTGTCTTAATAAAAAACATCCCTACGTCCGGAATTGAGACCGTATCACCCTGGTAGAGCTTCTTGCCACGTCGATTCTCAGGCTCATCGTTTAGATACACCATATTTTCCTTTAGGTACCACTTCGCTTTGCCACCTGATTCAACAATGTTCTCTTCTTTTAAGAGTTGCCCTAAAGTTATGTACGGAGTCGTTATGAAAATGTCTTTTTTCATGAATTCACCCACTTTCAATCTATTTCTATTATACGCTAAAATTTGGTAAAAGTACATAAATCGGGCGATTTTATGCGTTTTATGCGCGTGTACGCATTTCTAGACAAAAATGCCTCAAATGATCTAAAAAGCTCATATTCGTAAATAAATGGAAATATGAGCTTTTTTAATATTTTGAGGTCTTTGGTAAATATAATTTGGTTTCATTTTAAAGACATAAAAAAAACGACCTCAAAATGAAGGTCGTTAATAATCATTCTTAATTAAAAGGTTCGAACTGGGGTAATCAATTGGATGAAATCTTCTTTATTTTCGGTTGGAACCAGCGTGAACGGACGAAGAGCTGAAGTAAACGCAATCTCAATGTCAGTTTGCCCAAAAACTCTGAGAGCTTCCTTCATATAATCGGGGTTAAACGAAATTTCAAGGTCATCGCCCTCTGAAGTCTTTGGCTTTAAATCTTCTTCAACGGTTCCAACGTCAGGAGAATTCCCCGAAATGGTAACGACCTGGTCGGTTGGTTTAATCGTCAACTTAATGACGTTATTTCGCGATTCATGTGACAACAGCGAAGCCCGCTCGATTGCGGCCAGTAGGTCACCAGCCGCAAACTCCATCTTGGTACTTGAAGTCTTTGGAATCAGACGCGAAGTATCCGGATAATTGCCCTCAAGTAAACGTGAGTAGAATCGGGTTTCGCCGAGGGTAAAGAGGACCTGATTTTCCGACAAGTTCATCTGGATGTTTTGATCGATTCCGTCAAGCATGTGTGAGAGTTCTTTTAAACTGTCACCTGGGATGACCACGTCAAACTTACCGTCGTCATCAGCTGGAAGACTAACTCTTCGTTGGCTTAAACGGTGACTGTCGGTTGCAACCGCAAGCAACTTATTGTTAGCAAGCGTGAAGTGCACCCCGGTCAAGATTGGCCGACTTTCCTGTTTTGAAACCGCAATAACCGTCTGTCCGATAACCTGTCTGAAAATATCAGCCGCTAAATCAACCGTATTCTCGGAATCAATTTCAGGTAGATGTGGGTAACCGTTCGCATCAAGACCGTTGATCGTAAATTCTGAGTTACCTGACTTAATCGTGGTCTGAAAGTTGTCACCAACTTCTAATGACATGGTTTTATCGGGTAACTTTTTGACGATCTCACTAAAGAATCTAGCCGGCAAGACGATGCTACCAGTTGAGTTAATCGTGAGTTCATTATCTGGATTAGAAGCTTGAATGCTAGTTTGAATTGAAACGTCAGCGTTACTACCAGTTAGTAGAATGTCACTTTCTGATACGTCTAATTTTAAACCCGTCAAAATTGGAATGGTCGTTTTTGATGAGATTGCTCTTGATACGGTATTTAGTGCTTTGATGAAAGCATTACGGTTAATTACGAATTTCATTGCCAAATTTCCCCCTCAAAATGTGGTGCATGTTTATTTACTTAATTAAAAAGATAAAAAACAGTAGAAGCAGTAGGCACTGTTAATACTGTGGATAACTCAATGATTAGTTACAGAATAAAAGTTATCAACTGTGGATAACTTTGTGGGTAAATCAACGGTTAAATTCCCGTTTATCCACACCCGTTATTATAACATTTTTAAACCGAGCAACGCTTAGTGCTGGAGTTCCGTCTTGATGTCTGAGATTTGCTTACTCAGATCAGAGTCATTTGCGGCCATTTTACTAATCTTGTCGTAGGCGTGAATGACGGTAGTGTGATCCTTACCACCAAATTCGTCGCCAATTTTTGGAAGCGAATTGTCGGTCATTTCACGTGACAGGTACATGGCAACCTGTCTAGGAACCACGATGGCCTTGACCCGTTTGGTGCCCTTAATTTCCTTTACACTAATGTGATAGTAAGAGGCGACTTTCGAGATAATGTCTGACACGGTCAGAGCCGAGCGCGCCTTGGCCAACTTCAGCGGCCTTAGGGCGTTTGCCACTAGTTCAGTGTCAATGGGAGCGTTATTGAGTTTGGAAAAAGCCTGAACCCTTGATAACGCCCCCTCTAGTTCTCTGACGTTAGACTCAATTTGGCTCGCGATGTAGCCTAATGCGTCCGCTGGAATGTTCATGTTGTCAGCTTTGGCCTTGGCCCTAAGGATAGCGGTTCGTGTCTCTAAATCGGGAGCGGTAATGTCAACGGACAGGCCCCACGCAAACCGGGATACCAACCGGTCTTTTAGTTTTGGCACTTCGTTTGGCAAACGGTCAGACGTTAGCACAATCTGCTTGTGATTGGAATATAACGCTTGAAAGGTGTTAAAAAACTCATCCTGAGTTCCTTCTTTATTACCAAAAAACTGGATGTCATCAACTAAGAGGACGTCGACGTTTCGGTAAACGTTTCTGAAATCATCCATCTTATTGTTTTGGATGGCACCGATAAAGTCGTTGGCGAATTTCTCACTTGTAACGTACATCACCCGCTGACTCGGGTCGTGTTTGATAATGTTGTTGCCAATCGCGTGCATCAAGTGGGTCTTACCTAAACCAACTCCACCATATAAGAAGAGTGGATTGTACAATTTTCCGGGTGATTCACTGACCGCTAACGCTGCGGCCTGAGCCATCTTGTTACCCTGTCCAATCACGAAGGTTTCAAAGGTGTAATTGGGCTCCAAGTGCGTGTCGGTGTAACTATATGACTTTTCGCTCTCGTTTTCCGGTGTAGGAGCTGGGGTTTGCTTCTTTTTTAATTCTTCTTCTAGAACAAATTTTGGTGAAATGTTCTTGTAAGTAATAGCATAAGCGTACTCAACCAGCTGACTTTTAAGCATTTTCTCCCAGTAGTCACGGTGAAGCGAGGATGGTAATTCGAGTGTTAGGGTATCGCCATCATATGAGATTGGGTTCACGGTGGCGATCCATGTATCATATGTCGTTCCCTCAAATTTCGGATCCGCTTTAAATTTACTTTTAATTTTGTTCCATAATTCGTTTTGATCCATTGAGAGTGACTCCTTGTGTTTAAATTATGAATGTATAATATCATTTTTAAAAAAAGTTTTCCACAGAAAAAACAGGGTGTGGACAAATGTTTCACACCCTGTTTACTGTTTATCCACAGCGTTGTTAATAAATATCAAAATCACGCGAATATTTTAGGTAATTAACACGAAAATGTGGACAACTAATTATTAATGTGACGGGGATGTCAGCACTATTATTGATTTTATCCACAGATTGTGGTTAACGTTGTTAACATGCTGTGTTTTTGTTTAAAAACGTGTTGAATTCGTGTTAATTACGGGATGAGTTATCCACAATAATCCACAAGTAAATTTTATGAAACTTTTTTGAATCGAACGGAGTGTTACCTATGAATTTAAAATCCCTATTTGAAGATTGGTCGATTTGTGATACTATAAGTTAGAAAAGCTATTGAATAAACAATTTAATATAGGCGATTAATTAGTAAGGAGGGTTAGTAATGAAAAGAACTTACCAACCAAAGAAACGTCGTAGAAACCGCGTTCACGGATTTAGAAAACGTATGAGCACTGGCAAAGGTCGCAAAGTGTTAGCACATCGACGTCAAAAAGGTAGAAAAGTATTATCGGCATAGGCCACTGACCATTCAGTGGTCTTTTTCATTATTTTTTGAAAATACTTGGAGATTATTCATGAGAAAATCGTACCGTGTCAAAAAAGAAGCTGACTTTCAAAAGGTTTTCGAAAAACATGATTCGGTTGCTAATCGACAATTTGTCGTGTATCAACTGGAAAAGCCGGGACAAAAACATTTCCGCATCGGGATTTCCGTTGGAAAGAAGATTGGAAATGCCGTGCATCGCAACTGGGTTAAACGTAGGATTCGCCAGTCGATCACCGAATTAAAGCCAGACCTAAAAACGGACGTTGATTTTTTAATCATTGCGAGACCGAGAGCGGATGCGATGTCACAAAAAGACGTTAAGGCAAGTCTAATTCATGTTTTAAAGTTAGCTCATTTACTAGATTCTGATTATAGCGAGGAATAAAATTGAAAAAACTTAAACGAATCGCTACTACACTTGCAATTGCCAGTATTGGTCTGGTGCTTACGGCATGTAGTAACGCCCCAATTACTAGTCATAGTAAAGGAATTTGGGATGGCTTAGTTGTCTTGAATTTCTCAAGAGTGATTATTTGGTTATCAAAGTTCTTTGGCGATAACTATGGAATTGGAATTATCCTCTTCACCATTTTGGTTAGAATTATTCTTCTTCCGTTAATGATGTATCAGACCAAGAGTATGAAGAAGACTCAGGAAATTCAGCCCCAATTGAAGGCCCTGCAAAAGAAGTACTCCAGTAAAGATTCAGAGACCATGGAAAAACTGCAGACCGAGCAGCAGAAGCTCTACAAGGAAGCAGGAATTAATCCATGGGCCGGCTGTTTGCCAATGGTAGTCCAGTTGCCAGTGATCTTCGCCTTGTATCAAGCCATCTGGCGAACTCACATCCTTCGAACTGGTCACTTCTTGTGGTTACAGCTGGGAACTCCAGATCCGTACTACATTCTGCCAGTTTTGGCCGCCGTGTTCACGTTCCTTAGTTCGTGGTTGTCAATGAAGGGGCAACCCGAATCAAACGGAATGACCACGATGATGACGATTGGGATGCCAATCATTATCTTCTTCACCGCGTTAAACGTGCCATCAGCTTTGTCACTATACTGGGTGGTAACCAATGCGTTCCAAGTAGTTCAAACGTTATTGATTCAGAACCCTTGGAAGATTAATCGTGAACGTGAAGAAAAAGAACGTGAAAAGCGTCAACACGATCGCGCCGTGAAAAAGGCCATTCGAAAGGCCAAGCAGAGTAAACATCACAAATAGATTACTAAACAAAAAGCAGACGTTGGTCTGCTTTTTTTATTTTTGTGACAAATGTAATATTACATCTCTAAAATCCTATTCCAACAGCTATTTAATTTGTGCTAAGATTAATAGCGTTAGACGTTTACAAAAATAGGAGAACAATAATGACGAAATACACCGGAGCCACCATCGAAGAAGCCGTTAAAAATGGCTTAAAATCACTTGATACTAATCGAAATAATGTTGAAATTAAAGTTATTAAAACCGCAAGTAAGGGATTTTTCGGACTTTTTAAACATCCCGCAGAAGTTGAAATGGAATTGAACTCATCTGCTCCAGACCCAAAACCAGCAGGTGGCAAGTTAAAAATTAAAAGAGAAGCGAGCACGGCGGTTGCTAATCCAGTTCAAACAGAGGATCGCCACGCTAGAAACGTTGAAGCTATTAGTGGACTAATTAAATATTTACAAGCAATTACTGATCAGATGGGGATTGAGGCCGAGCTAAGTTATGAGATGCCAAACAATCGGCACGTGATCATTAACTTTGATACGCCCAAAGAGGGGCTTTTGATTGGCAAACACGGTCGGACCATCA
The DNA here is from genome assembly GCF_059901545.1 of Fructilactobacillus sp. X1R3C1. NCBI lineage: Bacteria > Bacillati > Bacillota > Bacilli > Lactobacillales > Lactobacillaceae > Fructilactobacillus > Fructilactobacillus sp. X1R3C1. The sequence goes on from NZ_JBWXUT010000004.1 coordinate 80,609, forward strand.
ATGCCTTACAGGAGTTAAGTGGGATTTATCTAAATAACATGGGGATTAGCTACCTTGAAGTTGAGCTGGATACGGCTAATTATCGCAGTCGGAGACTTCAGATCCTTACTAGTCTAGCTGAGCGAACCGCAAGAGAGGTCGCCGCCACCGGCAAGCCGGTCTATTTGGACCCGATGCCATCTTTTGAGCGCAAACAGATTCACGTGACGCTTGAAGATAACCCCTACGTGATGACATATTCGGCAGGACGGGAACCCCATCGTTCAATCGTGGTAGCTCCACGGTAAAATGATTGACAAAATAAAACTTTCGTCCTATTATGTGTAGGATTGTAAATTCGAATAGGTAAAGTAGTGAAAGTACTTTATCCACGCAACAGGCGTGGCTTAAGTACTTTTTTTATGCGATTAAAAATGAGAAAGGAGTTTTCAAAATGGCACTGACAACGACTGATTACGATACTATTGCGGCAATTTCGACCCCACCTGGTGAAGGTGGCATTTCGATTGTCCGGGTTAGTGGATCTGATGCAATGAAAGTGGCTGAAAAGATTTATCGGGGCAAGAACCTCGAAAAGGTAGCATCGAACACGATTAACTATGGTCACATTGTTGATCCAGCAGACCACAACAGTGAAGTTGATGAAGTGATGCTCTCGGTCATGAGAGCACCCAAGACGTATACCAAGGAAGATATTATTGAGATTAACTGTCACGGTGGAATTGTGGCAACCAACAAGATTTTGCAGTTGGTCCTAAGTAACGGTGCCAGAATGGCGGAGCCGGGTGAATTCACTAAGCGGGCCTTTCTAAATGGGCGATTGGATTTGTCGCAGTCTGAAGCTGTCATGGATCTGATTGAAGCGAAGACTGACGAATCGATGAAAGCGGCTTTAAATCAGCTCGATGGGAACCTTTCTCATTTAATTAAGCACCTGCGTCAAGACATCTTAGACGTGCTGGCTCAGGTCGAAGTCAACATTGACTACCCGGAGTACGATGACGTGGAGACGATGACGTCGAAGCTTTTAATGGATAAGTCCAAGGAACTAAAGGCGCAGATTGATCAATTGCTAAAAACGGCTAAACAAGGAAAAGTCTTACGAGATGGTTTAAACACCGCTATCATTGGACGGCCCAACGTTGGTAAGTCGAGTTTATTGAACCGTCTCTTACACGAAGACAAGGCGATTGTAACCGACGTGCCGGGAACCACGCGGGATGTTTTGGACGAATACGTTAACGTTTCTGGCATTCCTTTGCACCTAGTTGATACCGCTGGGATTCGTGATACTAACGATAAAGTTGAAAAAATTGGAGTCGATCGTTCTAGAAAAGCCATCAAGCAGGCTGATTTGGTACTACTAGTGTTAAACGCTAGTGAACCGTTGACTGACGAAGATCGGGAACTTTTGGATCTGACGCAGCACAGCAAGCGGATTATCCTATTGAATAAAACGGATTTACCAGAAAAAATTGATGTTGATGAGTTAAAGAACCGCTATCACGCTGACAACGTGATTAAGACCCAAGCCGTAAAGGATAACGGAACCAAATCCTTAGAGGATACGATTTCGAAGATGTTCTTCACTGGTGGCATTAAGAGTTCTCAAAACGACGTTATGGTCACCAATGCCAGGCATATTAGTCTCTTACAACAGGCCAGTGATTCCCTTCAGTCCGTTGAAAATGGGTTAAATAACGGGATGCCCGTTGATTTAGTTCAAATTGACATGACGAACGCTTGGGATTTACTGGGTGAAATTACTGGTGATAGTTACGATGGCGAATTGTTGGATCAATTATTTAGTCAGTTCTGTTTGGGTAAATAAGACTTTGACTCAATGGAGGTTTTTAAATGAATAAAATGATACAGCAAGAAGTGAAGCAGACCTACAATGGTGGCGATTACGACGTCATCGTCGTTGGAGCCGGACACGCTGGCTGTGAAGCCGCACTAGCCGCTGCCCGCATGGGTCAAAAAACACTGCTTGTGACAATTAATCTTGATATGGTGGCGTTTATGCCATGTAATCCGTCGGTTGGTGGCCCCGCTAAGGGAACGGTCGTAAGAGAAATCGACGCCCTTGGTGGTGAAATGGGGAAAAACATCGACAAGACCTACATTCAAATGCGGATGTTAAACACCGGGAAGGGTCCTGCCGTCAGAGCTTTACGGGCGCAAGCTGATAAGCACGCCTACCACCATGAAATGAAGAACACCCTGGAAAAAGAACCCAACTTGACGCTTCGTCAGGGAATCGTGGAGCGTTTAATCGTGAAAGACGGTCAGGTTGAGGGTGTGGTTACCAATACGGGTGCCAAATATCACTCCCAAGCCGTGGTCATCTGTGCCGGGACGGCCGCTCGTGGTAAGATCATTATTGGTGAACTGATGTATTCCTCGGGCCCAAACAACTCAATTCCAGCCATTCATCTTTCAGAAAACCTGGAAGATTTGGGCTTTGAACTGAAGCGCTTTAAGACGGGAACGCCACCGCGTGTCAACGGTGATACCATTCACTACGATGAAGCGGAGGAGCAACCGGGCGACGAAACGCCCCATCATTTCAGTTACACCACTCCGTATGCCGATTATTTACCGGTTTCAAAGCAGATTTCGTGCTGGTTGACGTACACTAATGAAGAAACCCATCAGATTATCAAGGATAATTTGGATCGCGCTCCGATGTTTACTGGGGTCATCGAGGGGGTCGGTCCTCGTTACTGTCCATCAATTGAGGACAAGGTCGTTCGGTTTGCGGACAAAAAGCGCCACCAGGTCTTCTTGGAACCAGAAGGACGCCACAACGAAGAGTGGTACGTCGATGGGATGTCGACCTCCCTTCCAGAAGAGGTTCAACAACAGATGTTACATTCTGTGAAGGGCCTTGAAGACGCGAAGATGATGCGTCCCGGTTATGCGATTGAGTATGACATTATCTCTCCATATCAATTGAAGCCAACGCTTGAAACCAAGAAAGTTAGTGGATTATTTAGCGCGGGTCAAACCAACGGAACCTCGGGATACGAAGAGGCCGCGGGACAAGGCTTGATCGCTGGAATTAACGCTGCCCTTAAGATTCAAGGGAAAGACCCGTTGATTTTGCAGCGGGACCAAGGATACATTGGCGTTCTAATCGATGACCTGGTTACAAAGGGAACCAACGAACCGTACCGACTCCTAACGAGTCGGGCTGAATATCGACTCCTGCTTAGAAACGACAATGCTGACATGCGGCTGACACCAATTGGTCACCAGTTGGGTCTCATTTCAGACGAACGCTATGACAAGTTTGTTGGAAAACGCAATGCCGTTGAGGATGAAATCAAGCGGTTGAACACCGTTCGGATTAAACCGAGTGAAAAGGTTAACCAGTTCGTTGAAGCTCAGGGTGATAAACCGTTAAAAGACGGCATCATCGCGGCTCAGTTCTTACGTCGGCCGTACGTAAATTACGAAAAGTTACTTGATTTTATTCCGGGACCCGACGAAAAATTGGATCCAGAAGTGGTGGAACAGGTCGAAATTAGAACGAAGTACGCTGGCTACATCAAAAAAGAAGAGGATAAGGTCGCCCGCATGAAGAAAATGGAATCCAAAAAGATTCCTGATCACATTGATTACTCCGTAATTGATGGGATCGCGACTGAGGGTCGCCAAAAATTGGAGAAAATCCAACCGGAGACGATCGCACAGGCCGCCCGAATCAGTGGGGTCAATCCTTCTGACATTGCCATTCTCTCCGTTTACATTCAACAGGGTAAAATTGCGAAGAAAAAATAAGATCAAGCTGGACTACGTGAATAGTCCGGCTTTTTGTTATTTCTAAGTTAAGTTTTTAACAATTTTTGTAGTAAACTATTGCAATCAATATGTAAGCGCTTTATACTATTAACAATAAACGATACAAAAAAATGGCAAAGGGGATCATTTTTATGCGATATGGAAGTATTGAAGCAGGTGGAACAAAGTTCGTTTGTGCGGTTGGTGATGACGATTTCAATATTGTTGATAGTGTCCACATTCCAACTACGACACCAGAAGAAACGTTAGCAAAGGTCGTTGAGTACTTTAAGAAGTTTGATCACATTGATGCATTTGGGATTGCATCATTTGGACCAATCGACGTTCGAAAAGACTCTGACAAATACGGTTGGATTATTAAAACCCCTAAAAAGGGTTGGAGTAACGTCAACTTTGTTGGAACCATGAAACGTGAATTTGGGGTTCCAATTTACTGGACTACCGACGTTAACGGTTCAGCTTACGGTGAATACATCAAACGTAAACAGGCTAATAAAAATATTGAAGCCGTTAGTTACATCACTGATGGAACTGGGATTGGTGCTGGAACCGTCATCAAAGATGAGTTCTTAGGGGTTCGTGGAACTCCTGAATTTGGTCACATTCGAGTTAAGAGACACCAAGATGACATGAACTTTCCTGGAATTTGTCCTTATCACGGTGACTGTCTTGAAGGGGTTGCTTCTGGTCCTACTTTTGAAGCTCGAAACAACATTAAAGGTCAAGATACCCCGCCAGATGATCCAGTTTGGAACATCATTGCGTACTACATTGCCCAAGGGGTTATCAGTTTAACGGTTAACTTCCGTCCCGACCAAATTGTGCTTGGTGGAGGTGTATGTACTCCTCAATTTGTTCAAAAGGTTAGAGACCAATTCAATCTGTTGTTTGATAACTATCTTGACGTTGGTCCCCTTGACGAATACATTAGTCGTCCAGTCGTACCACACAACGGTTCCGCTACTTTTGGTGATTTCGTATTAGCTAAAAAGGCTTTGGACGAATCAAAGAAATAATTAATTAAATTGTTTAAAGGGATGCCTGCGGGTGTCTCTTTTTTTGTGTCAATTGTCATTTATGGTATCTTAAAAATAAGGAGGATTAATCATGATGTTTATTAGTAATTCACAAATTCGTTTTAAAGTAGATGCTGAAACAAAAAAACAATTTGATGCTCCAAATGAACGTTTAACTAAAGCAATTAAAAGTAATGATTATAAGAAGTTTGATAATCCTGATGAAGGGTTGAAGTAGCTAAATGAGTGAAAATTCCTATGTTTATAAACTTGCTATTGAAAACAAGTTTAAAAAACATCATTTTAGCTAAATCTATATACAACTATTTCCCGCAATGATATGATATACATAATGAAAGCGGTTGCAAATAGGGAGGCAGTAAAATGAGTAAAAAAGTTGTTGTGATTGGATCTACCAACGTTGATAAGGTTCTAAACGTTGACAAATATGCGTTACCTGGTGAAACCCTGGCGGTGAAGAATCACCAGGAATCTCATGGTGGCGGAAAGGGTGCCAATCAGGCAATTGCTGCGGCAAGATCTGGTGCCGATACGACTTTTATCACTAAACTAGGTGATGACGAAGACGCTAAGTTCATGATTGAAGGATTTAAAAAGGACGGGATGAACCTTGATTCCGTGATTACTACGGAGAAGCAACAGACTGGACAGGCTTACATTACCGTTGATAGTACGGGTCAGAATTCCATCTATGTTTATGGGGGCGCCAACATGGCCATGACCCCAGAAGACGTTGACCAACACGAAGACGCCATTAAGAATGCGGACCGTGCGATTGCACAACTAGAAATTCCAGTACCAACGATTATCGAAGCATTTAAGATTGCGAAGAAAAATGAGGTTCAGACCATTTTGAACCCAGCCCCGGCTAAGAAGTTACCAGAAGAATTACTTCAATTGACTGACATTATTACCCCTAACGAGACTGAAGCAGAGGCCCTCACTGGAATTAAGGTGATTGACGATGATTCCATGATGAAGAACGCTGAATACTTCTTTAAACTAGGCATTAGAATGGTTATCATCACCGTTGGTGACAAGGGTTCATTCTACGCAACCCCAGCCAGTCATGCCTTCATTCCAGCATTTAAAGTCAAAGCTGTTGACACAACCGCTGCTGGTGACACCTTCATCGGAGCCTTGGCATCACGTTTGGATTTAAACAGTGCTAACATCAAGGATGCGATGTTGTACGCTAACCACGCCTCATCACTGACGGTTCAAGTGGCTGGAGCACAGAACTCCATTCCTTATGAAAAAGATGTCTTGGATGTCATCAGCAAGACTTCCAAGACTAAAGAAGTGATCGAAAAAGAGAAGAAACAAGCTGCTGAATACGCCGCTGCTCGAGTTCCAAATCACATTGTGCTAGGTCTTGGATCTGGTAGTACGGCTGCCTACTTCGTCAAAGCCATTAACGAACGAATCAAAAAAGAAGGCTTAGATGTTCAATGTGTCGCCACTTCGGTTGGCACCGAGAAATTAGCTGAGAGTCTTGGCATGCCGATGCTTGACGTTAATACCATTGATCGGGTGGATTTGACGGTTGATGGCGCCGACGCCGTTGACGACAAGCTCAACGGAATCAAGGGTGGAGGAGCTGCATTACTCTTTGAGAAGTTGGTCGCAACCATGTCAGACAAGAACGTTTGGATCGTTGATTCGACCAAGTATCACAAGACCTTAGCTGGGCAGAAGTTGCCAGTTGAAGTCATTCCGTTCGGTGGAATGGGTGTCTTCCGCTACTTAAATGAAGCTGGATACAAACCAGAGTTCCGCTTCAGAGATGACGGTGATATTCTTCAAACTGACTCAGGAAACTACCTAATCGACATTACAATTCCAGAAGATGCTGACTTACAAAAGTTAGCTCACAACTTGAAGAACTACACCGGAGTTGTTGAACACGGTCTGTTCTTAAATATTTGTGATCAGTTAATTATCGGTGGCGATAAGGTTAAGGTAATTGATCGTCCGAAAGAAGAAGCTAAGAAATAGTTGATAAGTAAATTTCCGGATTGGCGATAAAGCTGGTTCGGTTTTTTATTTTGATTTTAAAGGTATAATGATTAGAAAATGGGTTGAGGTGATGTTTAATGACAATTAACGTTATTTTGAGTAGTTCAAGAAAGGCCAGTCTGGGACGTCGGATCTTTAAGTACTTACGTAATCGACAGGGTGATTTTGAGCGGGTTAATGATGCTGATTTCAATTTTATTAGTTTGGCGGACTACGATTTGCCGTTTTTCTATGAAGATGTTGCACCAATGGACAACCAAAACCGGATTTTAAAACCTAATGAACAAAAATGGGTGGATGACATGCAAAACGCGGACGGTTATCTCTTTTTGGTCCCTGAATATAATCATTCGTTTCCGGCTGTTTTAAAGAATGCGCTCGACTTTTTGGCGTTTGAAGCCAAGGGCAAACCGGCCAAGATTATTACCTATTCTAATAATTCTCGAGGTGGCCAATCTTCTTATCCGGCTTTGTTACCAACGCTTGGACAACTGGGCCTATTTACCCTGCCAAAGCCAACTTTAATTCGAAAGGTCGATAAAAATTTTGCTGCTGATGGGAGCTTTTTAAAAGACGCTCCCGGTAAAACCGTGGACATAAAGAAATTGAATCGAGCTTTTTCCGAAATCGCGTTTTACAGTCAGTTATTTATGGACCATCCCTTTAAATATGATGCCAGTATTTATGATGAATAAACAAAATTAAGATAGTTTCACATGAAACAATTTGCTAAATTACCCGTTACTACTGGTTTAGAGTGGTATTATACGAGATATAAAAATAGTTAAAGGAGAACGGAATATGAAATCAGTTGCAGTATTTTGTGGTGCGGCTCCTGGAAATGATCCAGCATACCAAGAGGCCACCAAAAAATTAGCGAAATGGTTGGTTAACCATGACTTAGCGTTAGTTTATGGTGGTGGCGGTGTTGGTCTCATGGGATTGCTTGCCAAGACAGTTTTAAAACTTGGTGGAGTAGTTCACGGCATTATGCCAAAAGAACTGGTTGACCGTGGTGCCAGCATGGACGGCCTAAATAGTTTAGAGGTAGTTCCCAACATGGATATTCGCAAACAGAAAATGTTGACTCAATCGGATGGTTGTATTGCACTCCCCGGTGGTCCTGGGACTCTAGAAGAGATATCTGAAGCGTTTTCATGGGCTCGAATCGGCGACAATGATGATCCATGCGTGTTGTATAACGTCCAGGGATACTACGACCCACTTAAACAAATGTTTGATGAAATGACCGAAAAGGAATTTTTGACGGTGGAAGATCGCAAAAAGTTACTTTTTTCGGATTCGTTGTCTGAAATCTATGAATTTATGACCACATACACGGCACCAAAGATTAGAACCTACACAAAATAAGATACGAAAAACATCCTCACTTTTTTGGAAGTGGGGATGTTTTTTGAGTTTTATTCAATTATTAATAATAAATAATGTGTATATCATGTTTTCATTGTTTACATGATGCCTTAATATTGATCTAAGGGGGATGGAATTATGGTAAGGAAAAGAAAAGCTAGAAGCAATGTACGCGATGATAAAGATACTTTAGCAAATATTCAAGCTAGAAATGATGCTCTTAACGGCAAAACTAATAAAATTGGAAATATTGATGATTTTGATAAGTGGGCAGACAACTTGTGATAAATATTGAAACCACTTATTTATTTGTTACATCCAACGGCTTATTCAACTTATCCGCTAAATTTACCACCACGATAATGATGAATAGTACCAGTGCAAACAAGAAGACGTTATGAAAGGCGCCAAGTAGAATCTGATTGATATCATTACTGATATTAACTGGAAGATGAACTCCAGCCGAATTTTTCGATGAAATTACATCGTTTAGAAGTTTGCTGTTGATGGCAGGATAACGATTGTGACCTAGATTGATTGATAGGTTAAAGATAAATCCGAATACACCAGTCATAACGGTTTGTCCAAGTGTCCTCCCCAAAGTAATCATTGAGGAAGCGACGCCGACGTTGTCTTTGGGCACGATTGCTTGCGCAACCACCGTGTTCATCGTGATTACGATTCCTAGTCCGGCACCAGTGACACCTGAAATGATGTAGAACCAAATCATTGGTAGGGAGACGGAACTGAATACCAGAATGAGGTAAAATGCAAATTGAATAATCGCAATCGGAATGGTAACGAACTTTGGAGCGAAACGCTTAATCAGCGCTCCAACGAAGAACGATGTAATTAACCAGGCAACGGGACTGGGTGTAATTGCCAAGCCTGCAATCGTTGCTGAGACCCGGTAGATAGACTGTAACCACATTGGAAAGTAAATTTGAAAACCAAATTGAATTCCACTCAGTAGTAAAGCCGTTAAGATTTGGGCCGAAAAGGTCCATGATTTAAATAGTTTTAGTGGAATAACAGGATCGCTGGCTTTTCTTTCGGCACGAATGAACATGATAAATGAAACTAAGATAATAATTAAACCAATAATAATTACGAAAAAGTTGATTTTTTGTTCACCCAAAAATTGAAGGGTAACTAATAGTGATACTAGAAACAAGGCTAAGTAGGTACTGCCAAGATAATCCATTTTAAGGGATGTTTTCTTGGTAATGGGATCTGCATATCCAAAGTAGATTAGAATGAATACAATGATGCCCAGTGGAACATTGATGAAGAAAATCCAATGCCAGCTAAGTTGGTCAACGATAAAACCACCAATGATGGGACCAATTAAGGCTGAAATCCCCCAGGCGGTGTTGTTCCATGCCATCATGTTAGAGCGTTCTTCTAGTGGAAACGTGTCGGCAATTAAGGTAAACGTGATTGGCATAATGGCTCCTGCGCCCAGGCCTTGAAGGACTCTCGCCGCAATCAGCAAGCCGATATTCGTTGAGAGTCCACAGGCCATTGATCCAATCGTGAAAACTGCTAAGCCGAAGAGAAAAATGGGCTTCCTGCCAATTCGATCACTTAATTTACCGTAAATGGGTGTACTGAGTGTGGTCGTTAATAGATATGTAGCGAACACCCAACTTTGAAAAGCCAGTCCGTGCAAACTACTCAGTATTGAGGGCAAAGCCGTAGTGACAATGGTGGTCTCAACCGACGTCATGAACGTGGCGATTAACACTGAAATGATGATGAGGACTTTTTTCTTGGTCCATTGCTTCTTTTTCTTCAAGGTAATTCCTCCTAATTAGTAAAATGTATTTCGATAATTATCGAAATTATAATTAGAATAGTCCCATCTAGAATTGGATGCAAGTATCTTGAAAGCAAAATAAAAACAGAAGTCTAATTATGGCTTCTGTTCAATAACATTATTTAAGTGAATTTTGTTAATTAAGTCTTGATTAACGGATAGGTATTTGGTTTGCCCAGCTTTTCTCATATTGGTTAATCCCGCGTGTCTGAGAATTTTGAAATGATAAGAGACGGTTGATAAGGATAGATTGAGATGGGAACTAACTTCGCCACATGTCATTTCATTTTTATTTTCCATGAGAATTCTAAGAATTTTAATCCGATTTGGTTCAGAAAGAGCTTTGAAAATGCCGGCTAATTGTTGTTCGTTAGGATTATCCAAGAAACTTTCTCCTTTCACTTCATTTTAAAAATTAACTATTCCATTATTTAGAATAATTGGGTATGATTATATACAGAGTGATAATTGATTTGATCACCAATTGGAGCTTTAGTAGGTTTACTGTGTTGAGCCTCATCTCCACCTTAATAATTAATGAAGAGGTGAATCGCTTGAATACAGAAGAAAGTGGGTTATTGGGATTGTTCCACTAGCAGTAGTGGTTCTTGTTATCTCGCGTGCAGCAATTAACTTTGCTAAAGCATACGCGATAATAAAAAAAGCTAACCGCAAAGATTAGCTTTTTACCCAAATAACACACTAAACCTATGCAGAAGAGATGATAACGGCATCTCTTCTTTTTTATTTAGTATACACTTATTTTATTTCCGTTGATGAAGAATGTCAATTATTATTTGGTATGAAATGGTTATTAAAATAGTTTCACGTGAAACAAAAATAATTTTTATCTAACAAAATTTTCTTAAGGACAACTCGTACTTATTAGTGTTGTCCTTTTTGGTTGCTCTAATTATATTGATTATCAATATTCGTTAATTAATTAATGTATTGAGTGTAACAGGGCATATAAAACATGTATTTAAATAAAATACGAACAATTAAAAGATATTTATTGAAAAATGTATGTATCATGATATGATTAATTTGTCTGGTACAACAATTTTTTGGGAGGGACTCGTAATGAAACTCAAGCAAGCTTTGAAATGGATCACAGCAGGTGCTGCACTTACATTTTTGTCGGTTGGATTAGTTGGATGTGGGAAACAGTCTAGTAACTACAAACCAAAGAAATTAACGGTTGGTTTTACGCCGTCAGTGAATGCTGGTCAGGCCAATGCTGAGGCCAAGCCACTCGCCAAGCAGTTAGAAAAACAGCTCCATATCCCGGTCACGGTCAAGGTTTCAACTGACGGGAACTCGCTTATTCAGGCCATGGGTTCAAAGACGTTGGATGTTTCTGAAATGAACCCCGGGGACTTTGTCTTAGCACAAAAGAATTACAAAGTGGTTCCCCTCGTTCAAGCGACGCGCCAAGCACGCGATCCGAAGACTTTGCAGCTCACTAATAAGTCATCAGATCACTTTTATTCCACAATTGTTGTCAGAAAAGATAGTGGTATCAACAACATCAACGATTTAAAGGGCAAAAAGATTGCCACTGGTACCACGAATTCAACGGCGGGTTATATTTACCCGGTCGTTGAGCTTATGAAGCACGGAATTAATATTAACAAGGATGGCATCAAGACCGACGTTATTAATGGTTACGATCAAGCTGTACTGTCCGTTTTAAACAAGAACAACGATGCTGCGTTCACCTTCCAAGGTGCTCAAACCTTAGTTTCAAAGGACAATCCGAACGTTATGAAGGATACCAAGGTTATTTACACGACTAAGGCCATTCCAAATGACGTGGTTGCTTGTCGAAGTGATATGTCGAAGTCATGGCAGAAGAAGATTGCCAAAGCCTACGAGAACATGGCGAAGACGAAAGAGGGTCACGACGTTATCTTCAAGATTTATCAAGAAGAGGGCTACGTTCCGTACAAGAAGTCAGAATTTAAGCAACTTCATTCGTACATGGACCAAGCCAACAAGATTAGTAAAACCAAAGAATAGGCGAGAGGGATTAAATTGAGCGATTCGGATATTTTACAAGTTAATCATGTTACCAAAACTTATCCTAGTGGTATTAAAGGATTAGATGATATTAGTTTTAACGTCAAACGCGGTGAATTCATCGCTGTCGTTGGACTTTCAGGTGCGGGGAAAAGCACCCTGTTTCGTTCCCTTAATCGGATGCAAGATATCAGCGACGGCAAAATTATCATCAACGGGACTGATATTTCTAAATTGAAGGGAAAAGCGCTCCGCCACTTTCGTCGAAAAATTGGGATGATTTTTCAGAGTTTTAACCTCGTGAACCGACTTACGGTTCAAAAAAACGTCTTAAGTGGGAGAGTTGGCTACTATCCAATCTGGAAGACACTCCTCGGTTTGTACACTAAAGAAGACAAAGAGAAAGCGGTTCGATCACTGGACCACGTTAACATGCTCAAAAAATTATACGATCGGGCGGACTCCCTTTCTGGAGGACAGATGCAGCGGGTCGCCATCGCACGAACAATGATGCAGGAACCTGATTTGGTTTTAGCCGATGAACCGGTTGCCTCGCTTGACCCTAAGACTAGTCACGGAGTCATGCAGGATTTGAAGAATTTGAACGTCAAGGATCACGATACTGTTCTGGTGAACCTCCATTCAGTTGAACTGGCACTTGAATTTGCGGACCGAATTATTGGAATTCGGGATGGAAAATTAGTGTTCGACAAGCCAGCAGCTGACTCGACTCCAGAAGATTTGAAGGCAATTTACGAGGGAGGCAATAGCTAATGCACACTAGCGACATGCCGAAGATGTCCTTTGTCAAAAAGTATCACGTTAAGGGCATCATTGTAATTGCCATTTTGATCGGTTTGTTTATTTACTCCATGAAAATTTGTGGGGTTGATCCCAGCTTGTTTATCTCGAACATCGCCCAGTTTGGGGTTCTGATTGGTCAAATGAGTAACCCGGATTGGTCGTACTTTAGTTTTATCTGGGACCCACTGGTTCAGACCGTTCAGATGGCAATCCTTGGAACCACGATTGGAACCGTCTTTGCGATTCCTGCCGCGTTTCTGGCTGCGCGGAACCTTGACCACAGCAAGGTTATTCACGGCACATCTCGGTTCGTACTGGACATCGTCAGAACATTACCATCACTGCTACTGGCAGCTATCTTAGTTGCCATTTTTGGGATTGGTCCAACGACTGGAACCATCACGCTTGCCATTTTCTCGTTTGGGATGATTTCCAAACTGTTCTATGAAGTATTAGAGACGGTCGATATGGGGCCAGCTGAAGCCATGAAAGCTTCTGGTGCCAGCATCCTTCAAATTATTCGTTTGGCCATTATTCCCCAGATTGCAGGTCAATTTTGTAGTTTCTTCCTGTACACCCTAGAAGTTAACGTTCGTTCATCAACCGTTTTAGGATACGTTGGTGCTGGAGGCCTTGGTTTGTATCTTCAACAAACCATCGATGAATTCAACTACTCCGAGACAGCGGTTGTAATTTTAGCAACCTTCGTAACGGTTCTGGTGATTGACATCCTTAGTAATTATTTGAGGAGGAAACTACAGTGACCATTCCAAAAATTAACGAGAAACAAAAACGATGGGACCGCTACAGCTGGATCGTTTGGGCAATCATCATCATTTTGATTTATGGCTGGTGTTTCTCTGACATGAAATTTAGTCAGATTCAGGAATCAGCTGGCACGGTTTCTAAGTCCATCTTCATGGGACTAATTCACCCTGATTGGTCCTATATTTACAACGGCAGTGGTGAAGATTTAGTGTCCCAATTAATTATGACGCTTGCCATTGCCTTTTTGGGAACCATCATTGCCGCCGTCATCAGTGTCCCGTTTGCCTTCTTTGCTGCTCATAGTAAGAGTAGTAAGTACAACGTAACGTCTAAGGTGGGAACCTTCCTTTTGACCGCCATTCGAGCATTTCCTGAAATTGTGTTAGCGATTATGTTTATTAAAGCGGTTGGCCCCGGTAGTTTTGCCGGAGTCATGGCCCTTGGGATTCACTCCATCGGAATGCTTGGGAAACTCTTCTCAGAATCTATTGAGGAAATGAATCACAGTTCGGAGTATTCCATCGTGGCGGCTGGCGGCAGCAAACCACAGGTTTTCGCACTATCGACGTGGCCGACCATCCTGCCAGCTTTGATTTCATACACTTTGTACAGCTTTGAAATTTCAGTTCGAGCTGCTTCAATCCTTGGTTTGGTTGGTGCTGGCGGAATCGGAGCGCCAATGATTATGGCATTGAACACCCGCAATTGGTCCAGAGTGGGGATCATCTTATTGGGGATCGTCATCATGGTCATGGTGATTGATGGCTGTTCCGGTTACATTAGAAGGAAATTAATTTAATGAATAGTCAAAAATACCAACTAATTCCAAATGGGAGTTAGTTGGTATTTTTTTCGTTTATAGTATAATTTACCTAAGGATTGAATTTAATTGAGAGAAGAGTGTCTACATGCGATTTCTTAAGTCATTGGGTAAGTTTATCTTGGCACCATTGCTTTCGGCTTTGATTGTTTTCGGTAGTTTTCCTGAATTGTTTGCGGTTATAAACATTAAGACTAGCCTCACCCTTAGTCCCGCCATGTTTTGGATTATTTTAATCTACGGAATGGTGGTGTATGCTGTGGTTTACGCTTTGTTTTATAACGTTCTGTTTAAAAAGGGTAAGCCAAGTTCAACTAAATACAGTAAGTACGCCTCAGTCGGGATGCTTATCGTCAACCTGATTTATGTGGTTTCCGCGTTGCTGCTTGGTTTGATCATGATTGGAATGAAAATGCCGCAATTTATTGATTCCATTGTGAGTGGCTTTACGATAATTGGGTTGCCCATTATCTTAATTCTGAACTTAATCGATTTCTTGTGTTATCCAACCAAGAAAACGTACGTAATTAATGGGATTTTCTTTGCGTTTGCCACCATTGTTTATGTGATGTTGTGGTGGAACTAAACATCACTATTGAATAACGAAATATTTTGATTGAGCTAATCAGTGATGATTGGCTTTTTATTTTTAATGGCATATTTTGATTATTTTATTAATTTAGTACAATAGACGTATAAGTGTTATCTACAAAAAATATCATTTAATAAAAAGAGGTCATTTAATTTTGAAAAGCAAAAAACATCAATTACTGGCGCTGGGTGTGATAATGTCCCTCGTGCTTTTAATCACGCCGCTGATTTTCAATCCCAGTACGGTCGATGCTAGTAACAAACAGCCGCCCATTTCACAGAATGAAATTAACATAAAGACCAAAAGTGCCATTGCCGTTGACGCCACCAGCGGCCAGATCATTTATAGCAAAAACGCTAACCAAGAGTTGCCGATCGCATCCGTTAGTAAACTTATTACTACATATATTGTGTTAAACCAAATAAAAGCAAAAAAGATCTCGTGGGACAGCAAGGTCAAAATTAGCCCTGGGGTTGCTAATTTGAGTCAGAAACGTGATTTTACTAACGTTCCGTTGAAAGCTGGTCAATCATACACGGTTAAACAACTGTACGACGCGAGTCTGGTTTGTTCTGCTAACGGTGCTGCCATGGCACTTGGCGAATATTTGGCAGGTCCTAACCACGACTTCGGTCAAATGATGAATCAAGAAGTCAAAAAATTGGGAATTAAGAACGGGCAATTCTATAACGCATGTGGATTGGCTAATCATGATTTAGGCGCGCTAAAGAATCCTAAACTAAGTGATGACGCTGAGAATACGATGTCAGCTAAGGAATTAGCTCAATTAGCACAGAAATTAATTACTCAATACCCGCAAATCTTAAAGACTACCTCAATGACCACATTGGAATGGGATGGAAAGACGTACAAGAACACTAACTTACTTCTGGGCCAAACTAATCCATTTAAGATTGACGGATTAAAGACGGGAACCAGTAATACTGCGGGTGAGAATTTTGTGGGAACTGGTACCAGTAACAACGATCGGGTCATCACTGTGGTTTTAGGGGCACCAAAGGAGCAGCGCTTCGCTCAAACTCAACTAATGCTTAATCAAATCAGCCAAAACTTGGAACCAATTACGATTGGTGACAACGTGATTAAAAATAAAACCGTCAACGTTGTTAACGGACAAAATCCTAAAACTAAAATTGGCTTGACTGCACCTCAAACGTACTGGTTACCGCAAGGTGAAAAATTAAAGACAGACTTTGTCTCTACCAACCACTCTAGGGTTTTCAAAACGCCACTTGCTCCAATTACGAAGGGCGAGAGGGTTGGAACGGTTAACATCCAGGCGTCTCAAAATGAATTAAACTTATTACCAAACAGTTCCATGAGTGTCCCCGTCGTTTACAAATCGACCAATCCAGTAAATGTGATGAAGATGGTCATGGGCGCGATTGAATTACTGGTTATCCTTCTGTTGTTAGTCTACTTAATTCTGCAAATCAGGAAGTTTAATCGACATCGTCGCTAGTAATTAAAATTATGAAGTTTTCATTAATCGACTGCAAAAAGTGTTGTCGGACGTGCTAATATGCATTATACTAGTAAATGTAATTGAGTTTTGCTTGCGAGCGGCTAGCTCAACTTGTTAGAGCAACGAATTCTTTATTCGTGAGATTGAGGTTCAAGTCCTTGGCTGCTCATATAAATGTAAAATAAAATGATTGCCTGGTGGGGCAATCATTTTTTTATAGATTCGATTCGGTTTAAATGTCGTTGTGTGATTTATTAATGGTATTAACCGTATGTAACGTTAGAGTAGACATAAATTACTTAATTGTTACGTGATGGTAGCTGGGATATTGTGTACTTTCATAATATGATAAAGGGAATTACTAGATTGTTGGTAATTCCTTTTTTAGTGAAAATATAACGCTACGATGAAACTAATCGTCATTGTAAAGATATGGATGAAGACGCCGATTGTATCTGGAATTGCATATTTGGTTGATAGTCCCGGCTCGATGTAAATCATTCCGACTAAAAGAGTAATTGAAAAGAAGATGATTGAAACTAGAATAATTTTCATTAGATTATGTTTATTTTTAATGGTTGTTATCCAGTTATGATACGTAACAATGTAACAACAAAGGTTGATTACTAAGAATGGAGTTACCCATTCAAAGTGAAGATGAAAGGGCCTAAACAAGTTCATTATGCTTAACAGTAAAAATAAGATGTTTGCGTAATAAAAAATAATGGAAATATTAAAATGCTTTTTTGAAACTGCCTGATTATTAGTAGTTTTTACGTTATCTTTTAATAAATTATCAACTGATACATGATAAAGGTCACTAAGATCAACTAAAGTTTCGGCATCAGGATAATGGCGTCCAGTTTCCCAGCTGGAAACGGTTTTTCTAGACACATTTAATTTTTTAGCAACGTAATCTTGGGTTAAATTATTTTTCATGCGAGCGTGTTTTAATGTTTGAGAAATATCCATAGATTAATCCTCGTTCTGCTTGTATTAGTAAGCAATGATAATTTCGTTATTGATATTATATGCGTTATTTATATTATGTGAATAGCTTAAAATGAGATAAATAATAAAGAAGGACAACACCATGTTACGTTACGAATCTAAAGCTAACTTAATATTGTTAAACATCACTGCCATGATTGGAAGCTTTGATAATATTATCATTGCTTACATAATTAGTTCTCTGATTTCATTTGCCACTAAAAGAAACTTAGATGGTGTTCCAAAATTCGCTATCAGTGCGACCGTGTTTGCCATTATTGTGTTTGTCGCTACGATTTGTCGAAATTATTTTGAGTCTAAATCTAAGCAACAAATTAATGAAAATGTAAGGTCCAGATTATTTAATAACATGCTTTACTCTCATGAGAATAGTGATAAATATCTTAGTTTTTTGACGAATGATTATAAATTGTTAGAAACTAATGGGATTAATTCTGAGTTGCAAATCATGAAATATAGCTATTCAATCATTTTTTCAGCCATATCGTCTTTACTCTTAAGTTGGGAAATCACCCTTTTATTTGTCATTGGAGCCTTGATGCCCATGGTTATTTCTCATTTTACACAAAATGGGATCAAAAGAGCTTCTATGTTGTGGTCTTCAGCTAGTAAAAATTATTTAAATAACATAAAGAACTTAATCGATGGTAGAGATACTTTACAGATTTACAATGGTGAGCAGAATGCAACAAAAAAGAATCAAGGTGATACTCATACACTTGAAAAATCACTTTTTAGTCTTAATTTCATCACCAATAATGCCAACACGATCGTTGAATTTTCGGGGATGATATTTAGCCTAGTTATTCCGTTCGTTTTTGGAATTGCATTAGTTATTAGTGGTCATCTTCAATTAGCAACTTTCTTTGCTGTAGTTCAATTATCGAACACGATTACAGGGCCAAGTATGGATATCATTCAGCTAAGGAATCAGATTATTTCGACTAAAGACATTAAATCAAAAGTCGAAAGTATGATGAAACCAGTTGAAGTTGACAATCTAAATGATGAAAAACGTTTTTATGAACTGACACTGAACAACGTTAATTTATCCATTGGTAATAAGCTGATTTTAAGGGATCTCACATTTAACGTTCAAAATGGTGAAAAAGTAGCTATTATTGGTGAATCCGGTTCGGGGAAGTCTTCCTTATTTAAATTAATTTTAAATGATCAATTTCAATCTCATGGAGAATATTCTATTAATAGTTGTTTGATCAATCTCCATAACATACGTAAATTTCAAGATTTGTTTGGGTATATTAGCCAGGGTACTTATATTTTTGACGATAGTTTCCTGTACAACATTACCTTTGGAAAAAAATCAAAAACTAATATAAATGAAGTTATTTCTAAAGCTGGTCTGACTAATGTGGTAAAAAAGTATGGAATGAATTTTAAACTTGGTAGTAATGGAATTAATCTATCGGGTGGTGAAAAGCAAAGGATCGGAATCGCAAGAGCTTTATACACGGATCGTCCTGTGATTCTGGCGGACGAAATTAGTTCGGCATTAGATCAAAAGACAGCCGCTGAGGTACATGATATCTTATTGAAGTCGGATAAAACCCTGATAGAAATTATTCACCATTATAGTCAGAAGGATTTAGCTAGATACGATAAAGTAATTGATTTGAACGATTATAGTGCCACGATTTAGTGAGTTTATTTAAATTGACACCCAACCATTTATTCCATATAATAAAAACGAGAAGAAATCTCTAACTTTTTTCTCATCGCAAGTTGGATGCGATTATCATAGGTGAGTTAGTCCACTATGATTGGCTTTTTTATTATTACGTCTGCTGTGGTGATTTTAATTGCTGACAGTACTAAAACACACCGTAACTGCTAGAAAATCTAGTGGTTACGGTGTGTTTGTGTTTTAACTGTATTTTTCAACGTTCTTTTTGATAAAGTTGGCGGAAGCCTGGAGTTTATCTTTCTCTTCATCGGTTAAATCAAGTGGGACATCTTCGATTACGCCGGCTCTTCCAACTACAACTGGATAGGAGAAGTATACGCCATAGTCAGAACGGTAGTTTGAGACTGGCAAAACGGTGCGGGCATCAGAGAGAACGGTGTTGGCGAGTCGTACTGCGGCACTGGCAACTCCGTAACTGGTGTAACCCTTACCTTGCATTACTCTAAAACCGCCGTGGCGTGCTTCCTGGTCTAAAGTGTCGAGGTCAAGATGACGACTTTTGGCTAACTTTTCAATTGGTTGGTCAAGAGCCCGAACGGTCGACCATGCGGTAAACTGGGAGTTACCGTGCTCACCAAGATTGTAACCAGTGACCGAGCGTGAATCAATTCCTAGTTTTTCACCAACGGCACGTTTCATTCTGGCGGAATCCAGGAGTGTCCCAGTTCCAATGACGTGCTTTTTTGGTAAACCAGTAATTTGTTGGTACAACTGGGTAATCACGTCAACTGGATTGGTAATGGCAATCAAAACGCCATTAAAACCAGAGTCACGAATCTTAGGTGCGACCTCTTTGACCTGTTCGATGTTGTAGGATAATTCGGCAAAACGATTGTCGCTGTCGTTATTTGACAGTTTAATCTTACCAAGGGCCGAGATAACAACATCGGCGTCCTTTAAGGCGTCGTAATCATTCACAATGATATTGGTGTGAAAGGGTAAATTAGGCATGCCCTCCCGAAAATCAATGGCGTCAGCGTTGACCTTGGCGTCGTTTTTATCAATCATTACTAAATCATCGGCGAACCCACTTACGACGATGTAATTTGCCACCGTTGATCCAACGTGACCGTCACCAATGACTCCAATTTTTCTAGTCATAATATGCCTCCCATTAATTATTTGGTTTCAGTTTAACAGATTGAGGTTGATTGGGAGTAAAAAAAGTTGGATTGACATTTATGCATTTATCACATATAATAATAGTGTAATAAAAAAGGAAGAAATATTGCGCATCTCTTCCAAGCGCGTATTTCAGGTGCGTTAATTTGGGTAAGCTAATCAGTGATGATTAGCTTTTTTTATTATATATGAATATTAAAGCGACCCGTTAATTTATCGTTTCCAATAATTAACTTTATTAGTATTTATTAATTAGCTTATTAGGATTATTTAATTCGTTAAATTCATTTTGATTTAAGTGGATAATGCCATTTCCAATCATTGGAATTCCGCTCACTTTTGCGATCTTATAATTTGAATATACGGTCAAAGAAGTTTTAATATTGTGTTTGCTTTCATGACTTACATATTTATAGCTTACTTTAGCATCCTTAGGAACCCTTTCTTTTTTTACTGAATTATAGTTTTTATCTATTTTTGAAAGAATATCAGTGCTTTTATGACCCTTTGCCGTTTCAATAACTTTGTTATTTGCATCATATACTTTTAAGTAATCTTTCCCGGAGCTATTTAACGAGAAATTCTTACATCCACTTAGAATAAACAACATTGTTACGCAAAGAATTGGAATTACAAACTTTTTAGATAAATTCATAACTTCCTCCTTGTTTTTTAATAATTTTACCGAAGTTAGAATAATTGTCAATATAAGTTAATTTGGTACCTCATGATTAAAAAATATTATTCGGCAAAATAAAAGAAGCTAGCATATTCGTATCTAAATATGCTAGTTCTTTACTTCCTAAATTTTATCAAACGCCTGTTTCAAATCGTCCAGTAAATCTTCCTTATCCTCAATCCCAACTGACAAACGAATCAGACCGTCAGCAATTCCGTCCTTTAAACGTTCTGCTCTTGGAACGGAACCATGGGTCATGACCGCAGGAACCTCAATCAAGCTTTCAACACCACCAAGACTTTCGGCCAAGGTGATGATTTTCAAACTTTCGACAAACGTCTTCGCTGAAAGTCCTGGTTGGAGTTCAAACGAAATCATGGGACCAAAGTTACGCATCTGTTTCTTTGCCACTTCGTAGTTCGGATTGTCAGGATCACCGGGATAGTAAACCTTCGCCACTTTTGGTTCATTTTTGAGAAAATCAAGAATGGCGTTCGTGTTGTCTTGGTGAACCCGCATGCGAGCACCAAGCGTCTTAATGCCACGTTGAACCAACCAACTGTCATCTGGTCCAAGCGTACTACCGATGGAATTCTGCAGGAAGGCCAACTGTTCGGCAATCTGGTCGTCGTTAGTAACGGCAACGCCCGCAACGACGTCACTGTGTCCGCCGAGATATTTGGTGGCGGAGTGTACCACCACGTCTGCACCTAAATCCAATGGGTTCTGATTATAAGGGGTCGCAAAGGTATTATCAACGATGGTTTTGGCACCGTGTTTTTTCGCCATTTCGGATAATTTATGAATGTCGGCTACCGTCAGCAGTGGGTTCGTAGGGGTCTCAAAGTAAATGGCTTTAGTGTTGGGCTGAAAAGCAGCTTCAACAGCGTCTACATCTTGCATGTCAACGGCCGTAAACTCTAGTCCAAAACGTTTCATCACCTGATTAATCAGACGAATCGTCCCACCGTACAGGTCTTGTCCGACAATGATGTGGTCACCCTTGGAATACATCGAAAGGATGGTATTGATGGCAGCGGTCCCCGAACTGAAGGCAAAGCCGGCAGTTCCGTTTTCGAGTTCCGCCATCTGGGTTTCAAAGGCGTAACGGGTCGGATTGCCCGTCCGTGAGTATTCCCAGCGTGGATTGCCTCCCAGCTTAGTTTGTTTGAAAGTTGAGGCGCGATAGACCGGGACGGAAACGGCTCCCGTTTCCTTGTCACCAGTGATTCCGCCGTGAATTAATTTTGTGTCAATGTGCAAATTAAAAACCTCCTTGAATGTGACTATTAGGATTGATTATAGACTAGTGGTGAAAGTTAAGAAAGAAATGGCATTATGGAATTTAATTTTGTAAAATCGGTTTTATCGTTTCGTGACATGTGTTAGAATCTCCCTATTCAATTAATGTTAGGGGAAGTTTATCATCATAAAAAAATTAGAAAACAAGAAAATCGTATACTGTCTTTTAGCGATTATCGTTGTTATTGGATTAGTGATTCTATTTAAAGACTATTTTCCACAGATTCGGATGTTTTTTGATCCGAGTCAGAGGGGCGTGGCCGTCAAAGAAATTCATGAGCATGGGGTCATTGATGCGGCTCTGTTTTTAATTGTTTTAACGTTTGCGACGCTGTTACCATTTGTTCCTTATCAAGTAATCTGTGTGCTAGCCGGCATTTGTTTCGGGAACGTTTTGGGCTTTTTTATTAATTTAATTGGGTTAACCCTTGGTGGACTATGCAGTGTTAAGTTGATTAAGTCCGTCCGTAACATCGCCAGTAATTATCGAGATAAAGAGTTGAGTTTTAGTAACGTTAAGCATCCCTTTATCATTCTGTGTATTGGTTATGCCATCCCATTCTTCCCCGTTTATTTAATTAGTTACGCGGCTTCACGGTTCAAAATATCACGCAAACTACTGGTCCTAGCGGTCGTGATTGGGTCAATTCCACAGTCAATTATTTATATCGTTGGTGGGATGTACATCATTAACGGTAGCTTGAAGCGAATTGTCGGCGTCCTAGTTGGTGCCATCCTGTTTATTATTGTTTTACACATGGTCATTAATCACTTTACAAATAAAGATAGTTCTAAGAATAAGCATCAAGAAACAGCGAAAGATAGTCAAAGCAAATCAAATTAGATTAATTAGGCAATCCATCCGGGTTGTCTTTTTTTACGTTCAAAATTTGGCTTCTAGTAATGATAATGGTGTTATAATCAAGCCGTTCAATTGTTTGTAACAAAAAACTAAATAACGAGGGTTGCTTCCGATACGCCTCGCTAAAAACAATGAGGAGATGTTCATAATGTTACATGCATTAGCAAAGAGTCGATGGTTTGACCTAGTTGGAGTTGCAATCGTGGTGACTGCGTCGATTGCGAGTGGTTATCTGACGGAGAATCTGGCAGACGTCACGCACTGGGGCTCCTGGGCGGTCTTTGTTCCGTTTGGAATTATTTCGATCGTAAACGCCGTCCTTTCCATTTATTCGACTCGTCTGACGGGACGAATGAATAACCTCGGCAACGTGATTGGCATCATTAACGTAGTGTTGTCCGGCTTTATTGACTACGTTTTAGGTAATAAAGCGGCGGTCGTTACCTATCCGGTGACTTTCATCATCTACACGTTTGCGATTAATAAGTGGATGAAGACCGCTAAGTACAAGGCAACCAAACCGTATACGGGCGTCAAGAAGTGGGTCGTCATGACCAGTATTTTACTTTTGAGTCTCATATTTTCGTTTGCGGCCAATTTAGTGGGGTGGCCTAATGGTTACACGCATTTGTTATTCTGGATTGTTGTGATTGCGTTTGATTTGTCGCTGACTGCGAACATTTTAAACGCAATGAAACTGACCGTTCAGTGGAAGTACTGGTTCGTCTACAATCTGATCCAGTTACTAAAGGCCATCGTGCAGGGCAACTTCGCAAACGTTGGCAAATACATCTATTACATTATCAACTCGATTTGTGCGCTTGATTTCTGGGAGAAGCCAATCTTGAAGCCAGCGAAAATTAAATAATTAAGTAAAGGGAATCCATTTATTGGGATTCCCTTTTTTATACATAATTAAAGTTTATTTCATCACAATATTGGGAATTTTTTTGGCTTTTGACTCTACTAGAAACACAAGGGGTTGAAAGAACAATTTCTTAGATAATTATGATTTTGATGTGTTATAACTTGAATTTTTTTAGAAGACGAGTATAACAATCTGTAAGCGGTTACAGATCAAACCAATCATTTCGAAAATTCCAATCCTGTTTAATAGAAAAGAGTTTAAAAAATCAATTGTTGATTAATGAAATCAGCTTTTTCTTTGATCATAATTGCTCAATAATTAACAATTTTACATTATGGGAGGGTTTACTTATGAAGATTGAAGCAGCGGTCGTTAACAAGAAAAATGGCAAGTTCGAAATCAAAGATGATGTCGAATTAGCCAAAATGCAACCAGATGATTTACAAGTTCACATGGTTGCGACCGGAATTTGTCACTCAGATGAAGCTTTAAGAAAGGGCACGGCTGAGATTGGTTATCCGATTATTCTGGGTCATGAAGGTTCTGGGATTGTCGAAAAGGTTGGTTCGGAAGTAAAAGACTTTAAGCCCGGCGATCACGTCGTTCTGTCATTTTATGGTTGTGGAAACTGCATTAACTGTTTAAGGGGAATTCCCACTCAATGTTTAAACTATGCGGCCAATAACCTATCGGGGGTTCGTCCCGACGGCAGTGCGCACTTTACCGAAAATGGACACGATGTTGCCGACATGTTTGACCAATCATCGTTTACCACGACCACGGTGGTTCGTGAACGAAACGCCGTTAAGGTCTCAAAGGACCTCGATTTGAGAAAGTTAGGACCATTAGGTTGTGGCTATGTGACTGGTAGCGGAACGGTCTTTAATACTTTAAAGCCCGAGCCGGGCTCAACGATTGCGGTCTTTGGAACTGGAGCCGTTGGTTTGGCGGCCATGATGGCTGGTCGCATTTCCGGATGTACCAGTGTGATTGCCGTTGACATCGTTCCATCCCGTTTGAAGTTGGCTAAAGAACTTGGCGCCACTGATGCTATCAACAGTAAGGACGAGGATCCCGTTGAAGCCATCAAGAAATTAACTAATGGGCACGGAGTCGACTATGCCGTTGATACGACTGGCGTTAAACAGGTCATGGAAAGTTCGATTCAAGCCTTGGCTCAAGGTGGAACAACGGCTACGATTGCCGTAACCGACCAGCACATTAACTTGGATACTTGGAACGACCTTTGTACCAGTGATCGCAAGGTTGTCGGTGTTAACATGGGTGATTCGATTCCGCAAGTCGACGTTCCCCGTTTAATTCGTTTTTACCAATTAGGCATGTTCGACTTTGATAAGACCGAGAAGTTCTATCCATTTGATGAAATCAACGAAGCCAATGCTGATTCCATTAGCGGAAAGACGATTAAACCGGTACTAGTAATTGATAAGGACTACCAACCCGGAAAATAAGGTTGATTAAATCACTTTAACATGATTGTTGAAATTAAATGTTATTGAAAGGAAGCATCATATTATGGCTGAATTAAAACATTACCAAATGTACATTAACGGAGAATTTAAAGATTCAGATTCAGGAAAAGTATTAACGGTGCTCAATCCAGCGACGGGACAGGCAATCTCAACCGTTCCTAGTGCTAGTAAGGAAGAGACTAAACAAGCCATCGATGCCGCAGCTAAAGCCGAAGAATCATGGAAGAAGGTTCCAGCTGCCACTCGTGGTCAGTATTTGCACGCGGTCGCAAACGAAGTTCGTAAACAAAAAGACCATTTGATTTACATGCTTCAAGAAGAACAGGGCAAGATTAAGTCACTTGCCACCACTGAGATCCTATTCTCAGCCGATTACTTTGACTACATGGGAAGTGCCAGTCGAACCTATGAGGGAGAAATCCTTCAATCTGATAACGAAGACGAAAGTATCATGATTGAAAAGCAACCAATTGGCGTTGCGGCTGGCATCTTACCATGGAACTTCCCGTTCTTCTTAATTGCCAGAAAGATGGGTCCAGCACTAGTCACCGGGAATACCATTGTGATGAAACCAAGTTCTGACACCCCTAATTTAGCGCTTGAATTCGCTAAGATCGTTGAAAAAGTTGGCATTCCTAAGGGCGTTGTCAACATTGTTACGGGACCCGGTTCGGTTGTTGGTGATGAGTTGTCAAAGAATAAGAAAGTCGGCATCATCAGTCTGACTGGTTCGGTTGAATCGGGGAAACGAGTCATGACTAGTGCCGCTACCCATTTGGCCAAAGTGTCACTTGAACTTGGTGGAAAAGCTCCCGCCATTGTATGTAAAGACGCTGATATTGACTTGGCGGTTCAATCCATCATTGATTCCCGAGTTGATAATAACGGTCAGATCTGTAATAACTGTGAACGAGTATACGTCCAAGAAGACGTGGCCGACGAATTTATCAAGAAATTATCGAAGAAAATGTCAGAAATTACGGTTGGCGATCCGATGAAGGACGAAAACGTTGGGATGGGTCCACTGATTAACCAAGGAGCTTTGGATAAAGTTTCAAAGATGGTTGACCGAGCCGTTGAAGCTGGCGGCAAGGTTACCGCTGGTGGTCACAAGTTGAACATCGAAGGTGGCTTTTACTACGAACCAACGGTCATCACGAACGTCAAACAGGATTCTGAGATTATTCAAGATGAAATCTTTGGACCAGTTCTCCCAATTGTGACCTTCAAGACCTTAAGTGATGCCATCAAGATGGCTAACGATAGTGACTTTGGGCTTACTTCATCAATCTTTACCGAGAATCTGGATAACGCTCATCGTGCCGCAAATGAACTCGAAGACGGTGAAACCTACATTAACCGTTACAACTTCGAAGCCATTAATGGTTCACATTCTGGTTGGAAAGAATCTGGAATTGGTGGCGACGATGGTAAACATGGAATTGATGAATTCTTAAATACCCACACCATCTACTTACAGGGGCACCCTGATAAAGCAAAATGATAATCAATATTAATAATTAGAAACGGGATGAACTCATAGAGTCGGATCAAAAGTCGACTTTATGGGTTCATTTGTTTTAGTTCTGTTTCTTCTTCATAAATTGTCAAAGTGGCGAAAGATTGATAAGATTTAGGCACTAATTAAAAGACAACCGAGGAATAATTAATGAAATTACGTGCTTTAGAGAAAACTGATTTACCCAAACTCCATGAACTGTTTAATGATAAACGAGCCATGGACTACTGGTTCACCGAACCGTATCTTTCTATGTCGTCCCTTAACGAAAGATACGAACGTGAGAATAACGATCCGGCCGTTCGCAATTTTGCGATTGACGTTAAAGGGAAATTTGCGGGAATCGTGGCGTTGATTGACATCAATCCACGCGATCGAAACGCTGAGATTGAGATTGCGCTTGGTGACGAATTCGTTGGCAACGGCATTGCCCAGGCGGCGTTTGATGCCTGTGTGAACTATGGATTTGAGACGTTAAACCTCCACAAACTTTTCTTATACGTTGACGTGCAAAACAAGCCCGCCGTTCATATTTACGAAAAGTTTGGGTTTAAGATTGAAGGAACGCTCAAAGACCAGTTTTACGTTAACGGAAGTTACCATGACGTGTACTGGATGGCAAAATTTGAAGATGAATCGGTTTAAGACAACCAATCTTTGGTTGTTTTTTCTTTCCTACAAAACGCTTTACTTGCATTCAAGTCCAAGTAAAGGTGTAAATTATGGGGTAGTTAATAAATAACAAATAAGGAGAGTTATCATGGAATACTTTACATTAAATGACGGCAACCAAATGCCCGCAACTGGTTTTGGGACCTTTCAAATCACCAACCCAGAAGAGGCCGAACAATCGGTCATTGACGCCATCGCATCGGGTTATCGTTTAATCGATACGGCTCAATACTACCGAAACGAAGAAGCCGTGGGTCGGGGTTTAAAGAAGTCTGGCGTAAAACGCGAGGATTTATTTGTCACCTCTAAAGTTTGGTTTACTGACAGTGGTTACGACAAAACCATGAACATGTTTGAAACCAGCCTCAAAAAATTGGGGCTTGACTACCTTGATTTATACCTAATTCATCAACCTTACGGCGACACCTTTGGCTCATGGCGGGCCCTTGAAGAACTTCAAAAAGCGGGCAAAATTAAGTCCATTGGGGTTTCCAACTTCTACGATGATCAGATTACCAATTTGGCACTATTTAACGACGTTAAACCCGCCGTTAATCAGATTGAGATTAATCCTTGGGAACAACAAAAGCCCGCCGTCGACTATCTGGAATCATTTGACGTTCGTCCAGAAGCATGGGCTCCATTTGCGGAGGGCAAACACGCTATCTTTAATAACGAAACCCTGAAAGCAATTGGTGCTAAGTACAAAAAGAGTGTTGGTCAGGTCATCTTACGTTGGGAATTTCAACGTGGAATCGTGACCCTGGCTAAATCAACTCATAAGAATCGGATGGAAGAAAACATCAATATCTTCGACTTTGAATTAAGTGACGATGATATGAAGGAGATCGCCAAGTTGGACAAGGGTGAAAGCCAATTCTTTGACCACCGTGATCCAAAGACCATTCAAAATTTCGTTAAGTAATGAGAATGCGAAAGGCATAATTTATGAAGAAAATTTTAATTATTGGAGCGACCGGAAACGTCTGTCAAGAGGTCAGAAAGAACCTGTTGGAAAAGACCGATGATTTTTTGACACTCTTTTCAAGAAGTGCAGGTCAAAAGTTTAGTGATGATGATCGTGAACGAGCCGTAAGTGGCGACGTAAATGACTTATCCGACCTTGAAAAAGTAGTGCATGGTCAAGACGAAGTGTTTGTGGCACTTAGTGGCAATTTACCGGAAATGGCCAGGAACGTTGTGGCCGCCATGGATGATGAAAACGTCAAACGCCTGGTCTTCATTACGTCAATGGGCATCTATAATGAGGTCCCTGAAGAAATTTCGGCAAGTGGAAACCTGAAAAATAATCCGCGACTGGCACCGTATCGTGAGGCGGCCGATGTGATTGAAAGTTCTGATTTAGATTACACGTTAATTCGACCGGGATGGTTTGATAACGGCAGTAGTGAATACGAAATTACGTATAAAGGTCAAGATGTTAGCGGTAATCGGGTAGCCGTTGCCAGTATTGCTGACCTAGCGACACGCCTGCTTCAAGATGACCAGCTGGATTTAAGGGAAAGTTTAGGAATTAATCGAAAAGCTTAGTTAAATGAATGTGAGGAATTGAAATGAAAGCAACGGAATTTATCAAACCGGGCGATGTTGAACTTGTTGACACGCCCAAACCTAAGATTGAAAAACCAACCGATGCCATTATCAAGGTGGTAAGGGCCAGTGTTTGTGGATCCGACCTCTGGTGGTATCGTGGCATTGACGAACGAAAACGCGATACCTTTGTTGGTCACGAAGCCATCGGGATTGTCGATTCAGTTGGGTCCGACGTCAAGGACGTTCAACCCGGTGACTTTGTGATTGCACCATTTACCCATGGTTGTGGTCACTGTGCTGCTTGTTTGGCGGGTTTTGACGGTAACTGTATGAACCAAGAAAAGGGTGCCAACATTGGTTATCAAGCCCAGTACTTCAGATACATCAACGCCAACTGGGGACTCGTCAAGATTCCGGGTCAACCATCGGACTATTCAGACGAGATGTTGAAGTCATTAGTTACCCTTTCTGACGTCATGGCAACGGGTTATCACGCTGCTGCCAGCGCCGAAGTGAAGGACGGTGACACCGTTGTCGTCATGGGTGACGGTGCCGTCGGCCTTTGTGGTGTAATTGCGGCCAAGTTGCGTGGCGCAAAACGAATCATTGCCATGAGTCGTCACGAGGATCGCCAAAAGTTAGCCAAGGAGTTTGGCGCCACTGACATCGTCCCAGAACGTGGGGATGAAGCGGTGAAGCACGTGATGGAACTAACTGACGGAGCTGGCGCTGATGCCATCCTTGAATGTGTTGGAACCGAACAGTCGGTTGATACGGCAACTAAGGTTGCTAGACCAGGCGCTGTCGTTGGCCGGGTGGGAATTCCCCAAAAGGCTGACATGAATACCAACAAACTTTTTTACAACAACACCGGTTTGCGTGGCGGCATTGCGCCCGTTACCACTTACGACCGTGATGTATTGTTGAAGGCGGTTCTTGATGGCAAGATTAATCCCGGAAAAGTCTTTACCAAGGAATTTGATTTAGACCACGTCAAGGATGCTTATACCGCCATGGATAAACGAGAAGCCATTAAATCGTTATTGATTGTTGATAAGGATTAATTATGTTTGACTGAACAATAGTTTAATGAAATTAGAATGACTAGTTTTTCAAAAAAATAAGCCCTTACTCGATTTGAGTAAGGGCTTATTTGGTATATTCACTTACACATCCTGGTCGGTTGGACGAACCAAGACTTCGTTAATATCAACGTTTTCTGGTTGACTCATCATGAAGACCGCGATTTCTGCGATGTTTTCGGGATTTAACCAACCATGTTTGCCAGCTTCAATCTGTTTTTTAATCTTGTCATCGTTGATGGTGTCCATCAGGTTCGTGTCAACAAAGCCGGGTGAGACGATCCCGGTCCGAATTCCATTTTGGTGTTGTTCCTGACGGAGCCCCTCCATGATGGCTTTGACGGCGTACTTGGAACCGTTATAAACGGCGGAGTTAGGGTAAACCACGTGTCCAGCAACGGAATCGGTGGCCATGATTAAACCTTGACCCTGTTGTTTCATTTGTGGGACCGCGGCCACAATCCCGTTCAAGACGCCCATGATATTGATGTCAATGGTTTTCTTCCAATCGGTTAAACGATCTGGGTCGTCGATAGGACCCTGTGGCATGATGCCAGCGTTATTATACATGACGTCTAGTTGACCATACTTGTCGATTGCCATGCCGGTCAGTTCCTGAACGTCTTCTTTTTTAGTAACATCCGTAATTTTGTAAGAAAAGTTTTTTGGATTATCAACTTCGGTAGAAAGCTCTTCAAGTTGTTCCTCATTTCTAGCACCGACGACCACTTTGGCACCCCGAGACAAAGCTAACTTGGCGGTGGCAGCTCCCATCCCAGAACTACCACCGGTGATAACTACAACTTTATTTTCGATTGTCATAATAAAACCCCTCTTCCAACTTATGACTTCCGATACGGGATCATTTAACGCTAAATTTAGTCCTGATTCAAGTAAATGGGTTCCAAAATTGATTAAGATTCTGTGACAAAAAAACTCCCACTCGTTGAGTAGGAGTTAAATCAAGGTTTTATTAAACGTCTTGGTCGGTCGGGCGAACCAAAACCTCGTTAATGTCGACGTTTTCTGGTTGACTCATCATGAAGACCGCAATCTCTGCGATGTCGTCAGGTTCTAACCAGCCATACTTGGTGTTGTTATTTTGTTCAATACTCTTTTGAATGGTATCGTCGTGAACAGTTGACATCAGGTTGGTATCAACGGCTCCGGGTGAGACAATCCCGGTCTTGATGCCGTTTTGGTGTTGTTCCTGACGCAGACCTTCCATGATGGCTTTAACGGCGTACTTCGAACCGTTGTAGACGGCTGAACCAGGGTAAACGACGTGACCTGCGACCGAGTCGGTAGCCATGATTAAACCGTGACCCTGTTTCTTCATTTGGGGAACGGCGGCCACAATCCCGTTTAATACTCCCATAATGTTGGTGTTTAAAATATCCTGCCATTCGCTTAATTTAGCTGGATTGTCAACCATTCCCTGCGGCATGATCCCAGCGTTGTTATAAATTACGTCGAGCTTGCCAAACTTTTTGATGGCTAAATCGACTAAGGACTGCACCTCGTCTTTTTTCGTAACGTCAGTTTGTTGGTAGGCAAAGTTTTCGGGATGGTCAACTTCATCGGCCATTCGTTCTAATTTTTCTTCATTTCGTGATCCAACGACCACTTTGGCACCTCGTGTAAGGGCCAACTTAGCGGTAGCTTCTCCCATTCCAGAAGAGCCACCGGTGATGACAACAACTTTATCTTTAACAGACATCATAACAACTCCCTTCTTAATACAGTTAAATGGTAACCTCTCATATGGCGTAAACGTCAAGAAAGTCGACTTGATGAAACTTTTCCGTCTTCCATGTAACGTTTTGAGACATTAAACCTGTTCAAATGAAAATTAAAGCCTAGACTATTAGTATACTAAATTGATGAACGGGCGTGACTTACATGGCAGCAAACGAGGTTTTTGTATTTATCTGTACGATTTTGGTGTTCTTCATGACACCGGGACTGGCGTTTTTCTACGCCGGGATGGTTTCAAGAAAAAACGTGGTGAACACCCTGATGTCAGTCTTCATCATGTGCAGCATTCCCGTTCTTTTGTGGGTCATCATTGGCTACTCGCTCTCATTTTCTGGGAACTACTTCAACGTTATCGGTGGGCTGCATGATTTCATGTTACATAATTTCAACTTTACCGCCCCAGCAACTGCCGGTCCCATCTCGAACGGTTCATACATGCTGTTTCAGATGATGTTTGCCATTATCACGCCAGCCCTTTGGATTGGTGGAATCGTTGGCCGGATGAAGTTTAAGTTCTTGATTATGTTCACGATTGCCTGGTGTATCTTGATTTACTATCCACTCGTTCACATCGTATGGGGTGGGGGTTTTTTACAACAGATGGGCGTCTTGGACTTTGCTGGTGGAACGGTCATTCACATTAACGCGGGAATTACCGCCCTGGTGTTGGCCAACATGCTCGGACGACACAAACGGGGTAAGAACGATAAAGCCTATAACCTGACCTGGGTCTTTTTGGGAACGGTCATCTTGTGGCTTGGTTGGTACGGTTTTAACTGTGGGTCGGCACTCGCCATTAATCACATCGCGTTTCAGGCAATGCTGACGACCACGATTGCTACGGCAACCTCGATGTTGACATGGATTATTTTGGACGTTTTCATCTTGGGCGCACCATCCCTGATGGGCGCATGTACTGGAACTTTGTGTGGCCTGGTTGCCATCACTCCAGCCTGTGGGTTCGTTGGGATTGGCAGTGCGATTGCGATTGGCGTCATTGCCACCTTATGTAGTTACACTTTCATTAAATACTTAAAGCCCCGCTTGCACGTCGACGATACGTTAGATGCGTTCGGTTGTCATGGGGTATCTGGAATTGTTGGTAGTCTTTTGACTGGACTGTTCGCTAGTAAGGCAATTAATCCGCAGGTGAAGTTTAGTGGCATCTTTGCTGGTGGTTCACTCCATCAGTTTTGGATTCAGCTGCTGGCAACTGGTTTCAGTATCGTGTTTGTGACCATCATGGTTTTCTTGATTGTGTTAGTGCTAAAGCACGTTACGAAAATGCGAGTCACTCCAGAAGAAGAGGAGAAGGGACTGGACCTAAGCGAGCATAAGGAACGAATTGATTGTGATGCGATTAATCGCTAGAATAACATGAAAGAAAATAATTTTATGTAGTTTTCCTACTAAGTAAAAAAGCTCCTTCCTAAAGTGAAAGGAGCTTTTCTCTAGTCTTTAGTTCCAGAAAAATAGTTAAGTAAAAAGGCAATTAATTTTTCAATCAAATGAGTTAATAAATTAATTATTACTGGAATAATGACTGATAGTAAGAGATACATCAAATCACCGACGAGTATAGTTAGTATTGTGGTGTAAATACTCGCCTTAATTAGTATATTATTGACTAAATAATAATATTAGATATAATTAAAACAGTAAGAGATAAACAAGTCACCAGTTTGTGGTGAACTGATGATTGAGCTTACCAGCTAAAGCTGGTGGGCTCTTTTTTGTCTTACTATCGAAGCTAATGTCAATTGAATTACCACGTTTTTGATTTTATTTTTTTCATTTTAAAACCAATATTGTTAATATTATCTATTCAGTTTGATTATTCTAGCTCTATGTATTTCACTTGAAATTGTGGGAATAAAATCCTAATACCTGAATAATTGAGTCTTCCGTAAACACCAATGTTTTTTTGCCCTAACGATCCTACGTAATAATCTAAGTTTCCTGACCCTTGATCATCTGATAAATTTTTTAATGTCTCATATTTATGGCGTTTTATGTAGTTATAAGTGGCTAAATTCTTGCTAAACTTTTTAATTTTAGTATTTGATAAAGTTATTGCTCTCATTTGAATGCTTACTGCTGCATGGTCAGCAAATAAAAGGTCAAAAGCAAGAAAACCAATCGATAAAATGATAATGAGTGATGTTGATATAAGAATTGTTTTAGCTTTCATTTTGTAGTCCCCTTAATTTATTGTTTTTCGTGATAATATTTTATCACGAAATGTTATTTATGTAACATAACACCTATGAAAACGGATAAGTTAATTTTGTTTGTTGTAATTTCAATTTTCTCGGTGCTTTTGGTTGTTTTTAGTAATATTAATTCTGTGAGTGCATCGTCAATGAGGGATATGAACTCAAGTAATGTTGAGGTGAAATACATATAAGTTATTTAATATTAATTCAAATCCAATTAATATTTTTAGCAAGGACTTAATGAACATGGACATGGGGTCAAAGATTGCTCATCATGGAGAGTCAAAAGAAACGACATCACAATTGGCCTAAAACTGCATGGTATCGAAATTAGAAAAAGTGCTATTAGATATTATAGGTAGGCATTTATGTGATTTTCTGTTTCTCATTATAATGATGATACAATTGTCACAGGAGCCTTTATAACTCTAAAAAACAAAAATCGAGGTAGATATCTATGTCAAAAGAAGATGATCTTTTAAAGGCCGCCTTAAACGGTGGAACGTTTGACTTTCGTGACCCGTCGTTTAAACCAATCTTTGATATTCATTTTAAAAATGCTGAATTATTGAAACAGTTTAACAGTGAACCAGATCCAGTTAAGCAACAGGAAATCTTGGCTAAGATTACTGGCAGAGAAGTACCGGAAAACGTGATTGTCTTTCCACCACTTCAGACTGATTTTGGTCGCAACATTTTCTTAAAATCAGGAGTCTTAATCAACACTGATTGTCTGTTTGACGATGCTGGTGGAATTTATCTCGACGAAAACGTTTTGATTGGACCACGAGTTTCACTGATTACGCTTAACCACGATACGCGACCAGACCACCGGAATTTGATTACTACTGGTGCCATTCACATTCACAAAAATGCTTGGCTTGGAACTGGTGTCATTGTTCTTCCAGGTGTTACCATTGGTGAGAATGCCATTATCGGTGCTGGCTCGGTTGTCAATAAGAATGTTCCTGCCAATTCAACTTACGTAGGCGATCCGGCCAAACCAATTAAGCGGCATGACTAAGAGTGAAATTGGTTTTAGCGTTTTTGAAACGTGGAATGATTTGAGATAATAAAACTGTGAGTATTAACAATATAAATGCCAAAGCCCCTAACTAATGCGATAGTTAGAGGCTTTTTGTGGCGTATCAGTTTTTTATTACTATTTGTTTTATCCCTGGCTAGGGAAATTAAAGATCTGACCTACTAGTTGTTCTATGATTAGTAAGTCGTATTGAGTTAATTTTTCAATGAATTTAATATTTCTATCACTGTTACTAGACCAATCATAACTTGCTAGTTGACTAGTTATAACCTGACCATGTGTTTTGTATCCATTTAAATTAAAATTACCAGCATAGTTCCGAATTGTACTCGTAATTGGACAAACAACAACAAAACGAGTTGCGTCATTAAAGGCTTTGGTACTGATTACTAGGCCAGGACGTCTTTTTTTAATTTCGTTTCCTCTACTGGGATCAAAATCAATCCAAACAACGTCTCCTTGATTTGGACAATACGATTGATTATTCAAATCATTTCACGTCCCTCTAGTTGACTTTTATTATTAATGGGAGACTGGTAAAGTTTTCCGTTGGCATATTTTTTGTCGCCATAAATTTGTTTTATTTTTGGGACCAACATAAGTGCTCCCTGTTGATCTTTAGTTAGAAAGTATTCTTGTCCCAAAGCTAATCCATATTCTTTTTGAGTCTCACTATTGAAGTTAATACCAATTGAGTTTCCGCGTTTTCTGATTTTAACTTTTTCCATCAACATCATCTCCTTAATTACATTGTATCACATGTAACACCGAAGAACATAAGAGTACATAGTTTTTCTTTTTTTATTGTTAATTAAACTTTTTAATATATTTAGAACCTCTTAATTGGTTTTGAATTTTTGGTATTTTATTTCTCATTATTGGTGACTGTTGTTCGTTTTTGGAGGATTTATAGGATGGTTTGTTCCTGAAATTGTTGATGTATTTAAATAAATTAAATGAAGTGCCAGACATAGAATTTTAACTTTATCTGGCACTTCATTTTATTTTTACGGTTTTTGTTAAATAGTTTTACCTCATCTCAATCACTATCTTGCCAGTAGCGTGGTGTGATTCCAGTAGTTTATATCCCGCTAGCACGTCACTAAACGGGAAGACCTTATCAATAATCGGCCTTAACTGCTGGTCTTCAATCATTTGGGTTAAAATGTCTAGTTGAGGTCCACTGGGATGCATGATGAAGAAGGTGTATTCAACGTGATGTTTTTTAGCTAAAAGTCGCAGGGGACCACTAGCAATCCCAAACAAAATTGATTTAAACCAGCCGAGATGGTGTTCCATTCCAAATTTAAAGGTTGGAATTCCGTTGATTGTGATTAGCTTGCCACCTGGTTTTAAGATTTTAAAGGTATCTTTGAGGGTCCTGCCGCCATGACTGTCAAAGGCAATGTCGTAATCGCTTAACACCTCGGAAAAATCCGTCATATGATAATCAATCACTTGATCGGCACCTAAAGAGCGCATTAACGCCACGTTCTTTTGACTCGTGGTCGTCGCAACGAAGGCACCCCGCGCTTTGGCAATCTGAATTGCCATGGTACCAACGCCACCAGATCCGGCTTGAATGAAGACTTTTTGGCCCTTTTTCAGTTTGCCAATTTCAATTAAAGCCTGATAGCTCGTTAATCCGGTTAAGGGAACGGCACTGGCATCTACTATACTTAGGTTACTAGGCGTTTTAGCGATGTCATTTTCGTCAATCGCGATAAATTCGGTTAGAGTGCCACTTTGATAATCATCAGGACGCCCGTACACCTGGTCACCCAGTTGGAATTTAGTTACCTTTTTGCCGACTTTGACCACCGTTCCGGAAAAGTCATTACCAACGGTGATCGGTAATTTGTAAGGCATGATGATTTTTACTTTACCAGATTGAATCGTATAGTCGATTGGGTTGAGTGACGAGGCCGCAATTGACACTAAGATCTCGTTGTCATTGATTTGAGGAACGGGAATGGTGTCTTTTACAAAGGGCGTTCGGTATTTCAGCAGTTGCAGCGCAGTCATTTGTTTGGGAATGTTAGTCATATTAGGCACCTCCTACATAAATTTGGGGATTAGGCGATCCATCAGTCTCGTTGGTAAAACGGCGTTGAAGAACGCGGTTGGTTTCGCACCGAACCCGATGAGATATCGTGGTCTGGGATTTCTGGCTAAAACGACTTTTTGAATTGTTTTGGCAATCAAAGTGGGTTGTGACGCTAATTTTGAAGCATAAATTTTATTAGTTTTCTCGGTCATTTCTTTCGCGGCTGCTTCGTACTTGGTTCCTTTGGAGGAATTAACCAGCTTGTTCATAGCGATTTTGGACCAGTTACTTTTAACGACACCCGGTTCAATTAAGACTACCTGGATGCCAAATCTTCTTACTTCCATTCGAAGTGAATCACTTAAAGTTTCAAGCGCATGTTTGGATGCGAAGTACCAGCCGGCGAGTGGACTACTGAACCGGCCCGCCATTGAAGAAATATTGATGATTTTGCCCGCGTGTTGTTTTTCCATGTAAGGTAGAACCAGTTTGGTTAGGGCAACTAATCCAAAGACGTTGACGTCAAATTGGCGTTTGGCTTCCTCAGTACTGACGTTTTCGATGGAGCCAAAAGAACCATAACCAGCCCCGTTGATCAAGACGTCAATCTTGCCGGCAGTTTGAATAACTTGATGAACACCTTTTTGCATCGAATCTTGGTCGGTAACGTCCATGTTAATTGATGTAACCCCGAAAGCCTTTAATGGTTCCATTGCGTCCGTGTTTCTGGCAGCCCCAAAAACTTGATAACCGGAGTTTGCCAGTCGTTTAGCGGTTTGATATCCCATTCCGGAGCTAGCTCCTGTGATTAAGATTGTTTTCATTAGTTACCTCCTAAATGATATAAGTTTCGTTGATTAAGTTACACGAGTATATTATAATACAACTGTTGCATTTGCAACTATGAACTTAAAAAAAGGTGATTATTAATGGAAAAAAAGATTGACAGAAGAGTTCGAAAGACTCAAAAAGCCATCCAAGATAGCTTTCGTGAACTATTGCAGGAGAAACCTAGTTTAGATCATATTTCGGTCAAAAAGATTTGCGATCAAGCCGACATTACGAGAAAAGCCTTTTACGACCACTATTCGGACAAGTCGGCGCTGGTTCTGGACTTTATGAATTCGTATTTTAGAGAGTTGAGGTTGACCTGTCAGAATGTTGACGACACCAAAGTCCAAGAAAAGATTGAACTTTGGATTAATTTCTTCACTCAGGATGGTAATTTCTTTCGTAATCTATTACAAAGTCAGGATTCGTACCAGTTCAGAAAGGAATTCAATGATTTCACCAGGGAACAACTGGCGTTTGTCACTAAAGACATCAGTCAAACGGAACTAGACTTCATTTGCTACGGAATTGATGGCATCATCGAAGAGCTGGTTTTATCAGACGAACAGGTTAATAAGGGTAAGCTGGCCAAGAGAGTGAAGGCGATTTTAGTGCCATATCTGAGTCAAGATAAATAGGAGGATGATGCGATGAAAAAAATTTTAGTGGTCGAGACTAACACGACTAATTTTCCCAAGAGTAATCGACTGACTGGTCTGTGGTTGGGTGAATCAGCTGAGTTTGTGGCGGAAGTTCAAAGGGCTGGATACGAAGTGGACTATCTTAGTCCGAATGGGGCATACATTCCGATTGATCCAAGAAGTATGAAGTCGTCGTATGTTGATGCTGATACTCTAAAAATGTATCAAGATCGGGACTATCAGAATCGTGGATTGTCTAACACTATGAAGCCAACTGACATTAACCCAGAAGACTATTTGGCGATTTACTATACCGGTGGTCACGGAGTAATGTGGGATTTTCCCGATGACCCGCAGTTACAGAAAATCAGTTTGGAAATCTACAATAACGGTGGATACATCTGTTCGGTGTGTCATGGCATTGCTGGAATCCTTAACATTAAGCTGCCGAATGGGAAATATCTCATTTCTAATAAAAAAATTACTGGTTTTACGACTGCTGAGGAAGTTTTAAGTGGCAACTATAAAAGAGTGCCGTTCTTAAATGAGAAGGTTGCCAACAAACACGGCGCTCATTTTGAAAAAGTACGACCATTTAAAAGCCATGTCGTAAAAGACGGACGCTTAATTACGGGACAAAATCCGCAATCACCGAAAGCGGTGGCAAAGGAGCTTGTGAGGGCGATAAATATAAGCAAGAAATAAAAAGATATATAATACTAATTATCAATTTAGCTAAAAGGAGGCTCACAATGATTGCCATTGTGAGTCTCTTTTAAATAAAAATGATTAATTTTCCTTTTCTTTTTTCATTTGCTTATATATTTCTAATTTTTTGTTTATAAAATTGATGTAATTATTTACGATATTTTTGTTTTCAATAAGATGTTTTTTATGTTCATTTAGTAAATAAATTCTTTCATCAATTGAACTGTTACCCTTTTTTCGTAACATTGAATATTTAACAATTGTTTTTAATGGCATTCCAGTTTGTTTTAATCTTTTTATGAATTCAATCCATTTTATGTCTTTTTCTTGGTACATTCTTCGATTGCTTTTAGATCTTTTCGGATTCAATAATCCCAATTTTTCATAGTACCGTATTGTATCCATTGAAAGGTTTACTTTTTTAGAAAATTCACCAATATTCATAATTAATTATCCTATTCTGTTGATATAGATCTAAAATTGTATTTATATTAGCATGAATTATACTATATAATAATTTGTTTTTAACAGTAAAAGGCTAAATAAATTAACGTGATTTAAATACAGTTTTAGCTACTTCAATTGCATTCAACACTTTAGGAAATCCAACATATGGTATGCACTGGATAAACGTTTCTATTATTTCGTCTTTTGTAAGACCAACATTTAAACTCCCATTAATATGAACTTTTAATTGCTCTTTAGTGTCTCCTTGGGTTAATAGGGAAGTAATTGTTATCATTTCTCGTTGCTTTAAGTTTAGGGTTCCTCTTCCATAAATATCGTTAAAAGCAAATTCGATAATCAAAGATCCAACATCTGGAGCAACTTCATTCAATGACTCCATAACTTGATCGGCTGAAGACACATCGATCTTATCTAACAATTTTTTGCCATTTTCAAATCTTTTGTTATCCATAAAATATTATCTCCTTTATTTTTGTTAATTAGATAATATCTTATGGAGTTAACTCCATGTAAAGCGTGATTTTAGGATATTAAAAATATCATTTTAATTACGTACTACTAATAAGGTCATAATTTAAATTATTATAGATAATTGTAGAGAAATAAGTTTATAATTAAGATGAATAATTAGAAAGATAGGAGATTAAGAAATGCTATTACATAAATATTTAAAATTATTATCTCACTCGGAATCTTTTTTGTGGTTCTCAAGTAATTAATAAAAGTGTTCATGCCGATGATGTGAATAATCAATCAGTTACGCTACAAATTAATTATCTTGATAGTGAAAGCTATCAACCAATCTCGTCGTCTACTTCTATAACTGGAAATGCGGGATCTTCTTATCACATTACTCCTTCACAAATTAGTAATTATAAGTTTTTTGGTAGTAGTGACCCGATTAATGGTACTTTTACTTCTGGTGATAATGTAATTAATTTATATTATAGTAAGACTCCTGCAGCTAGCTCAAACTCATCTAATTCCAGTAGTTCAAAAACTAGTAAAGAGGCTCAAAGTGCCCCTAGTTCTAAGAATTCATCCAGCAATAACAGTCCTATGAAAAATGGATCGAAAGCAGCAATTAATAATTCAAATAATCCAAATAAGTCTAGTAACACAAATGATTCAAGAAAATCGAAAGTCGATAAAAAGAATGCTAGTTCATCTCCGGTTACTAGTAAAACGGATGATAATGGTAAAAATGCTGGTAGCAAAAACAAAGTCAAAAATTCTGGTCATGAAAAGAAAGATACAAATAAAAAATCAACTAAGCATGATAAAAGAAATAAAAGTAGTAAAACGCCATGGATTATTGCAATTATTGTGTTAATTTAGTTGGTGCAGTTGGTGGATTCATCTGGCATCGTTTCCACAAATCAGAACACTTTAAACATTAATTTTAATAAGAACTGAATATCAGTAAAATACAACTAATTTATGATTAGTTGTATTTTTTATGATTTATATTTTATTTAAGTGTGAAATTTGAAATTATATAGCAAGCAGTACCATTATTTCTGTCGTTCATAATAAGTCTGAACTACAGTACTTTGATCATGCAATTAATCTAAATAGCTTAATTTGATAGTCATCCTCAGGCCACTAGCGGTTTGGGGATGATTTTATTTCCGAACAATTCGTGTTATTTTCATTTTTATTTCGTTTTATCAAAACAATTATTGTGAAATTATTATTTATATTAATTTATTTCAGAATAAAATGAGAATCAAAATGATTTGAAATATTGATCTTAGTATATTTGCTGATTCAGAAGCGCTTGTGAAGTTGTTATTTATTGCCATGCCAATAGTGTAAGCGGTTGCATTATTAAAATTCCGAGTATATATTGAATGTGTAAATAAAAACAAGCGCTTATTTTACTTACTATTAATTAATACTAAATTTAACATGATAAAAAGAGGCTATTTATTATGAACGATAAAATGAATGCTTTAGTAATGACTGCCAAACAAAAGATGAAGATGGAGCAGATTGACACTCCAACTCCTAAAGACGATGAAGTTTTGGTTGAAACGGCCTATGCCGGAATCTGTGGGACTGATAATGGGCTGTTCAACGGACTCCCAGGCTCCACTGACGCTACCCCACCAATCGTGTTAGGTCACGAAAATTCTGGGATTGTTGCCGCCGTTGGTAAAAACGTCCAAGAATTTAAAAAGGGTGATCGGGTGGCCGTTGACCCCAATATTTATTGTGACAAGTGTTTCTATTGTCGAACTGGTCGTTATGAACTCTGTGACAACTTGTCAGCCATTGGAGTAACTCGTAATGGCGGACTTGCTCAATACTTTACAGCACCTGAAAAAGTGGTTTACAAGTTACCAGATTCAGTCTCACTTCAAGCTGCATGTTCACTTGAACCAATCTCTTGTGTGGTTCACGCAATGAAGATTACCGAGAACATTACCCCTTACCAACACGCTTTAATCATTGGTGATGGTTTCATGGCTCGTCTGTTTGCTCAGATCCTGCGTGACTACGGGATTCAACGAATTGATTTAGCCGGGATTCTAGACGACTCAGTGCTTGACCGTTTGAAGTCTGAATTAAAGTTAGACAACGTGATTAACACGACGAAGACCCCGATTAAAGAAAATTATGACTTTGTGGTTGAAGCCGTTGGTCGTCCTGAGACTCAAGAAGAAGCTGCTGAGCACACCAACAAAGGTGCTCAAGTGCTGATGTTTGGAGTCGGTAAACCTGATCAGACCTTCTCAATGAATACTTACAACGTCTTTAAGAAACAGTTAACGATTAAGGGATCGATTATTAATCCTCATGCCTTTGAAGATGCGATTGCTTTACTGGCATCTGGTGCCGTTAAGACCACTCCGTTCCAGGATAATATTTTAAAGCTTGACGAAGTTGAAGGAGTTCTAAATCACACGACCCCTAAGATGGGGAAGTCGATTGTCGCAGTTAACCCAGAACTTAAATAGAAAAATGTGGTGATTGTTATGACTGCAAAGAAAACACCACGAACGATTTCGATGAGTGCTTCGATTATTTATTTTATTATTTCAATCATCATCAATTCACTTGGAAACGTTCTGACGTTGGTCACCAGTGCCAAGGTGGTTCCCCAGTTTTTGGGGTCCGCGTACTGGACGGCGGCCGAAACCAACTTTAGTATTGCGATTCATTGGAATCTTTTTTGGACTTTCGTCTTGATCGGAGTTGCCATCATCATCTTGAATGCGCTTTTGCTTGGAAAATGGGACTGGGGCAGAGCCATTGGAAACATGATTTTCATGATTCCGTTTTCCTGGTTAGTTCAGGTGTTCTATGATCTTTTGACCGAGATTATCAAGTTACCGGAGGCCCGTTCGTTGGGCTTAATCACCGTTTACGTGCTGGTCAACTTTATCGGAGTTGCATTTATTGCGATTGGAATTTCGATTTATCAACGGGTCAACCTGGTCTTACACCCAAATGACGATCTAATGCAGATCCTACGTTTCAAGTATTTTAAGGGGAACGCCGCTGAAGCAATGTGGGCTTCATACATCCCACCGACTGTTATCGGAATAATTGCGATTTTGATCACACATCGAATTGAATACTATGGGATTGGAACGATTTTTGCCTTTCTTTTCCAGGGTGGCATTACCGGAATTGCCGATAAGGTCGTCTTTCCAAGCCTCAAGCACCAAGCGTTAGATACGTCTAATGGCATAGAGGATTCAACGGTGGCAACTGATGTTGATAATGATGACCACCAATTATCGCATAATAAAAAGGGGAGTAAGAAAATGAATATTAGTGATTACTTTACTGGTCTTCAACACGTAGGAATTCCTACCAAAGACCTTAACAAAACCATTCAGTACTATGAAAAACTTGGATTTAAAAAGATTGGCGATTTCCCAAATGGTAACATTCACTGTGCCTTTATGAAGTACGACAACCTCACCCTTGAAATTTGGGAAGGCGAGCCAACCAACCCGGTTGATGGCGCGATTAACCACTTTGCCTT
Organism: Fructilactobacillus sp. X1R3C1; assembly: GCF_059901545.1. Lineage (NCBI taxonomy): Bacteria > Bacillati > Bacillota > Bacilli > Lactobacillales > Lactobacillaceae > Fructilactobacillus > Fructilactobacillus sp. X1R3C1. The sequence goes on from NZ_JBWXUT010000004.1 coordinate 124,737, forward strand.
AAATACCACTGACATTGAAAGTGCCTTTAAGGCCGCTAAAGAAATGGGACTGAACGTCGATGATGATCAAATTCAATACATTGGGGCGTACTGGACAAAGGGAATTAAATTCTTTAACGTCTATGGTCCTAACCACGAACGTATTGAATTTTGTCAGATTCTGAAGTAACGATTGATTGCCATTAAATTATTAAAACCTCAATTTTTAAAACCCATACCAAAAAGGGGATGTTGAACAATTTGTTCAGCATCCTCTTTTAATTTTATAGGGCTTTTTCTAATTTTTGTAGGTGAGACATGTGTTGGTTGAACTTGTTATGGATGTGTCGTCTTACGAAGTACTTTCTGACCTCATCGATTAGAACCAGTGGAATTGGGATGGCAATCAGATAGATCCAGTCACTGACACCAATTGCAGCGGTTCCAAAGACACCTTGAAGGAACGGAACGTAGATTAGAAGGGTGATTAGGACAATCTGAAAGGCAATGCCCCACATGATGCGGTGGTTACTAAAGATCCCAATTTTAAATAGGGAAGTCGAATCGGTTCGACAGTTAAGGACGGCAGCGATTTGACAGAAGCCGATGGCAGCTAGCGTCATGGTAGTGGCTTCGGCGTAAAACGTGCCACTGCCAGCTAGCGGAATCTTGGGCCAACCGTGTTGGTAGTTGGCAAAGAAGTAACCGCCAGTTGACAAGATAGACGCAAATAGTCCGTACCAACCAAACGCTTTGATAATAAGTCCCTTGTTTAACAGGTGCGAGCTTCTTGAACGTGGTGGCCGTTTCATGATTCCCGGTTCACTCTTTTCGGTTCCAAGTCCCAGAGCTGGCAGGAGATCAGTCCCCAGGTCAACGGTTAAAATCTCCATAACCGTCAGTGGGAGTGGAATGGCACCGTTTGAGATTAGGAATAGAATTGATGGAAAGGCTTCGGCCATATTACTGTTCAAGATGTAAAGGAGGAACTTCTGGATGTTGCTGTAGACGGTTCGACCTTCTTCAATGGCAGAAACGATGGAGGCAAAGTTGTCGTCGGTTAAAATCATGTCGGCGGCATCCTTGGCGACGTCGGTTCCGTTAACCCCCATGGCGATGCCGATGTTAGCTTTCTTTAGAGCTGGAGCGTCGTTGACACCGTCACCAGTAGCGGCAACCACGTCACCGTTTTTTTGACACATGGAGACGATTCGATACTTGTCTTCCGGAGCCACCCTGGCAAAGATGACTTCACCCTTGACGGCTTCTTGAAGTTGATCGTCTGACATCTTGGTTAATTCTTCTCCGGTGATGACCCGCGCCTTGTTAGAGGTAATGCCGATTTGGACGGCAACACTCTTGGCGGTTAAGGAACTGTCACCGGTGACCATGATGATCCGAATGTTGGCACTATTACATTTCTTGACGGCGTCAAAGATTTCCTCTCGTGGGGGATCGGACATGACGGCTAGACCAACAAACGCGAGGTTCTTTTCGGTGTTGTCAATCGTGGCTTGTTTCGGATCATCGGTGTCGTCATCGCGGTAAGCAAAAGCGAGTGAACGCAGTCCTTGTTTAGCGTAGTCGGCATTAGCTTGGTTAATCTTTTGCCTGTCAGTTGCGGTGATGGGGCGCACCTGACCGTTTACTAGGATTTTGTCACAAATCGAAAGAATGTTATCAAGGGCACCTTTAGTGTAAATGACGTTACTGCCGTCTGGCGCCGTCTTTTGAATCGTGGTCATGCGGCGCCGATTGGCGTCAAATGGAAGTTCTTTCAGCCTCGGAGTTTGTTTGGCCGAGTCATCGCGGTTTAAACCAGCCTTGTCGGTCAAGATGTTCAATCCGGCTTCGGTTGGAGTTCCTAAAATTGACGGAGCTTTCTTGTTGTCCTGGTCGTACTTAATGGCCGTGTCATTATTTAACAGGGCAATCTTTAACAAAAGGTTCAAATCCGGTTCGTCAGCGAGATTGACATTTTTGCCGTTGAACTGGATTTTGCCGTTGTTGAAATACCCCGTTCCGGTAACGGTGTACTCCTTGTCTGGAAGCCAAACGTGGTTGACCGTCATCTGATTTTGGGTCAGCGTTCCGGTCTTATCAGAACAGATGACGTTGGTTTCACCCAAGGTCTCAACGCTGTCTAAGTCTTTTAAAAGGGCGTGGCGTTTGGCCATGACCTGGGTGCCATGGGCTAGAGACAACGTGACGGTCGGAAGGAGTCCCTCCGGTATGAAGGCCACGATCATTCCCAGTGCGAAGATAAACGACTTGGCAAGCGGGTAATGAACAAAGTAAATTGCCAGGATAAAGAACGTAATTCCAATCGCAAAAGCAATAATGGAAATTTGACGGGTCAAACGGTTCAATTCCTTAGTAAGTGGTGAGTCCGTCTTCTTCTGGTTTTGCGTCAGGCTGGCAATCTTACCAAATTCGGTGTTCATCCCGGTCTTAACGGCTAAGACGGTCGCCGTTCCGTTAGTGACAACGGTCCCAGCGTAGACTACGTTACTGATGGCAAACTTTCCGTCACCATGTTGGTACTTATTGTTCTTATCAACCGGAAGTGATTCACCGGTTAGAGCGGATTCGTCCACCTGTAGTGATGAAGAATGGACCACGACTCCATCAACTGGGATGGCGTTACCGGCTTGTAGTTGTAGTAGGTCGCCGGCGACAATCCCATCAGCGTTGATTTGAACTGATTTCCCGTTTCTGATGACATTGACGTAGGTTGGCAGTAGATTACTAAGGGCGTCGGTGGCCTTTTTGGCTGCATGTTCCTCCCAAAATGAGAAGAGACCATTAATAATGTTGACTGCCCAAATTGCGATTCCAAGGTCGACGGTTCCTGCCAGAATGGCAATCACACCACTGACCCACAGCAGCATGGCCATTAGTGAAGTGAAGTTTTTAAGGAAGGCGATTAAAACCGATTCCTGCTTACCTTTCTTGATGACGTTGGCTCCGTTTTTTTGTAACTTTTGTTTGGCTTCGCTGGTACTTAGACCCTTGGTGCTTGACGTGTCTAACGTGCTAGTGAGATCTGACAATGGCATTTTGGCGTAATCATCGTCAGTTAGAATTTTGTTATCCAATGTTTCTCACCCCTTTTTCCAAATATCGTTTAGAATGTGCTTCTAAACAACCGTGGCCTGATTTTAGCCTCTTTTTTAAAAAAAGCAATAGAAAAAACTGACTTTTGTAAAATAAATTAATTTAGCCTGAGTCAGGGCGAAACCATCACGATTAAGTAGGAATAATTGCCGCTCTTTCGCTTTTGAATTATCATAAAATTAACTACTTCAAAGGAGTCTTAAAATGGTTAAATTCATTGAACGTGAACATAAATTTTCACCAGCTGATTCTGACTTCGTGGACCGCAAGTTCATCGATGTGGCCTATGCGGATGGAGAACGACACAAGCTTGACGTTTACCTTCCAAATGAAAAGCGCGGCCGTTACCCGGTCATCATTGATGTGCATGGCGGCGGAATGTACTTCGGACAGAAGAGTTCCTTTAAATTAAACGGCGCTTTGGAACTGTTAAAGCGCGGTTACGCGGTTGTCAGTCCCAATTACTCACTTAGTTACATGAAACCATTTCCCACCGCAATCTACGAATTAAAAGCCGTGGTGCGCTTCGTGAAAGCTCACGCTGATAGTTATCACTTTGATAGTAACGCAGTTTTCATGATGGGTGAATCATCAGGGGCTCAATTAGCGATGTTACTGGCAGCTTCTGAAGCCAGTGGCCACCTTGAAAGTGATTTTGGTAGTCATTTTGACTATTCAAGTCAGGTTGATGGCGTGATTTCTTCGTACGGATTGTACGAAATGGACCTTTTAAAGCCGGAGTTTGAGGCACTCGGTCAAAAGCCCAATTTTTATGAAACCGGTGACGCCGACTCTTTTGAGGGTGCCATGCTGGGATTTCACCGACCGATTGACGTTCCTGATTTAGTTGCCGAGGCCAATCCGGTGACGTACCTAAATGAAGCAATGGTTCCGGCGCTTCTGTACGCGGGAACCGGTGACCGAGTTGTTCCTTACGTTCAGACGATTAACATGGCGGCCGAACTCATCAAGTTCATTGGCAAACAGAACGTTGAGGTTCACATTGTTGACGGCGTTCCCCATGGTCCAAGTGGTTTTATGAATGAGACCGTGTTTGACCAGAAGGATCAATTCATGAAACGAGTTATGAAACAAAAGGAAAAGGCATCCTAGTGGGATGCCTTTTTGTTAATTAATGAAAGAAATGGGCAATCGTTCCGTTTTGAACTAAAACGGAGACTCCCAAAAGAATGTACACGATTGATGACAGGTAACGGCCGTATTTTCCTAACAGCTTCTTGATGGGCTGGTTATCCTCAATGAGGATGGCACAGAAGAAAAAGATGACCGCCATGATGAGCATGGTGATGAGTGCTAGGAGTAGTTCTAAGTTAGTTTTGCGAATGAAGATAGGTATGAAGACGGCGACGTTATCAGCACCACACGCGGTAATGGTAATCGCCACGACTTTCATCACAATTTTGAATTTTGATCCATTACTGGTACTGATGTCACTACTAGAGTGGGGTTTGGGTGGAAATAACTCCTTAATTCCGAATAAAATGGGGAAGATCCCAAGAAGACCCAGAATCCACATCTGGGGGACGGCTCCGAGAATTCGCGCAATTATCATTGGCAGTAGGGTTAATCCCACCGTTCCAATTAAGTCACCGGTTAGGACTAACTTGGGATTCCTGTATGCTCCTAACAAGAGGACTAAGACGAGTAAGTAATCCAGATTGGTTGAAAAATAAGCCACGATTGAGCTGAAAATAATTTCGATCATTGGTTCACTCCTTAAAATGCTCGAACGGCAATGACGATGCCATCAGCGACGAAGAACAAGGCCAATAAGATGACCATTTCTGAGGTGGAGACAAATGACAGAATGGTGAGGGCAACTGAAACGATGATGCCCAACATCCCGAGGCCAATCACGACTGCGTGGTACCACTTCCGAACCTTAGGGATGAATTTGACCGTTAAAAGTTCGGTGAGGGAGTCCACGATTATCCAGGTAAATATTAAGATCAGGACCACGTGAAAGTTTAGTAACTGATGAAAAAACAAGATGATACTGATTACGAGTTCAATCGTTCCCGTTACAATTAGGGTCTTATTAATCACATTGAAATAGTTGGACAATTCGTAGTACAGGACGTAACGGTAAATTCCGGCAAGTAGGGTTCCAAGTGCCATAATGGTAATTAAAGAGCCAATTGGTCGGATAAATAGGAGGAACGCAACAAATAAAAAGTAGAGTCCGACTACAAGTGAGAAGGAGTCGAAGCGTTTGTTTTTGGTGGTGAGCATGGGGGTGTTCTCCTTATTGATAGAATAAATCTGCAGAAAACTTGCAGAAAAGATGATGTAAAAACGTTGATTTGATAGTCTTTGTGTACTTGATGGTGCTAAAAACATGCAGAAAACCTGCAGAAAAAATTAATGATTTTGCTTTATTTTCTCACAGTTTTTGGTCTGACCAACAATAAGTTAAACAGAATCATGGCAATTAAAATGATGAGTCCCATTGGCAAATACGTATTTTCACCCATGATACCAACGAGTGGTGAAACAATTCCACCCATGGCGTTTTGCGTTAGACCCACAAGAGCTGAGGCACTGCCGGCGTTCTTACTGGCAGCGTTCATGGCGACGGTCGTGGATAACGTCAGCATGGCACCGATAAAGATGAGAATGATGAAGACTAGGATAATAACCACTAACAGGTTTTTAAACCAGATGGCACTGAGGATGAGGATAAAACTAGTAATGACGGTAGCTTTAATGAACCATTTTAATAGGGTGATGGAGTCGGTTTTCATTACCAAACGACCCGGCAACGCACTACCAATCCCAATGGCAATTCCGTTTATGGCGTATAAGAAGCTAAATTCGGTGACTGACATGTGGAACTGACTCTGAAAGACAAAGGAAGAGGAAGAGATGTAGCTAAATAGCGACCCGTAAACCAGTCCGGTTGCGAGCACCAGGCGGAGAAACTTTGGATCCTTTAGTAGGTAAAACATCTGCACTTCGGATTGAAAAAGGGAACCGGTGCTGCGGTTTTCGGGCGTCAAAGTTTCGGGGATGCCAAAGAGGCACATGAAAACGATGACGATTCCGATCACCCCTAAGATGAGGAAGATTCCCTGCCAGTCGGTAATTTTGATGATTAAACCACCAAAGATGGGAGCAATAATGGGGAAGATGCCGTTAACAGCGGTCAATAGTGAATAAAAACGGGTCAGGATTTTTCCTGAAAACATGTCACGAGCGACGGCTCTAGAAATGACCTGACCGGTTGCTCCAGCGATTCCTTGAATGAGTCTTAAAGTGATTAAGGCATAGATATTGGGAATGAACGCGATCATTGCAGATGAGACACTAAATAGGATAAAACCGATGATTAGTAGTGGTTTTCTACCATAATGGTCACTTAAGGGGCCGATGATGACTTGTCCAACCGCCAGGCCAATCAGACAAGCAGTGATACTTAGTTGCATCATGGAGGCGTTGGTGTGAAACGTTGCCATCATCTGTGGAAGCGCCGGCATGTATAGGTCCATTGAGAGTGGACCAGTTGCGCTCACGATCCCAAGGAGGACCGCTAACCAAATGACATGACTTTTCTTTGTTTCCATTTTTTCATCCCTAGTAAAAAATTTGCGATCAATGACGCACTAATTGCTATTATAAGGTATACTTACTAAATATATAAAGGAAATTTTCGGGATGGATTTCATCCCTGACAAATCATTAGTGATAGAATAAAATTATACATAATGATTGAGGAGAATCTGAAATGAAATTTTTTAAGAGCGTCATGAGTTGGGTGATTCCGATTGTGATTGGACTGATCCTAGCCTTAATAATCAGACAATATCTATTTACGCTGGCCAAGGTTGATGGACCGTCGATGCAGCCGAACCTTGAAAATGGAGAACGAATCATGGTCTTCAGACAGGCGAAGATTAAGCATCGAAGTGTCGTTGTATTTAATGCGGCAGGGGAGGATCCCACTGCTGCCCCGAACACCGACTACGTTAAGCGGGTGATTGGACTTCCTGGTGACACCGTTGCCTTTAAGGGTGGCAGTATCTACGTTAACAACAAGAAGGTTAACCAGGATTACATCAGTAAGAGTCAGCAGCAACAGGGAACTTACTACAACCGGATGCCTGGTGACTGGGATCTAACTAGTTTATCCAAGAACTGGCCTAAAAATAAGGGTGCCGTTAAAGTACCTAAAGGTGAGTACTTCGTTCTAGGTGATCACCGGAGCGTCTCAAACGATAGCCGTTACTGGGGCTTTGTTCCAAAGAAGAAGGTCGTTGGGGTTGTCAAGACCTTCCCATGGAGTACCACCAAGCAAAAGCGGTATAATATTAATGAATTAGGATATTAAATCAATAAAAGCTCATCATATTTATGATGAGCTTTTTATTTAAATTAATTTTTGGGGGATTATTTGGGGGATTATATGAAGGGATTGATGAAGAAGCTTTTATTTGTGATGTGTCTGCTTTTTGTTGGATTGGTCGTCATTTTTTACCTTTTAGAATTTATGAAATCAAATCAAAATGAGACCCAATCATCAAAACAAGCACACGCCTATCAGGTAGTTGACAACAAGGATTACTCACGGGGCTATTATCCATACGAATCGGCCTATAAACCCGATGAGAACTATCCGAACACTTTACATACGATTCGGGGTGACGGTCATTCTGACTTTGTTACCCAATACTTTTTACCTACTTATACCAGTAGACACGCGCGTTTGAACGACCGCAATCACCGGCTGATGCGTAATCCACAGAGTGTGGTGCTACACGGACAGTATGCGTACGTTATGTACACCTTCTACGGTGGCTCCAACACCGGGTTCGTGGTGCGCTATGATTTAAAAAAGCTAAACGAACTGGGATTTGACTTGCCAGGCTACATGGGGAAGTTTCGTCATAGTAAGACCGAATTGGCCGCCATCAAGGTTGGGCCCGTCTTTCACACGGGACACGGGCAGTCGATGGCCTATAACCCTAAGAATAAACAGATGTGGTTTATCAACCAGAATGGGTTTAAGCCGGTTGTCCAACGTCTGAACATGGACACCTTAAAGCCAGAACAAAAAGTCAGAGCACGGGTTCAGTCGACCATTCCTGGTAAGGTTCCAATGGGAATGGTCCTCGCCTTTGATAAAACTGGTCGGGCGTATTTTTACAGCATTACTCATCACGGCATCGCTCCAAGGGGAGCCGTCAAGATTTATCGCGGTCAGATTAACGAACGGGGAGCTAAGTTCAAACTAATTCCGCAGTTAATCCGACACGCTCCTGGCATTGTACCCCAGTCACTGGCATATAACGGTCAGAATAATAACCTTTACCTCGTTTCTAATGGTGGGGTCATGCGAATTCCGGTCAATAAGTTAGGCCACCTCAAGACCAGCGACATCCGGACGATTATTACCGACGGTCACCGCGAGTTTGAGGGACTGTCGTTTGAAAACGGGAAGGGCATGCTACTGGTAAACCGAGGTCCCGAACTGATGCGGATGACGAATCCTAATTTTTAGTCCCTTCGCTTGTAAAACGATTAGTTGAGACTTAGAATTACAATTAACTAATTAATCGAAAGAAAGGACAAAAATAATGACAGAATTTAACCACCCAATTACACCAGATGACGTTGATCAAATGCAGGCCGATCTGGAAGTGCAACCAAAAAATGAAGTGATCTCACGGGCCATCATGACCAACGGGATTGATAAAGCTTCTGAAGATCCTAAGACCGCAGTCCGCTTAAACCGCACCTTTTCAATTGACATTGATACGGGAACGGTTTCTAATCAGAAACACAGTGGCCGCTGTTGGCTATTTTCATTGTTAAACACCTTGAGACATAAGTTTGCGGTCAAGTACAACAAGAAAGACTTTGAGTTATCCCAAAACTACCTGTTCTTCTGGGACAAGATTGAACGGGCTAACATGTTTTACGACCGGATGATTGCACTGGCCGATCGTAAAACGAGTGACCGGGACGTTGACTTTTACTTGAGCATGCCGGGTGAAGACGGTGGCCAATGGGCCATGGCTGCGGCACTGGTCCAAAAGTACGGCGTTATGCCCAAAGAGGCTTTTCCAGAAACGGCCGTCACCGATGACACCACTGATTACGATGAAGTGATGGACAGAAAGTTACGTCACGACGGGATGGTCCTCAGAGACTTGGTTAATTCTGATGCCTCAGACGACGATATCAACCAAATGAAACAGAAGATGATGACAGAGGTCTACCGAATGACCGCCTATTCGTTTGGTGTTCCACCAAAGACTTTTGACCTTGAATATCGTGATGACGATAAGAAATATCATTTGGATCAGGGTTTGACTCCCAAACAGTTTTACGACAAGTACATCGGCGTTGACTTAAACGATTATGTCGTTTTAACCAACTCACCTGACAAGAAAATGGATGAGATGTATTCCCTTCCAAGTCAGAACAACGTTGAGGGTGGCATGCCAATTGAGTTCTTAAACGCCCCAATGGACGAACTAAAGGAAGCCGCCATTAAGCAACTTAAAGATGGCGAGACCGTTTGGTTTGGAAATGACGTCTTGCATCAAATGAACCGACAAAAGGGTTACTTGGATAGCAAACTCTACCGTCAATCTGCCTTATTTGATGTAAACATGACCATGACTAAGGCTGAACGCCTCAAGTACCACGAAGCTGAAGTTTCCCACGCCATGACGTTGACCGGTGTTGATTTAATCAACGACGTTCCAACGAAATGGAAAGTTGAAAACAGTTGGGGCAAGAAGGTGGGAGACGACGGCTACTTCGCGATGACCGATGAATGGATGCAGGATTTCGTTTACGAAGTGGTTGTTAAGAAGAGTTATTTAAAGCACACCCAAAAAGAGGTCTTGAAGAAGGCCCCAATCAAGTTGGATCCATGGGACTCATTACAATAAAAATTGATTTAACACCCTTCCGATGTGGAGGGTGTTTTTTATGGATTATTTTATTCCATATGATAATATATAATTATAAAAAAGCAGTCGCATTGATATACAGCTGCCAGTACAATGGCTTCATACTTTAATGAATCGTTATTGGGATGCATGGCTAGGACAGTTATTGATCACAAAATGTTATTGGTAAAAACACGTAAATGTTCCACTTTTGGTTTTAACGTAAGTTCGTTTCACAGTAGGTTACCTCTTTTTTTAGATTTACATTCGTTGTTTTGGCATGAAAAAAGTGTTTGTGACATTATACACTATTACAATCCATTTAACAGCGGGTTAAAATTCCAAAACACCGCTACTAAGCGGTAGACACCGATTTATATTGCTTGTATAATTTGTATCAATAATTATTAAACAAGCAGTAGAATAGGTGGGAGAGTAAGATGAAGTGGTTTTTAAAAATTGGATTGTACGTCGTTGAATTTATGATATTTGGATCGTTATCTTTGGTACTAATTAGTCTCCCCATCGATTACTTTCCGATGCTAATACTGCTTTTCTCCAGTTTGGCATTCTTGTTAATCATTAATCAACGTGTTCAGAGTACAATTAATCATCATTATCGATATAAATGAACAAATAATAAAAAGTGTTCCGTAGTTGTGAACGATGTTTACTAATCGCCAACTATGAAACACTTTTATTTTTTCAAAAACAATTGATAAACTAAGATCGCGATTACTATGGCGGCAAAGACCACGGTTGCGACCTGCGGATTGGCAATCAGGGCGTTGACTAATCGATGAAGAATCGAAAAACTGTGTACACCATGTAGTCCGAGGACAAAGTAAGAATTCATTTTCATCACCTGCTATTTCATGCGAAGTACATATTATTTTAATCCATCGTTAGCAAAAAAGTAAGCAAAGTCTTTTAAAATTATGTATTATAGACGTATAAAACCTAGGAGGATCTACAATGGCAATTGATTGGATGTTAATTTGGCACATTATCGTCATCGGTAATGCGATTTTTGCGATTATTACCGTGTTCAGGCAACCACGAGACATCGCCGCAACGTGGGCATGGCTTTTAGTACTGGTATTTCTACCATTACTAGGTTTCATTATCTACGCTTTCTTTGGGAGAAAACTACCTAAGAGTAAGTTCTTCCGGTTAAAGGGTAGCGTGAAAAAACACGTGAGACATGAACTTAGTGAAGAAAAAGCAATGCTTAAAAAGCCGAAAGATGCTGACACACCATCGAAACAGATTGCGTGGGAGTCGGCTAACATGGTTCGCATGTTTATGAATTCTGATACGTCCCCACTCTATGACAACAACAAAATCGACGTTTTCACTAATGGCGACAAGTTGATGGATCAGATGTTTTCTGACATTAAGAACGCGAAAAGTTCCATTAACCTTGAATTCTATACTTTTTATGCTGATAAAATTGGTAAAAAGGTCTTAGCGGCATTGGTTGAGAAGGCCAAAGAGGGCGTTGACGTCCGGGTCATCTATGACTCATGGGGTTCGATGGGGACCACGCAGAAATTCTTTAAACCGCTGTTTGAAGCGGGTGGCCATGCTTACCCCTTTCTACACACCCATTCTAATTTCTTTGATTTTCGGGTTAACTTTCGAGATCACCACAAGATTTTAGTGATTGATGGTGAGCATGCTTACGTCGGTGGCTTTAACATCGGCGACCAGTACATGGGTTGGAGTAAGAAGTTTGGGAATTGGCAGGACTGTTCAATTCGAATTCACGGAAACGCCATTTATGGACTCCAGTCCCAGTTTATTTTGGATTGGAACGCCACTGATGGGAAACTCCAAATTAATCCCAACAACCCAGAAATGATCAAGAAGTACTATCCAATCATTCATACCGACGGCGAAGCGGTGATGCAGATTGTTTCCAGCGGTCCTGATACCAGTATGGAACAGATTAAGATTGGCTACATTAAGATGATTGAAATGGCCAAACACAAGGTCCAGATTACTACGCCATATTTAATCCCTGACCCATCGGTCTTAGACGCCCTGAAGATTGCGTCCATGTCGGGCGTTGACGTCCAAATCATCGTGCCAGACATGCCAGATCATCCGTTCGTATACCGTGCCACCCAGTACTATGCACGGCAGTTAACCAAACTGGGGGTCAAAGTCTACTACTACAATAACGGCTTTATGCACGCTAAAACGGTGGTAGTTGATGATAAAATTGTCTCAGTTGGGTCCGCTAACATGGATTATCGTAGTTTTAAACTAAACTTCGAGATTAATTCGTTTACCTATGATGAAGCATTTGGAAAACAAATGGGAGCAATTTTTGAAGAGGACTTGAAGAATAGTACCCTTCAAACAACAAAGATGTTTGAATCAGAGTCATGGTGGTTAAACTTCAAGCAACATTTTAGCCGCTTGTTAGCCCCAATTCTCTAACGTTCAAATTTAAAAATAAAGAAGAGCCTAGATCATTTAATCTAGGCTCTTCTTTATTAAAAAGGATGAATTATTTAAGTTCATTCTTAGTTTGATTTATTTTTCTGGGTCAGTGGCAACCAGTGCACCTGCCAGGTTATGCATATCTGGTTCTTGAGCGGTAACGATCAATTGTTGATTGACGAATGCCATTTGTCCAATGTCACTCATTTCTCTACCATAACCAGAACCTTTTACACCACCGAATGGCAATGCTGGAAGGGAAGCGAGGAAGTTGTTAACAAAGACCATCCCGGTTTCAATCTGGTCGGCAACCTTGGCGCCGTGTTGGGGATCGCCAGAGAAGACGATTCCACCTAGTCCATAAGGGTTGTCGTTTGCAAGATCAATGGCTTCTTGTTCACTGTGGGCCTTGTAGACCGAAGCAACTGGACCAAAGAATTCAGTGGTGTAACCAGGGTTAGACTTGTCGATGTCGGTAAGAATGGTTGGCATGAAGAATTGACCTGGGAGATCAACTGGTTCATTGCCATAGACTACCTTAGCGCCGGCTTTAATGGTGGCATCAACTTGGGATTGAAGTTTGTCCTTAGCCTTCTTGGAATTCATTGGAGCAAGCGTTGTGGATGGGTCCATTGGATCGCCCATTTTAACCTTACTGAAGTCTTCCTTTAATTTCTCAACAAACTTGTCGTAGACGTTGTCCATGACGATGAAACGTTTGTCAGAGCAGCAGACCTGACCGTCGTTATAGAGACGAACCCGCCAAGCAATGTCTTCCGCTTTGTCTAAATCAGCGTCATCTAGAATCAGGAATGGATCCATTCCACCCAGTTCCATTGAGTTTTTCTTGAGGTTCTTACCAGCAGCCTCAGCGACTGAAGATCCACCTCGTTCGGAGCCAGTTAGTGCTACTCCTTGAACCCGTTTGTCTTCGATGGCTTTTGTGACCTGGTCGTATGATAGGAACATATTGGTTAAAGCGCCCTTTGGTGCCCCAGCCTTTCTGATCACGTCCGCAAATGATTGAGCTGAGTCTGGGATGTTTGAAGCATCCTTTAAAATCATTGGGTTTCCGACCATAAAGTTGGGAGCGAAGACTCGCATGATCTGGTAATAAGGGAAGTTCCAAGGTTCAACCATTACAAGTGTTCCAAGGGCATGGTAGTGAACCTCGGCCTCACCAGTTACAATTGATGAAATGGCCTTTGGTTGAAGTAATTCTTCACTATGATCGGCGAACCAATCCGCAATAATTGCGCAAAGCTCAACTTCACCTTGGGATTCGCGGAATAACTTTCCCATTTCAATGGTGGCGGTTTTAGCTAGATCGTCCTTGTTGTCACGCAAAGCTTTAGCAACGTTGTGAAGGATTTTAGCTCGTTCTTTGATGTCTTGTTTTTTAGTACTTTGATAAAGAGCCTCGTCAGTTTTAAGCACCTGCTCTAATTCTGCGTCGGTAGCGTTTGGATAAGTCTTAATTGTTTCGTTGTTAAATGGATTTACAGTCTTGTATGCCATAATAACTCTCCCTTATTATAAATAAACTTGAATTAAACTTTAGTGACCAAATAACTATGAGAATCAGTTAGCTAACTCAGATCTCACCTTGAGTATAATCCATTCGGAAGCGGTTACAATGAAATTGGCTTAATTGTTTTGAAAAAATTATTTACCTATATATTTACGAAAAAGATACAAAAATCTTGCAAGTGGGAAAAGAACAAAAAATAAATATATACTTGATAAGGGGAGAATATAATGAATAAGTTAGAAAAGTATGTCTTAGATAGAGATAAAAAAGAACCCGGCTTTAAGAGTGGGGTTCAAAAAGAAGAAGGCAAATTAGAAGGTGCTGTTTCAGTTATGAAAGCACGGAAAGATGCGGGATATTCTCAAAGAGAACTTGCTAAAAAGGCTAGAATTCCTCAGTCAACCGTTAACCGCGTTGAAAAGGGTGATAACGTTAGTGTAAAGACGCTTTCAAAAATTGCGACGGCGTTAGGTAAAAAACTTAGTATTACCATTTCTTAAAAAAGCCCCAAAATGAACTTTCAAATTCATTTTGGGACTTTTTGTTATTTAATGTTTAGTATCCACAAGAAGACTAGGAAGATAATTGCTAACGAATACATCATCCAACCGACTTCCTTGCCGCGTTTAGCGGCAATCATGGTAATCGGATAGGCGATGAAACCAAGTGCAATTCCGTCAGAGATACTGTACGTTAGTGGCATTCCAATTGCGATCAGAAAGGCTGGGGCTGCCACTTCAAACTTGTTCCAGTGAATGTTTCCAAGTGACTTGGCCATCAAGATTCCAACGATAATCAGTGCGGGAGCGGTCACCTGACTAGTAATAACGGTCAATAGTGGCGAGAAGAACATTGCTAACAAGAACAGAATTCCGGTCACAATGACGGTAAAACCAGAACGACCACCAACTGCGATGCCAGCTGAAGATTCGACGTAGGCACCCATTGGCGAAGTTCCAAGAAGTGAACCAACCAGCATGGTAACGGAGTCGGCACCTAAAGCACGGCCGATTCGTGGAATTTTATTGTTTTTCATGTAACCAGCCTGTTCGGCTAATCCAACTAACGTTCCGGCGGTATCAAAGAAGGTTACCAAAAGGAACGTCAGCACGACAACGATTAACTGCGGCGTGTTGATTTTGTCAACGTTGAATAATCCTACTAGAAAAGTGGATTTAATGCTTGGAACTGCCGAGACGATTCCAGTGGGCATTTTGATTAATCCGAAAAGGACTCCAATTATGGCTGAAGCAACCATCCCAATGAAGATTGAGGCTGGGACGTTAGCGGCCATCAAGAACAAAGTGATGACTAAACCGGCTACCGTCAGTAAAGTGAGTGGGTTACTGAACGAACCGAGGCCAACCAGCGTGGACTTGTTGGCAACCACAAGCCCACCATTGTTTAACCCTAAAAAGGCAATGAACAGGCCAATCCCACCCGCAATGGCTGACTTTAAGTCAGATGGGATCGAATCGATGATTTTTTCTCGCAACTTGAGCAAGGTCAAGATGACAAAAAGAATCGAAGCGACAAACACGCCGGCTAGTGCGGTCTGCCATGGAATCTTCATCCCAATACATACGGAGTACGCAAAGAAGGCGTTAAGCCCCAGACTGGCGGATAATGCAAACGGATAGTTTGCGATGATTCCCATTAGGAAACAACCAAAGGCAGAGGCGAGGGCCGTTGCGGTAAAAACGGCACCCTTATCCATCCCTGCAGCACCCAAAACGTTCGGGTTTACGAATAAAATGTACACCATGGAAACAAAAGTCGTAACTCCCGCAACCGTTTCACGCGTAAAGTTAGTCCCTAATTCCTGAAAGTGAAAAAACGAGGCAATTCGATTAGCCATTTCCACAACTCCTATCAAATTAATATTCGGTTTTTCAAAAACGAATTACGATAATAGGATAACACAAAGTTAAAATGTGTCAAATCACGAACGATCCTAATTACAGGGCAAAAATCGTGCATTAACGTCCGTTGACATGTTTGTTAGAATTAGAGTATGAATGGAGTTTTAGAGATGAAGAAGATTTTATTATTAGGAAATACTCCGGCCGAACAAATGGTCTTTAACTATTTTAATAGAAGTAATAAATTTCAGGTTTTTGAGATTACCGCGGGCGATTTTACTAAGGAACGGACGTATCAGGGACACTTAAAGGATGTTGATATCGTGGTTTCTTTTCTGGGACCGATGGACGTCGATTTGGACATGGAAGCGTTGTTTTCCGTGATTTATTCGCACCGCCTTCAACTAGAACGAGTTATTTTTCTTTCGGTAGCAGGTATTGACAAAGAAGTTGACGGAAAGCTGTATTATCCCGGGGTTGACGATGTTTCCGAATTTTTAAAGCAGCAGCAGTACGCCGTAAAAGTAATTGATGAATCGGAAATCCCCTACACTGTTTTTCGCTTGGTTAACGTAGTTAATACCAAACACAACGATGGTCATACGATTGAAGAAGGAAAGTCCGTTCCAGTTGGAGACGTTTCCCATGAAACGGTTGCACATTTTGTAATTGACGCAATCGTGAACGAAAAATTTATCAATCAGTCACAAGCACTCATTGAGGAGCGTTCAGAAAGGAAAGCATAATGGCACTACAATTTGTTTTAGGCAAAGCCAGTAACGATCATTTTAAAAAAGTGGTCGGCGATCTTGATCAGTCCATGCAGCAACATCCAAATGATGCTTATTTTTATTTGGTACCGAATCACATCAAGTTTGAGTCCGAACTAGGGACGCTGAAACAATTGAATCATAAGCAGCAGAGCACGTTTGCCGAGACACGGGTCCAGGTCTTTTCCTTTTCACGATTGATGTGGTATTTTCTCGGCAACAGTAAGGAGTACCAACTACCTCGGCTTTCAAAAGATGCCATCAACATGATAATTTTCCAGATTATTGAAAATCAACAGGAACAATTATCCGTATTTAAGGGCGAGGGAGCCCAACCAGGATTTATTTCGCAGGTGGCTGATCAGATTAACGAACTGCAGCAGGGCAAGATTGACCCCGATACGTTGGATAAGATTGCTGATCTTGATCCTGGAACGATTAATCCCGAATTACAGGGAAAACTGAAAGACATTAGCGTGATTTATCGCGAATTCTTGAAAAAAACGGACGGAAAATACGTCTATAGTTCACAGACTTTGACAATGTTAAACCAGTACCTACTAAACACCGACCTGTCCCAGATGCATTTTTACATCAGTGGTTTCTCGCAATTTTCTGCTTCGGAACTAGACATCGTCAAAACGTTGATTGATAAGGCCAAAGACATCACGATTGACCTCAACTTGGACCGTTCGTATCCAAATGAAATGCCCGATAACTCGGTCTTCTTTTTGCGTTCGGGAAGACTGTACAATCAGTTGTACCAGTACGCTAAGGCAAGTGGTGTCAAAATCATGACCGATCAGTACGCGGGCGACTGTCGTTGTAGTGATGGCATTAAGGAACTAGAGGACTACTGGATTTCAAGTAGCCAGGTCGAGACACCAATTTCGCCGAACACAAATGGCAACTCGGACCTCGAACTTTTTCGGGCTGATTCCAATTATGACGAGTTGATGAACATTGCGACCATGATTCGTCAGATGGTTGCCACGGGACGCTTTCGTTACTCCGATTTCATGGTGGTTACCAGACATTTGGACAAGTATCAAAACGTCATTGATCCCATTTTTCAGATGCAACAAATTCCATATTTCGTAGACATTCAGAAACACATGGACAATCATCCCTTAGTGGAACTAATTGACGCGTTGTTTTCCATCTATCGTACCGATCGGAAACGGAATTACCGCTACGACGATGTGATGCGATTACTAAAGTCAGAATTGTTACTGCCAAGGGATCAAGACGGAAAGCCGATGAACATTGACCGTTACCGCCGCTGTCTTTCGTTGTGTGAAAATTTAGTCCTAAAGAATGGCTACGAGGGGAAACGCTGGACTCAGGACGAAGACTGGGAGTACGCCACCGTTTCTGATAATGATACGGGGATTGTGTCAAATCGAAATAAGGAAATCTCCACTGACATCAACGTCATTCGCCACTTTGTAAAAGAAACGTTACCACCATTTTATAAGAAAATGGCGAAGGCCAAAACGGGGAAAGATGCTGCCAATATTCTCTACCAATTTTTGGATAAAAATGGTGTAATTAATGAACTAAAACACTGGCAGGATCATGCCACTGAACGTGGTGACCTACAGGAAGCTGGTCAGTCGGAACAAGTTTGGAACACACTGTGCGGTTTACTGGACGACTTTGTTACTTTTTTGGGTGATCATCCCTTTGAGATGGACACCTTCCTGGACCTCTTAAAGGCTGGTTTTGAGGGAGCGTCATATTCCCAGATTCCATCAACCTTGGATCAGGTCACAATCTCTGAAACCGGACTAGTCCAATTGAACGATAAAAAAGTGACCTTTGTGATGGGAGCTGACGACAATAGCATGCCAGCCACGATTGAAAACAATAGTCTTTTTAACGACGCCGATCGTGACCAGATGAATGATCACTTTACTGATGACCAGTATTTAAATGACAACAGTGAGACTCAGATGGTCAACGAACCCTATTTAAATTATTTAGCCTTCATGACCCCATCTGATAAATTGGTCTTTTCGTACAACTTGGGTGGCGGAAAGGAAGACGTGACTCAGTCCATCTCACCGTACGTTGCCAGGATTAGGGATCACTTTAACCTAAAAGAGCGACATGTAAGTGGGATGCCAGCATCGGATTCTAATGATGTTCGGCAGTTCATTGGTTCCAAGCGTGCCACCCTGAAGTTTTTGGTCAAAGCCGCACTTGACGCTAAGGTTAGTGGCAAAAAATTGAGTCCGGCTTGGAATCAGATTAAAGCGAACCTTGAAAATGACCCAACGATGCGGACCATCACGCAGAAGTTACTTGGCAGTCTGACGTATGAGAACGTGCCAGCTTCTTTGAAGCCACAAATTGTGACGGGTCTGTACGGGAACACGATTAATACCTCCATTTCTAAGCTAGAAGAATTCTACTATGATCCGTACGAATACTTTTTGAAGTATGGACTGCGACTAAGAGAACGAGACGAGTTTAATCTTGACCCCAGCAGTACTGGAACGTTCTACCACGAGTCCCTTGATGAGCTGGTCAAGAAGATTAATGCCGAACACATTGACATTACTAAATTAACCAACGAACAGATTAAAAACATGGTAACTGAAATCACTGATACCATTATTGAAAACGACCCGAACCTGCAGTACGAAATCCTGAAGAGTTCCAACCGGATGGAGTACATTGCTAGGCAGTTAGTTCAAACCGTGATCCAGATGGCGACGGCGCTTAGAGACCAGTCCCACTACACCAAGATGCGGCCGAAAAACACCGAGGTCATCTTTGGTGAACCCGGAAAACCGAATGGCATTGACGGTCTGAACTTTGATTTAGGCAGTCAACACTCGGTGAACGTGCGGGGTCGAATTGACCGGATTGACCAGATGTTCATTGATGGGACCGAGTATCTCGGAGTGATTGACTATAAATCTGGTGAAAAGAAGATTGATTTGTCGGAAGCCTATGACGGAACGCGGATGCAGATGATGACTTACCTTGATGCGGTGCTACGAAATCAGGACAAGCTGTCTACTACTGACAAGGTGAAGTTAGCGGGAGCACTTTATATGCACATCTTTGATCCAATTTTGAAGCCGCAGGATGTCAAGAATTTTGATGATCCGAAGCAGCTGGAAGCGGCATTGATGAAGGCTCATAAGTACACGGGCCTCTTGGTTAATAACGACGGTATGTTAAAAGACATGGTCAATAACGTTGACGATGCTGGTAATATTTATCCCTATCAGTTTACCAGCAAGGGTGATTTATACAGTAATGCGGTCAAGACCAGTATTGTTGAACCGCGTGACTTGGACCTCTTACTGAAGCGGACTGAGGATCGGATTAAGAATGCCGGTAAGCAGATTTTTGCCGGAAACATTAAGTTGGAACCGTCTCAGTATAAAGACCAATCCAAGATTATTTATTCTCCCTATAAACCGGTAATGCAGTTTGATCCATTGTTAACTGAAAATAATTATCGCATTGTGAAGGACATGGGCAATAACAAGGACGTGATTGACTTCTTAAGAAAGGAGGCACGTGATAATGGCGAACAATAGTATGAATTATACTTCCGCACAAGAAAAAGCCATTACGGAAAAGTTTCCGGGAAATGCGCTAGTGTCGGCCTCGGCTGGCTCGGGAAAGACCCGGGTGTTGGTTCAACGAGTCCTAAATAAGGTCGAACACGGCGTTGACGTCGATCATCTATTGATTGTGACGTTCACGAAGGCCGCTGCTAAGGAGATGCAGGACCGCATTAAAAAGGGTCTCCAGAATCAAATTAATCAGACCAGTGACAATGCGCAAAAACGAAACTTAGTCAAACAAATTCGGAAGTTGTCAGTGGCCCACATTTCAACGATGGATGCTTTTTGTCAGTGGTTGGTCCAGAAGTACTACTACGCCATTGACCTAGATCCCAACTTTCGGATTTTGGCCGACCGAACGGAGCTGGAGATGCTCCGGGATACCGTTTGGGAAGACGTGCGCGAAGACCTGTACGGAGACGATGAGGATGGGTCATTTGCCAGATTAACCCGCAATTTTTCAAGTGATCGGGGTGACGACGGTTTAACCGACGTGGTTCTGGGACTTTATGATTTCGCAAACGTTGATCGAGATCCAGTGGCGTGGTTAGATAAGCTTTCAGGTTTGTACCAGATGGACGGTAGTATAACTCGGAGTGCGTTTTACCAGAAGTACCTCCTCCCAGAACTTCAAAACAAAATGAAGCAGGCTCTTAGTTTACTTGAACAGTCCCGTCAGGAATTTTTAAACGGTGCCATGTCTGATCGGGCCGATTTGGTTGAATCCGACATTAAAAAGTTGAATCAGATTTACGATCGGTTGAAAACGGCGGACTGGGATGCCCTCTATGATGTATTTCATGATTTTAAACTGGGAACCATGTCTCGGAAAAAGGTGGATGATTCTCAAAAAGAATTCAAGAAACAAGCCATGGAACTGCGTAAAAATGCTGATGATACGATCAAAAAGAACCTTACCAACCGGTACTTTTTTGCCAAACAAGCTGACAATTTGGATGTGATTCATCATTCTGAAACCATTGTTAACAAGTTAGTGGACGTCGTTAAGACGTTTTCGACGCGCTATGCTGAGGTCAAAAAACAAAAGCACGCTTACGAATTTATTGATATTGAGCACTTTGCGTTAAATATTTTGACGGGAAAGGGCAAGGATAGTCCTGAAATTCAACATCAGTTTCAGAACTACTTTAATGAAATCATGGTTGATGAGTATCAGGATAATAATCGTCTTCAAGACGCCATTTTAAACGCCATGAAGAATCCGAAACATGAGAACATGTTTATGGTAGGAGACGTCAAGCAGTCGATTTATCGTTTCCGGTTGGCCGATCCCGGGATGTTTCTGGAAAAACTAGACGATTATCAAGAATCCGATAATCCGGATACGGCGGTCGTTTTGGCCGATAATTTCCGTTCGGCCAAAAACGTCGATGACTTTACCAACTTAGTCTTTTCTCAAATCATGGACCGGGGTCTTGGTGAGATGAACTATACCGGCAACGCCAAGTTGAAGTACGGGGCCACTTACTACGGTGATGCCGTCAAATCAAACGCCAACGTTATGATGTACGTTGATGATTCAGACCATGATGACGACGATCTGACCCTTGAACCAGACAGTAGTTCTGAAGGTCAGGTTAAAATGGTCGCCGATCAAATCCAGGACTTAATGAAAAAGAAGATACAGATCTACGACAAGGCCACGCACGAGATGCGTGACATTCGTTACGGTGATATTGCCATCTTGGAACCAACCCGTAAGAACAATTTAGATATTTCCAAGGAATTTGCCCAAAAACAGATCCCACTTTCAATTGATGGTGGCGAGAGCTACTTTAAAACCACTGAAGTTCAGATTATGATGTCACTCTTACAGATTATTGATAATCCTTATCAAGATATTCCGCTCGCGGCTGTCCTGCGTTCGCCAATCGTGGGAATGGATGAAAATGAGATGGCTTATCTGCGAATTAACCATAAGACTGGTGACTATTTCACGTCGCTTCTTGATTTCTACCACAACTATCCGACACAGGAACCAACCGAATTCGGGAACTTGGTTTCCAAAAAAGTGCAGTTGTTCTTGGACCAACTGAATGATTTTAAGGACTTTGCGACAAAGCATGAGCTTTCGGACTTGATCTGGCACATTTACAGTGTGACGGGTTTCTTGGACTACGTTGGTGGGATGCCAGCTGGAAAGAAGCGCCAGGCTAACCTGCACGCTTTGTACGAACGGGCCGCTGAATACGAAAAGAGTAGTTTTAAGGGCTTGTTTGCCTTCGTGCAGTTTGTCAAACGACTGCAGGACAAGGACGACGATTTAGCGGAGGCCCCTGCAGAAGTTGAGACCGACTCGGTCCACGTCATGACGATTCACGGTAGTAAAGGGCTGGAATTTCCGGTGGTCTTTTTGATGGACGCTACCAAACAGTTCAATAACTCTGACAGCCGGGGAAACTACATTTTCAATAATAAATTGGGAATTGGGGTTAAATACTTAGATCAAAAAAAGCATGAACTGTTGCCTAGTCTACAGTACGTGGCCATTAATGATCTAGAGTACAACAGTATGCTAGCCGAAGAGATGCGGCAGTTGTACGTTGCACTGACCCGGGCTGAGCAACAACTCTACATCACTGGGATTGTTAAGAATAAGAAGTCGGTTGAAGATGAGACCAAGAAGTGGGAACGCGCTTATCAGAGTTCAGACCTGGTCTTAAATCAGTCCACGAGAAGTAGTGCGAATAACTTTATGGACTGGATTGGGGCGGCCCTTGCTCGTCACCCAAACTACTATCAGGACCGTGGAAAAGTTGACGCCACCCACGTTTTGGCGAAGGATCCGACGAACTTTAAGGTCGAATTTGTGACGGCAAAGGATTTGAAGCAACCTGGGACGACCGAAACAAAGTCGGCCACAGAGGAACAGGAATTTCCAGCTGATCAAATTGATCAATCACAAATTAAGCAGATTATGGGGTTCAAATATCCATACAAAGCAGCTACTACCACCACTGCCTATCAGTCCGTTTCGGAAATCAAACGATTGTTTGATGATCCGGACAACATTCAGCTGGGAAGTGTCGCCGAAAGTCGTAACATGATTTTAAGGCGAACGCGATACAATAACTCAACGTTTATGCAGCCGCAGTTCATGCAATCAGTCGGACAACCCAACTCGATGGAGATTGGAACGGCAACGCATTTGATTTTGCAGAAGATTAACGTCAAAGAACCAGTTAATCACGAGACGGTTTCAGAACTCTTGGCGCAGCTGATTAATGATAAGTTAATTACGCCGGAGGTTGCCAAAAAGGTCAACGTTGATTCGGTTGTCGAGTTTTATCAAAGTGACCTAGGCAAACTAATTAAGGCTCATCCCGATCAACTTCATCGGGAAGTTCCGTTTTCACTGCTGGTTTCAGCCGACCAAATCTTCTCTGAATTTGAAAACGATTCAAAACAAAAGTTGTTGGTCCACGGAATTATTGATGGTTATCTTGATTTAGACGATGGACCCGTTCTGTTTGATTACAAGACCGATTTCGTTAATCCGAAGAAGCCGGATGAAAGTGTCAAGAAGATCATTGACCAGTATCGTGGTCAGGTAAATATCTATGGGATTGCTTTATCAGATATCTTGGGCAAACTGGTTAAAGACGAATATTTATACCTGCTATCAAATAATACTTTGCAGCGGGTTAGAGCTAAGAAGTAAATAATAAGAACGTCAGTCAAAAATGATTGGCGTTTTTATTTTCATAGAAAACGAACAATATTAGCTAACCAACTTAATTGATTCAAAGAAAAACGAATGATAGAATTTGTGGTAACTTAATGATTTGCCTAATGTAATTCAGAATTTTAGTAATTGAGGAGGCGTTCGAATTATTCGTTGTGAAGGATTCTTTCAGTGGTATACTTGAAATAAGTTGCAAATACGACCATCAGACAGTAAACCAAACCAGTCGTTAATAATTGGAGGATAAAATGGAGCGAAATAAGAAATATGCATTTGAGTCAATCCCAATTTCCGAACGAGACATGAATTATTGGGATATGTTTGCCACGTGGTTCGGAGCGAACGCTAACAACGGAACCTGGTTCATTGGTGGCGTGATTGCCGCCGCTGGTTTCTTTGGCGGAATTAGTTCCGCCGTCATTGCTTCGGCAATTGCCTTCGCGTTTTTGAGCATGGTGGGCTACATGGGATATCAAACGGGGGCATCGACCACGATCTTGTCCAGAGCTCCCTTTGGAATTCGGGGAAGTGTCGTGCCATCAGTCATTAATCTGACGCTTTTTATGGGGTGGACGGCCGTTAACACGTTTATCGCCGCTACTTCCCTTGCGTATCTGTTCCACAGTATGTTTGGCTGGGCGTTGTTTGGTCAACCCGGCGGCTACTTTGGGATTATTGTTGGAATTATCATCATGAGCATTCTGCACTTACTTAGTATCATCGCTGGTCCCAAATCCGTTCAAATTATCGAACGAATTGGAGTGATTTTGGTAATTATTTTTGTGATTATCGAAGTCATCGTGGTTTTTCGTGACGTTTCGTTTTCACAGATTGCCAAGTATCAAGTTCCAATGAAAGCCCGGATGCCGTTTGGGGTCGCCCTCGATACGATTGCCGCAGCTGCCCTTGGTTGGGTAGTTGGTGGAGCTGACTTTACTCGGTTCACTTCCAGTAAACGCATTGCCACCCAGGCTCCATATGTCGGTGCCATTCTTGGGATGGTCAGTTTTGTCATCATCGGTCTGTGCACGACGCTAAGTGTTGCCTTGACGTCCGGGGTCTTCAATCCTAATAACTCCGATCCTAGTACGGTTGCTAATAAATTGGGACTAGGAGTTATTGCGATGGTTGTCATTGTTTTGACCAGTATGACTGCCAACGCCGTCAACATTCAGTCTGGTGGCTCCGCCCTAAATAACTTGATTCCTAAGATTAGTTTGAATAAATCACTGTTCATCGTTACCATCTTGTCCATGATTTTGACACTGGTTCCTTTGATTAACGGTAGTTTCCTTGATGCCTTTACCGCATTTCTGAACTATACTGGGATGTTTCTTGGTCCAATCATTGCCATCTTGGTGGTTGATTACTTTGGCTTGTCAGATGGGAAATACGATTTAAAAGCCTTAGAAACTCCCGCCGGAAAGTATTGGTACAAAAATGGAATTAACTGGTTTGCGATGTTATGTATCGCCATCGGGGTGGTATTGTACATTGCGTTAAACATGTTGCCAATTATTAAAGCAACGGTTGGTGCCACCTTCATTTCCATGATTGTGATTGCCATTATCTACTATGTCGGTAGTAAGTTAATGAGAAAAGCGTAATTAAATAACAAACTAAAAAAGCATCAAATCATTATGTAATGATTTGATGCTTTTTTAGTTTTTATCAATGAATTGTTCATTTACGAAGCGATGATATTCTGGAACTCGATTCATTAATTCTTCGTGGTTTCCAAAGCCTAATATTTTGTGACGGTCTAGAAAGTATATTTTATCGGCATTTATAATGGTTGAAAGTCTGTGTGCAATGGCAATAATTGTTTTGCCGGTCATCATCTTATCAATTTCATGTGTTACTAATTGTTCAGAATCAGAGTCCAGACTAGAAGTTGCTTCATCAAGAATTAGGAATTTAGGATGTTTTAAATATGCTCTAGCAATTTGTAATCGTTGTCTTTGTCCTCCAGATAATTTAAGTCCTTGTTCACCAATGATTGTTTTTATTCCATCTGGTAATGATGATACACAATTTTCTAAATCAGCAATTTTAATTGCTGTTGATATTTCTGATTTGCTTGGGATATTTACTAAACCAAGAACTAAGTTATCATAAAATGTTCAAGAAAAAATAGTGTTATCTTGAGTTACTACTCCAAAAAGCGAACGCCATTGCGAAATAGAAAAATTAGAAGCGTCATTGTCATCAAACAAGAGTTTTCCATATTGGATTGGATAAAGTCTTGTTAATAAATTGATAATAGTGGTTTTCCCAGCGCCTGAGGGACCAACGATTGCAATTTTATCACCAGGAGTAAAATCCATTGAAACATTACTTAGTACTAGGTGATTTTCATAAGAAAAAGATACATTTTTTAATTTAATAACTGAATTTTTTGAAGTGTTTTTAATAACAGGATTTTTATAGTTATTTTCTGGACTTAACTGTAAGATTCTAGTAATTTGTTTTGTTGCTCCCTTTGCTTGCTTGTAGCTTGCATAGAAATCAGCTATGACATTAATTGGTCCAATTACTTGGAATAGATACATTAGAAAAGCGACTAGGGTTCCAATGGAAAGAGTTCCAGCTGATACCCGAACACCACCGTACCAAATGATTATAATAATCAATAAAAGTCCAAACATGGTTTGAATTGGACCTGTTATAGCAAAAATTGCATTCATTTTTAGTGATAAATGATAAAGAGCATTTACGTCTTTTTTGAATTTATTTTGGATACTATGTTCTGCGTTATTTAATTTAACCGCTCGAATGTTTCTAAGACTTTCAGAACTGGTTTCATTCATTTGAGCTAGTTTCTCTTGAGATTTAATTGAAACCTTCTCATCAATTATTCCAATTGGGATGGTAACCATCGCGTCTAGTGGAAATGCAATTAAGATAAGTAAAGATAGTTTCCAATCAAGTGAAAATAAAATTGCAAATGTTCCCACCACAGTAATTATTCCACTAATTGAAGAGGGGATTATTTCAGTAGTAAAGTTTTGAATTATTGAGGCATCATTAATAACTCTACTAGAAAGTTTTCCACTTAATTGGTTATCAAAATAGGTAGTTGGTAAATAAAGAAGATGATCTTGAATACGAGTGCGAATATTTGCAATTTGTTTGGCTCCTGAACGACTAAGCAAATATCCACTAATTGCTGTAAAAATGGCACTAAAAATTAGCAAGGCCAAAATTCCAATAATTGTCCACGTATTATTTTTTTGACTGAGTAACGATTTAATGTTGATAGCCTTACCAATTAATAGGGGAATAAATAAAGAAACTATTGTTCCAATCAGACTTAAACCGAGTCCAACGAAGAAGCCGGCATCTAGTTTAATGAAATTAATTTTTGTCTTTTTCATTATTTTCCTACTTTTAATTTATTTAGGAATTAATCATAATAAATGATTTTATACGATGACATTAATTTAATTTTGATTAGGAAAGAAACAGTTGATTTAAGACAGATTTAGGCACTGGCATCCATTTCCAAGCGTTATTATCTTTAATGCCTTGTAAGACAGTCATTAGACCAGCATTTCCAGTAAACAAATCATTTGAAAAACGATATCCATATGTTCCGGGTGACATAATATTATTATTAGAATCTACAAGCAGATAGTTTTCTAATGACTGGACTAATTTATCGATGTCGGATAATTTGTTTTTATTATCAATTCCTATAAGGATAATTCCACTGATCCCTCTGGTTAGTCCAGATGAGTATGTGCAGTAAGTTTGGAGATTTTTAGTGAATTGTTCTTGAAGGTTTAAATATTTTTCGTTTTGAAATTCATGTAAGCGCCTAATAAATTGGCTCAATACTAATCCGACACCAGCTCCTCCTTCTCCTAGATATGGAAGTATTCTGGGAAAACCAATTGAATTATCCAAAATCTCTGCAGATTGTGAGTCGGAAATTTCAATGTTTTTATCTAGTTCAAAATTCAACATATCTTTGGCATTTTTCAGAGTTTCTTTGTTTTTTGTTACATCAAATAGTAGTAATAAAAATAAACTCGCGCCTGACCATCCATTCATTAATCCATAAGGAATGGTATCTTCATCATCTGGTTGAGTTCCCGAACCATTTATAAATAATGTATTTAAGCGGATCGCGATTAATTTACTCATTTCTAAAAATTTATTATTATTATTTTTTTTAAAGAAGGCTAGTAAACTTAAACCAATTCCGCTTAATCCAGAGTAAAGAGTGTAATCTGTTTCTTTTAAAATTCTATTTTTTTGATCAAGTATAAATTCAAGAAATTGGTTTGAATGTTCCTGTAAGTTTAAATCATCTAAAATAGACGCGATTCCTGAAATACCATTAAATAGTCCAAGACTGGTGTCTTCATTGAAGTGGCTAATAAGATTTTTGCTGCTATTATTAGCCCAATTGATTTCTTTTGTTAACTTTGTATTACTCCGATTTAATGCCATTAGTATTCCAAAACCACCATTAGCGATGTTAACTTTTCCAAGCTTGTCAATAAATTGTCTAATGTCACCACCTGAAAAACTATCATTTTGATTTGATGAATATTCAATTATTCCGGTTTTTAACCCATTGATGAGTTTGTCTACTGCTTTTATATTGATTTCAAATTTTGGGACGTCGAAAATGTTCTTTAATTTTGGAATGAAATTTTTACAATCCTTTTCTGTATTTTGTAATATATCAAGTGCTTTTTCTCCAAAATAATCTGTTATCCATTTATTTTGATTTTCTTCAATTTTTAAAGACAAATCAGAAACGAACTCAATCGGTAGTAACAAAAATCTTGAGATCCTCATGTAAGCAAACCAATCAGCACTTTTAAAGTCACTAATTTTAGAATTAACGTATCCCATAGTTTGTAGTTCTGGATGATATTCATTTGAGAGGAGGGTAGCAGTCTCAAAATCGATTAGTTTAATGTTATTGTTAGGAGTAACCATAATATTATTTGGATTTAAGTCACCAATAGCAAAACCAGCCTGATGAACTTCTGTGATTGCCACTTTTAATTGTTTGATTAATTGATCTATAAGTTTTAAATATTCATTTCGATTCTTTTCGTATGAGAAAGGAAAGTTTTCTGGAATGAAATCGGATAATGAATTTCCAGGAACAAATTCTTCAATCAAGTAATTATTTTCCCATATCTCAAAATAATCATAGACCTTAACTGTTCTGTTAATCCCATTTAATTTTTTTAGGGTATTGTATTCATTCTTTACACGGAAAAAACCATCATTCCCTTGTGCATCAATTCCAGACTGTTTTCGTCCCTCCTTCATTACATAATTTTTACCATCTTTTGTGACTTGATAGACGCCGCCACCATTACTAAAGTGAATTGCGGAAATAACCTCATAGCGTTTGAATTTAGTTAAATCAATTTTGGAATATTCAATCGTTTGTATTTTATCCATTTTTTTAATTTCTTTTGGTTCAGAAATAAATGAGGGAACGTTATAGTATGGAACCCTTAAGTCTGGCACTAACTCTCCATTTGGATTTTTGATTCCCATGATCGTTTTTCCATCATGTACCATTGGCATTCCAATAAATCCCCCATACCTAAAGAAGATGTTGGAATTGTACCACTGTTTATCGTTTAAAATATATGCACCCTTGGGGATGTCATTGGTTAGGTCAGTTAGGGGACTTAATAGTTGAATAAATTGATCTTCATCTTTGGGGTAAATTGTTATGAATTTTCCACATGCAGATCGATCACCATATTTTGAATTTTTCATAATTAATTCTTTTTTGGTAGGAACAAATTTAAAAGAAATGTTATTTTCTATCAAATACGGTGTGATTTGGTCCAATGTTTTTTGCGCGTAATCAATGGGAGATGTTACATGAATTTTCCACCCTTGGTTTGGCAGTTGTCTATTTTTATTGATAAAATAATTCCAATTTTTATCGATATGATGATTCCATTTATCCTTGTCGTGAATAGTAACTTTATAAA
The DNA here is from genome assembly GCF_059901545.1 of Fructilactobacillus sp. X1R3C1. Taxonomy (NCBI): domain Bacteria; kingdom Bacillati; phylum Bacillota; class Bacilli; order Lactobacillales; family Lactobacillaceae; genus Fructilactobacillus; species Fructilactobacillus sp. X1R3C1. The sequence goes on from NZ_JBWXUT010000004.1 coordinate 154,644, forward strand.
TTAAACTGTTTGTTTCGGCTGTGGTGGGTTGATAAAATAATGATCCTTTTTTTAAATAATCTAAATATCTTAAATCCATAACTACATCCTTTAAGTTTAAAATAAAAAGAGAGTCCTATTAGGGCTCTCTTATCTCTTGCATATAAGAATACTAACGTCACTGTTAATTGTGCATCCAACGCTCAGATGAGAACCCTTACGTCCTTTTCGGCGCTTTTTTCTTAATGCTACATTATCAAGTTGTTGTAATTGCAGAATAGGTTTCATGAAATGCTCCTATAGTATTATTTGCACATAATACTAATATTGCTGTTGTTGCCACATCCCATAACACTAATATGAGAATCTTTTTTCCCGCCAACAAGCTTCTTGGCATTTTTACCCACAGTCTTTTGGAGGTCTAGCAAAGTTTTCATAATAAATACACCTATTGTTAAATTACTGACAGAAGACACTTACATTGCTTCGAACATCACATTGAACACTGATATTACTTCGTACTCCGTGATGGTGATGACGACGCTTCTTCTTTAACTCCACGTTTGGTTGTGCTTGTAAATTAAGCAAGTACTTCATATTAAATCTTCCTTTCTTGTGAGAGGTTTAATTACCATAATTAATATAAATTAAACGATATAGAAAGTCAACAATTTTTTTAAAGTTATAAAAATTGTTTTTTATAGTTGTGTAATTACACTGAAAATTCATTTGAGTATTCGATATTTGACTTATGTAGATTTAATTAAAATATTGTTTAAAGCTTTATCAAGATTATTATTTGTATTAAAAAAGCATCAAATCATTACATAATGATTTGATGCTTTTCCATTTAATTAAACGTCTAACTTAGTTTCGCTATCTTTTTTGGTACTTGCTTTGGTTGTTTTCTTAGTAGTGGCCTTATTGTCAGTTGACTTGGATTTTGCATCCTTGTCACTGTCATCGTCCTTTGATTCCTCATCATTGGCAATGCCATAGGCTTCTCTGACCTTGTTCTTGATTTCTTCGACCATCTCAGGTTTGTCACGCAGGTTGGCCACGGTCTTATTCAGGCCTTGTCCCAGTCGTTCCTCACCGTATGAGTACCATGATCCAGATTTGTCGACGATGTCTTTGTCAACGGCTAGGTTGACCATGTCAGCAATCGGTTCGATACCCTTTCCAAAACTCATCAAAGTGTCAACGGTCTTGAATGGGGGAGCCACCTTGTTCTTTACGACTTTGATCTTGGTTTCTCGACCAACGACGTCTTGACCTTCTTTGGATTGTTTACCGGAACTAACACGGAGTCGCACGCTTGAGTAGAACTTAAGGGCCCGACCACCAGGAGTTGTTTCTGGGTTACCAAACATCACACCAACTTTTTCCCTTAGCTGGTTGATGAAGATGACAACGGTGTTGGTCTTGTTGATACTGGAAGCTAATTTTCTAAGTGCCTGTGACATTAGACGAGCCTGTAAACCAACGTGAGAATCACCAATGTCACCCTCAATTTCAGACTTCGGAACTAAGGCGGCCACTGAGTCGACAACGATTAAGTCGATGGCACCGGATTGTACCAGTGCATCGGCAATTTGTAGTCCTTCTTCACCGGTTCCTGGTTGTGATAACAAAAGGTTATCAATGTTAACTCCCAGGCTGTGAGCGTATTCCGGATCCATCGCGTTTTCGGCATCGATGTATGCGGCCGTTCCGCCAGCTTGTTGTAAAGCAGCAACGGTCTGAAGAGCGATCGTGGTTTTACCTGATGATTCGGCACCGAAGATCTCAACCACACGACCACGAGGGAATCCCCCAATGCCAAGGGCAATATCTAACGATAAAATACCAGTTGAAATGGAATCAACGTTTTGGTTAGGGGACTCGCCCATCCGCATGATAGCACCGGTCCCAAATTCTTTTTTGATCTTGCTAAGTGCTTTATCGAGCTCGATTTGACGCCCGTCGACACTGTTTTTAGAATTTGCCATAAAATTCCTTTCTTTTTACATATTACATAATTGCGAACATACGTTTGGTTATTTAATATAATCAATTGTACACTAATAATTACGTAATTTCCAATTAAATTAAATCAATTAATTAGATTCGTTTATTAACGTAATAGGGCGAAGTTTGATCGTTATTTTTAGCATCTGATTGAGCGTTATCCGAAAGGAAAATATCGAATGATTTTTTGTCTTTTCCATGAACTACTACGACGTTTTTGGCCTCCACTTGTTTGTCACGGTAAAGTTGAGCAGAACGAACTGCATCATTATAGTCGTGAAAGTTTCCAAGTGAGTCGCCGGGATTGAAAAATACTGTTTCTGGCATAGTAATTACCACCTTTCTTCTACTATATTGTACCAGATTACGACCTTAATTATCTATTCGCAGGCTGACGTGTGAGTTGCTTAATGGTTGACGTAAGAACATTAATTAAATAAATTATTAAATCAAATTGATAAGTTACACTCCAACTTTTGGGTACGTTATAATATAAATATAAGCATATGTGAAACTGCTAACATAGAGACCAGTGCTTACTACGTATTTAAATCTAGGAGGTTTAATATGACTAAGAAAAAAGCAATTATGATTGGCGCCGGCATTTCCAACATGGCCGCCGCCGTTTACTTGATTCAAGAAGGTCACTGGGACGGAAAGAACATCACTTTCTATTCCTTGGACGACCATGGCGCAAATGATGGTGCCAAGACTGACGTGACCGGCAATGAATACTGGAATCGCAATCACGAAACGTCTGACCAGACTGGCTTTGTCGCTCGTGGGGGAAGAATGTTGAATTACCGAACCTACGTTGATTTGATGGATCTCTTAAGTCGGGTTCCGTCAGTCACTGAAGAAGGGATGACTGCCGCAGAGGACACGCGCGACTTTGATTCTAAGCATCGGACCTACGATAAAGCGCGTTTGATGGAAGGCGAAAAGGGCATCATTAACTCCGCTAAAATGGGCTTTAACAACAAGGACCGGCTCCTATTGACGAAGTTAATCATGATGCCAGATGACAAAGAGACTGAACTTGATAACGTCTCCATCGCTGACTACTTCAAGGACGATCCCCACATGTTTCAAACCAATTTCTGGTATATGTGGGAGACGACCTTTGCCTTTCGTACCCAAAGTTCAGCTCAAGAACTCAGGCGTTACATGCACCAAATGATTTACGAATTTACCCAAATTAACACGCTCGTGGGGGTTAACCGAACTCGATACAATCAGTACGAAAGTTTGATGCTGCCATTAATTAATTACTTGAAGAAACAAGGCGTAACGTTCGTCTTGAACCGTCGGGTTAATGATTGGGACTTCAAAGAAACCCCAATGAACGAAGAAATCACCGTTAAGGGTCTAGAAATGGAGAACGTTGACACTGGTCAAAAAGAACACGTTGACGTCGATGACGAGACCGCGGTCTTCTTCACCAATGGTTCCATCACCGACTCGGCTACGCTTGGGGACTTCAACACCCCATCAGGTGAGAACACCGATTATGGAGCTGCCTCAAGTTTGTGGAAGAAAGCTACCAATCACTTCTACAACTTAGGTAATCCAGATAAGTTTTTCGCCGACCGGAATGCTAGTGGTTGGAGTAGTTTTACCGTAACCACTAAGGATCACACTTTCTTAAACGAAATCACTCGCATTACTACGCAACTACCTGGGAATGCTTTGAATTCCTTCCTATCAACGAGTCCAATTACTCCGTTAGGTCAAAAAGACGTGAGAATGTCGATTGTGGTTCACCATCAACCTCATTTCACCGACCAGAAGCCAAACGAAACCGTTCTTTGGGGTTACTTCTTGTATCCATATCGTCGCGGTGAATTCGTCGACAAGCAGTACATCAAGATGACTGGAAAAGAAATGGTTCAAGAGTTGATCGGACAGCTTTCAAAGGTCGATCCAGGTCCCGTAAACATCCGTGATAAAGAAAAGGAAATCATGGACTCAATTGTCAACTCCGTTCCGGTATACATGCCATACGCTTCGGCATTGTTTAACAACCGTGCTAAAATTGACCGTCCCAAGGTCATCCCTGACCATTCAACGAATCTAGCATTCACCGGTGAGTTTGTTGAACAACCTTACCAAATGGTCTTCACCGAACAAAGTGCCGTTCGTTCTGGTGAAATGGCCGCTTACCACTTTGCTGGTGTTCCAATGTCAAAACTCGTGGACAACCCACGATTTGATAAGAATCCGAAGATTCTGGCCAAGGCCGCTAAAAAATTATTTGAATAGATGATCGTAAATGAAAAGCTCAACTTCGAAATGAAGTTGAGCTTTTTTGATGTTTCAATCAACATAGTCTTTAATTTCAGTAAAACACACGTCACGTAGTGAATTTGGGATGGCAAATAAATCCATGAATTCCTCTAGGTTAAGCTGGTCAATTTCCTTGTTGTCAGCGTAGAAGGGAACTAGAAGCCTAACGGCATTCACGTTGGCCTTCTGTTCGTACTTGGGATTCATCAGAGTGGTAAAACTAAGAATGGCATCATCCTGATCGCACTGCAGGACGTGGCTAATTTCGTGCGCAATGATAAATGGAAGTTGTTTTCGTAGCTGCCAGTTGGCATTAATCACAATTGAATGGGAACGAACGTCCGCAAAGGATTGGGTATTTTGATGGAGTTTGTCCGTGTATACAACAGCAATGTCATTATCTAACGCATAGTTAAAAAGACTATTGATGATTTCGTGCATTTCGAAGTTTCCTTAAGATTTCCACGACTGTTTCACGGTCTTCTTCTGGGATGGGTTTGCCCCCAAACATCATGATCGTTGAGAGGTCATCTAAGTCAGCCGAGTTACCAGTTGAGTTTCCTAAGAGATAGTCAACGGAGACGTTGAAGTAGTTGGCAACTTTTTTGAGTTTTTGCGAATTAGCGGTTTGGTCCCACTTTTGCATGGTTCCGTTGGAGAACCCAAGTTGATGCTCTAATTCGCGAATGGAAATATTTTTATTTTTAGCAAGCTCTTTAACCCGTTGATAGATCGACATTTTTGACTCCTTTTAATTATTTACATAGAAAATTAATCTATGAAATTGTTGACATGTAGAAATAATGGATATATGATTGTTCTTGTAAACAGATGAGAAATCAAGCAACAACCTCGAAGAGAGGTCGGTTTAGATTATTTCAGCTGATTTTCTTTACCATCATTGTAGAACTTTTGTCTATAAGATTCAATGATTATTCTACATGATTGCAAATTGATTTTGATGTGTTTACGTGCGAGTTAGCGCTAGCTCTTAAATTTTATAAAGAAAATTTTAGGAGGAAATAATTATGGATGAACAAGTTTTAAGCGTTCAAAAGTGGTTGAACGAAGAATACGGTAATGTTTCAGGATTTGATAAGGTCAAGGAAAATGGAAAGACGGGTTGGCCAACTATTTATGCTTTAAGAATGGGACTTCAGCATGAACTAGGGATTAGTCCACTTGGTAGTGGTTTTGGTGATAAAACCAAGAAAGCACTAAGTGGAATGGTCGATCAGTTGAAGGTCGGTTACAAGGGCAAGATTGCGAAGTTAATTCAGGGTGCTTTTTGGTGTAAGGGAATTAGCCCGAATGCGTTTGATGAGAAATATACCAAAGATACACAGAATGCAGTAAATAAATTACGTAATGATGCTGGATTAGATAAAGGTGGGGTTACTGTTCCATTAATGGCTGGTCTATTTGATATGGCTGCCTTTGAATTACTTGATGGTGGTAAAAAGAAATATCGTCAAATGCAACAATATTTAAACCATAACTATTTAGATTATTTTGGTGATGATCTTGGCTTGGTTCCAACTGATGGTTTGTATCAACGAAATACAAACACAGCTTTGATTTATGCCCTGCAAGCTGTTGAAGGAATGACACCTGGACAAGCAAACGGAGTTTATGGACCTGGAACCATTAATAAAACGCCAACTTTAACTGAAGGGGACAAAGGTGCAGGCGTTAAGCTACTTCAATATGGATTAATGGTTAATGATTTTCTGAGTGGATCTGTTGATGGAGTATTTAATAATTCGGTTGCTGAAGATGTGGTTAATTTTAGGAAGTTTATGAATTTACCACCATTTACAGGGAAAGCTGATTTAACCGTTATCAAGGGGTTGCTTACCAGTAATGGGAATACTAATCGAGATTCAAATGCTTGTGATACTTCATTTCAATTAAGTGATAAAGACGTTAAAAACATCAAAAATTATGGCTTTGAAATTGTTGGTCGCTATTTAACTGGATCAGTTGGCACTGGCTCAAAACGTCGTAACAAAAATCTGACTGATGATGAACTGAAAAGAATTACTGATGGTGGCCTAAAGGTGTTTCCAATCTATCAAGATAATGATGGCAGTCAGGAATACTTTAAATACGGCCAGGGTTGTGCTGATGCAGGAATTGCAAATGCAACAGCACAACGGCTTGGATTCCCAAAGGATACTATTATTTACTTTGCTGTTGATACTGATATTCAAGCTGGTGACATTGATAGTACGGTTATTCCATATATGGAGGGAGTCAAAAAAGCATTAGGCGGCTCAAGTTATCAAGCAGGAATTTACGGAACCAGAAATGTTTGTGCTCAAGCCCTTGGTAAAGGACTTGCAAAAACGGCGTTTGTATCTGATATGTCAACTGGATATAGTGGAAATTTGGGTTATCAGATGCCTAAAAATTGGGCAATTGACCAATTTGTTGAATACAGTTTAGGTGACATTGCGATTGACCAAGATGCGTCGTCTGGTAGAGATGATGGTACTAATAAGATTAAGCCAACGGGAATTGGAGAAATGTCTGCTAAAGAAGCTTTAAAGAATATTGTTGATAATACACAGGTAGAAATTGATGTTCCTTATGTGCTATACAATGATAATAAATCATTAAAAATTACTTTAGTAGGTGAAGCTGATATTAAGCCAGTCCATGGATCTGGGATGTTTACCATTAGTAATGGGAAATTACCACTAAAATTTATGTTTGATTGGGTCATGCAAAGTTGTAATAACAATGTTAATGCTGGCGTATACATCGTTAGTTTATTTAATAAGTGGGAATTTGTTCAAAAAATTGAAGATGGTCAAGTTTCAATTGAGATTGTAGAAACTAAAGACGGTTGGAGTATATCAGTAGAATTTAATATTTTTAAGTTAAAAATTAATAATAAAAGTTTTGATACAGAGCTTTCTATTTCAATAGATATTGATTCTCATCCACATGATTATCCTGACTTTAAGAGTTATGAAAAAGCTTATGATGAGGTTACCGATAAATTAGGAGAAAAGACTGATACGCTTGCGTTGACACCGGCATATGTAAGATATGCAATTGAGGGTGAAAGTGTTGGTATTGCTGTAATAATTGCATTTTTAGCGGCACTAGTAGGATGATATATGTCATTATTTGCGTAATTTATGTTGTATTAAAATGATTAAATAAATGGACCTGTAATTTGTAATTACAGGTCCATTTATTGATTTATATCTCAATTACTTATTTCATCTTTTTAATTCCCTCAGTAAGTTCTTTTGAATATTTCTTTTTCCGATATTTTAAGGTGCTTTTAGAAAGATAATATAATAAAAATCCAGAGCAAATTAAAAACGTTGGCAGCATTGGAGATTCATATGCCTCCCATAAATTGTTTGAAAGTAATAGTATTTCAATTGATCCAATGAAAACAAAAATTCCAAAACACAGAAATAAAATAATGACCCATAAACAATAATAATGTTTTAACCTTGAAGGTCGCATATGCTTAATCTTATATTTTTCTATCATTAATCTTATTGTAGTTCCTAGTGCGGTAATAAATAGCGAGAATGTAATTCCATCGATTGTCCCCATGATCCAAAGGATGAATTTGTTTGCATGCATATTAAGGAGAATGGATCCCAAAGTGAAGGTAATGATTACCAATATAATGGATGGTAGCAATAAGCGTGACATAATGTGGTATTTATGTAAGTATTCTTGGTAGTCTTTGATGTAGTCCGGTTTTTCTGACATTTATCTTCCTCCTCACAATTAGGATATTACCTTATTAGTAAAATACAAAATGATAGATTATTCCTAATGCAACATTAATAAATGAAATTATGCAAGTAAATATAATTAATATATAGATATAGTTAATATGTTTAAAAAATGATTGTTTCAGTTGCTTAATTAATTTTGGTTGTTGGTTCCCATTATTGTAAATGTTCCAGCGTTTGATTGTCATGTACAAAACAATACTAGTCAGAATAATTACGTATGACATTAGCATAATTAGTCCACTAGGGTTCCCGATTAAATAATTCCAGCGATCTGTTAATGTTTTGTTCCACATATAATTATCAGTTAAAGTATGTCCAATGATATTGTTAGAGGCAAAATATAGAAAAAGAATCAAAATGTATATTAGGGGAGAAATATTGTTAAATATTTCTCCCCTTTTTCTTAAATAATGTCTGGAACGCTCATAGGCAACAATTTCATAGATAATTACTATAAGCATACAAAAAAAGAATAATTTAGCCAGCAGATAATAACCTAATTGAAAATATGATTGCAAAATAATTCCTCCAGTAAAAGTGTTCATTAGGGCTTTTCTATTAAACTGAGTAGGTTGCCTTAATTATGTTAGCACTAGTATGCTTGAAGTAACAATAGTATCAGCGATTAGAAGGTATTTGACATGTAAAGAGAAAATAACATCGAAATATTACTTTTCTTCATTTATAAGAACGTTTATTGAATTTCTTCATATGTTCCATTTTTATTAACACGATAAGTTCCTGCAGTTCCAGATCCACCTTGATCTCTGTAGGATTTAATTACCAATTGGATATCATAGTAAGATCCATCAGTTGGTAAAGATCCGTATTCCATATCGTCACCAAAACCTAAGCCATTTTTTAGGACATTAATAGCTTGTTCAGGATTGTTGACTACATTATTTTGCGCTTGATTGGACTGATTTGGTTGATTGTTTCTTTGATCAGAGTTGTTAGAGGAATGTGTAGATTGAGCCTCATTAGTAGAAGAGGATGAGTTGTCATTGGAACTAGAGGGAGTGTCTGAACTCATATTACTTTGACTATCTGTTGTAGATGATGTCTGTGATGAGTTTTCAGAGCTATCCTTGCTATTGCTTGTTTTTTTATCCTTTGTTTGCTCTACTTGTTTCGTCCTATTATATGTTTCATTATGACCTGAATTTGAATACACGATAAATCCAATCCCAATTATTAATACGATAATAACGACGAATACGATTGTTTTTTTGTGTTTCATTAAAATTCTCCTTAACTAAATTAATGGTGTTAAGTGTAGTAAAGTTTCAGTGTTTACACAAACTGATGATTAAAAATTTCAAAACAAAAGGCCCAACCCATGAATATCACAGGTTGAGCCTCTTTTTATGCCGGAATAATTAGGATGATAATTAAAGCTGAATATTCTTATTGATTAATCATTGTCTTGATCATTATTGGTATTTGGTTCCGTAGTTGTATCATCGTCAGAGTTGGTATCAGTATCTGAGTTGTTGTCATTATCGGAATCTGAATTATTATCATTAGAATCAGTATTTGAATCTGAATTATCGTCGTTTGAATTGGTATCAGCATCTGAGGAGTCATTGTCAGCGCTATTATCATTAGAATTGGTGGCATTAAATGTACCATTTAAATTGTTATTTGAGCATCCTGATACAGTTACGCTACCATTTTGGTTTTTAGTAATTTGGATTGTTTCAGGTTTATCCATAGGTGAGTCTGCAACAATGTCACTATCACCGGAATCACTGCCACCATGAATAGTAAAAGTATTTCCATTCTTTTTATACGATCTAACTACGATGCTACTATCGGCAGTTCCTAATCCTACAGTATTGCTTGAAATAGTAAGTGTAACATCGTCTGAACCCTTGTAATCTCCCTGTAATGATTGAGGCAAAGTTGTTCCTGTTTCTTCAGAACTTGAACTGTTATTTTTAGTTGAAGCTTGATCAGTTGCTTGCTTATTTTTGTTGTCAGTTTCTTTTTTGTGTTTAGTTGGCTTACGTTTCTTAGATATACTTGTAGTATTTTTCTTATTGTTACTGTTGTTATTATTTCCGTTTATTTTAAATGCAAATATTATTCCTAGAGCAAATGCTAGGAGAACTACTAGAACGACTATAATTAAATTCTTCTTATTTTTCAAACCAATTTACACCCTTTAACGTTTTATTAAATTTTGACACATAAATAATTATATTCTTTAAATGACGTAATTAATAGGGCTAATGTGAAATATGATACAATCATAAGGACGATATAGTGAGTGACGATATTATATAATTACGGTACACATTAGAAATGCTTAGTTATTAATTATAGTAGAAAAAATAAACAAAAAGGCCCAACCCATGAATATCACAGGTTGAGCCTTTTTTTATACCAGAATAATTAGGACGATAATGAAACAAATTGCCAACACTGATAATGCCAAAAAACGTTTTGACGTCAATTTGTGGGTCTTGTGATAGGTCCATCCCATGCATCCCAAAATTACGATCAATCCGAACGTTGCCATTATGATTAATTTGATTAATACCGCTGTGTCGCCCAATTTGGCCACTTCCTAGTTATTATTTTAGTTCGATTTGGTAAGCGAAACGTTTTGTTCCATGACTCTTTTTACCGTTTGCGTAAATGATACCACGTTTAGTGAAACCATTTGAGAGAATGACGTGCTGCATTCCCTTGTTGTCTGGATGAGTGTCGATTCTGACGTCTTTAAAACCACGAAAGGCTGAGATGGTGAATAGACCACTGATGAATTTGGATGCTAGTCCCTGACCACGATAGTCGTTTGAGACAGCGATACGGTGAATGGCGGAGTAGTGACCTTGGTCGCCATTTTCCCACTCTCCACCCTCAAGGTGTAAGTAATCGGGGTCGATTCCTAAATGCAGGGTTGCGGTTCCAGCAACTTTTCCGTCAACATCTAGGACGTATGAGATGCCAAATTTAACGTCTCTGGCTAAATCCTCTTCACTCGGGTAATCACTTTGCCATTGGTCGATGCCTTGTTCGCCCAAAAACTTCTTGGCGTTTTTGATGATAGTGTAGATATCGTTTAAGTCAGCTTCAGTAGCTTTTCTTACGTAAATAGTAGACATAATAACACTTCCTTACTTTTATTATCAGACGATAAATAATTATAGTGAAGCTCATGTGGTTTTTCAACCATCAAATTAATTAGGGAGCCGGCTTTTTTTCTGGTAAAATGCATTGAACAGTAATTTAGGAAAGTTGGAGAAAACTTGGAAAAGAAATTAAGTGTAAGACAGATTATTTACGTTGGAATTATGTTGTTTGGGATTTTCTTCGGAGCTGGCAATTTGATTTTTCCCGTTAATATGGGACAGATGGCTGGTGGCAACGTTTGGTGGGCAACCCTCGGATTTGTTTTAACTGGAGTGGGTCTCCCCATCTTAGGGATCATTGCGTTAGGGGTCACCGACAGTTCCGGAGCCTTTGAAATTTCTTCAAACGTTGGCAAGTCGTTTGCGTACGTCTTTACTATTTTAATTTCTTTTATAATGGGACCACTTTTGGCCATTCCACGTTTAGCAGCCACTTCATTTCAGATTGGAATTGCACCATTTCTTAGTTCTGGTCATCAGCAGTTAGGCTTAATCGGATTTATTTTAATTTTCTTCATTGCCGTTTTTTTACTCTCGTATAATCAGGGTCGATTATTAGAATACATCGGGAAATTTTTGACGCCGTTGTTTTTGATTTTACTAGCGGTCATCATCGTCGTGTCGATTGTTAGACCAATGGGTTCACCACATTTCTATCATCCAATGGGTGAATACGGTCACTCCCCACTCCTTTCGGGATTCGTTGAGGGATATAACACGCTTGACGGTGCTGGATCAATTGCTTTTGGAATCGTGATTGTGGAAACCGTGCGTGGACTAGGAGCCAAAAGCCCCAAGCAGTTAGCCGTTAGCATCGGAAAGGCCGGCTGGATTGGTGGATTGATGATGGCAGTTGTCTACGTTCTATTAAGTTACATGGGCGCTAGCAGTCTGGGTGATTTTCGGCCATCAGCGAATGGTGGCATTGCCCTAGTGCAGATTGCGACGCACTACTTTGGTGGTTATGGGAACATTTTGCTGGCGCTAATTGTGATCGTGGCCTGCCTTAAGACATCGATTGCGATGAGTAGTGCCTTTGCGGATACGATGTCTGATGTTTTCCCGAAGCTTAAGTACCTTCCCGTTCTGATTTTTGCGGTGGTGATGTCGGCACTTTTGGCAACGCTGGGTCTGACTGAAATGATTAAATTTATCATGCCAGTCTTGATGATTGTTTATCCGTTTTCCATCTGTCTGATTTTGATTTCGTTAATTAAACCATTGCTTAAAAACTCTAAGATTGTTTACCAGATGACAATCTGGTTCATCGCCATTCCAGCCTTTTTAAGCGGGATGACCACCATTCCCGAATTGACACACGTACCAGAATTAGCGTGGTTATTTAAAATTAATGACTTTTTGCCACTGGCGCAGTACGGAATGGGATGGGTTTTGTTCGCACTGATTGGATTTGCGATTGGATTGATTCTTTCAGTGAAAAAGACCAGAAAACAATTAAAGCAAGGATAAATAAAGACCCCAGTAGTTAGAAATGCATCTAACTACTGAGATCTTTTTTTGTTTCTTCATTATAATGTGTGAACGGTCATCGCCATTCCCATTCCACCACCGATACAGAGGGTGGCCAGTCCCTTAGTCTGACCAGTCCGTTTGAGGTTGTTAATTAAGGTGATGAGGATTCTCGAACCGGAATCGCCGAGCGGGTGGCCCATTGAGACGGCACCACCGGTAATGTTAAGCTTGTTGTCGGGAAGATTGAGGTCACGCGCTACCGCTAAACTTTGAGAGGCAAAGGCTTCGTTTAGTTCAAACAAATCAAAGTCACTGATTTGTTGACCCGTCTTATCCAGTAGTTTATTAACGGCGTAGTAGGGGGCATATCCCATGATTTTAGGGTCACATCCGGCTTCGGCGTAGTCATCCAGCACCGCCAGCGGGGTTAGACCAAGCTCGTTGGACTTACTTTGCTTCATTAATAGGATTGCGGAAGCCCCATCATTTAGGCTGGCAGCATTTCCGGCCGTCACCGTGCCGTTTTCTTTAAAGGATGGTTTTAACTTTTTTAATTGTTCCATTGAGGTATCAAAACGAACGCCCTCATCCTTATCAACCATAGTGTTCCCATGGCGATTCTGGATTTCAATTGGGATCATTTCTTCATTAAAATAACCATTTTGTTGGGCGGCACTGGCTTTTCGATGGGACTGGAGGGAAAAAGCATCCTGATCCCTTCTTGAAATGTTGAACTGGTCGGCAACGTTTTCGGCGGTCATTCCCATCGGTTTTCCACTCCTGGCGTCGTTTAGTCCGTCTTTTTGAATGCTGTCCTCTAAAGTGATTGGGCCAAACTTGTGGCCCCTTCTTTCGTTCATATTTAGGTATGGAGCGTTCGACATGCTTTCGGTTCCTCCGACAAGGACGATGTCAGCATCGCCCATTTGGATGGCGGATTGCCCCAGTCGGACCGCTTTCATACCGGAACCACAAACTTGGTTAATGGTGGAGGCGGTGGCTGTGTCAGAAATGCCAGCGTTTAACTCGATTTGTCTGGCGACGTTTTGTCCACCGCCCGCTTGAATTACATTTCCAAAGATGACTTGGTCGATTTGTTTTGGATCAATGCCCGCGTCCTTGATGGTTGCCTTGGCGGCAATGGTTCCAAGATCAACCGAAGTTAGGCTAGCGAGGGTGCCGTTGATTTTACCAATCGGAGTCCTCTTTGCGCTTACGATTACGATATTGTCATTCATAGATTCGATGCTCCTTTGACATGATTCGTTGATAATTATACATGTTTTTACTTAACTTTTTTTAAAGTGCAAAAGTTAATGTTAATTTCGAGTTTCTACTATAATAAAGTGAATAATAAAAATACTTTAGGAGATGAAGTCATGGATAAGGATGAAGAAGTACAGCAAGTAGGGGAAATGATCGATCGCTGGCTAGACGCTATTGATGATCAACCTGATGTCTTAGAGAAGACGCAGGATGAGATTGACGAGATTGATACCATCATTGATAGTTTTGCTGAAATTGCGATTGTTGGGTTGGGAGTTCAGCCTAAGAACTGGAACGTCGATTTGGTTACTAACGTAATGTTTAATCGTTTTACCTTGATGCTAGATAGTGATGAGAAAACGGACTCGCTGTTTCAACTAATTCCCTTTGCCTTAATCCATTTATTTTCTTATTTAAACGATCAGGGAATTATTAGTAATGGTCCTAGTTTGAATAAATGGGTAGAAAATAATAGTAAAGCATTACGTTCAATGTACGATTCTAATTTTGATGCCTTTTATAAGAAATTGGTTAGTGCGATGGAAGATGCTGACGTTGATTTAGAGGATAAGAGTGCAGTGGATGCTTTTACGACGCGTTATCTAAGACAACACCCGCAAGATGGAATTGACTTATATTCAAAGAAAAAGTAGGCCAATTTTCTTGATAAAAAATGAAAATTAAAAAAGTTTGACCTTTTTTGACCAAAAGTGTTGACAAATGATTTGAGCGCATGTATAGTAGTAAATGCTCAGTGAGGGAGACAAAGTGATTTGATAATAATCGATTAGTCACTGATTATGAACTGAATTAATTATTTTAATCATTTCTCTTGCATCTTCATTATGAGCGTTGTATAATAGTCTTTGTTGTCTGGGTTCTCCGGATACAATGCTTGAACAAATAAATTTAAAATAATTGAGTTTATCTGTTGACATTTAAAACGCAACGTAGTATAGTTATACATGTTGCGTTAAGGAAGAATCAAACAGCAACAATCAAGAGTAGATCTTTGAAAACTGAACAAGATTTTGATTACAAGTGTAAGGTAATTTTAAGTTGTAGAACTTAAAATTAA